>JBOGFJ010000069.1:0-5738 GCA_050743385.1 Acidimicrobiia bacterium
TTCCAATGGGGTGTCGCGACCTCCGCCTATCAGATCGAGGGCGGCGTCGACCTGGACGACCGAGGCCCATCGATCTGGGACACGTTCTCGGCCACGCCCGGCCGGGTGCGCAACGGCCACACGGGCCGGGTCGCGAGCGACCACCGCCGGCGCATGGCCGACGACGTCGCGCTGCTCGCCGACCTGGGGATCCCGTACTACCGGTTCTCGATCGCCTGGCCGCGGGTGCAGCCCACGGGTCAGGGGCCGGCCAACCATTCCGGCCTCGACGTGTACCGCAATCTCGTCGACGACCTGCTCGACCACGGCATCGAGCCCGTCGTCACGCTGTACCACTGGGATCTCCCGCAGGCGCTCGAGGACGGCGGCGGCTGGCCCTGTCGCGAGACGGCTGCGCGCTTCGGCGAGTACGCCCACATCATCGGTGACGCGCTGGGCGACCGGGTGCGACAGTGGACGACGATCAACGAGCCGTGGTGCGTGGCGATGCTCGGCTACTGCTCGGGGAAGCTCGCGCCCGGCCGTACCGATCCCGGCGCGTCCGTCGCCGCCGCCCACCACGTGCTGCTCGGGCACGGGCTCGCGGTCGATGCCTTGCGCGCCGGCGTACGCGCCGCTGGGGCCGAGATCGCGATCACGCTCAACCCCTATCCCGTCGTCGTGGCCGGCGACCACGAGGAGGACCGCGACGCCGCCCGCCGCGTGGACGGCGTCGCCAACCGGCTCTGGTACGACGCGGTGCTGCGGGGCCGCTACCCCGACGACGTGCTCGACGACTTGGGCGCGGTGAGCGACCTCGCCCACATCAAGCCCGACGACCTCGAGCAGATCGCCCGACCGATCGATGCGCTCGGCGTCAACTATTACCGTCGCCACCACGCGCGATACGCGCCGGGTGCGTCGGCGTCGGCGCCGGCAGCGATGTGGCCCGGCTCCCCCGATGTCGAGCTGGTGACGCCGCCGGGACCGGTGACCGATCTCGGTTGGGCGATCGAGCCCGACGGACTGTGCGAGGCGCTGGTGGCCGTGACGGTCGACTACGACCCACCGCCGCTCTACGTGCACGAGGCCGGCGCCGCGTTCGACGCCGAGATCGACGACCGCGGCCGCATCGCCTACCTCGACGGACAATTGCGTGCCGCCGACGTGGCCCTCGCCAGTGGCGTCGACCTGCGCGGCTTCTTCGTGTGGACGCTGCTCGACAACTTCGAGTGGGCCGAGGGCTACGCGGCCCGCTTCGGCATCGTGCACGTCAACTTCGACACGCTGGAACGCACCCCCAAGGCCAGTGCCCGCTGGTACGGGAAAGTTGCACGAACGGGTTCGGTCCCTGACGCTTGACCGACCTTCGAGACTCGAGGCCGTAGGGTCCGGAATCCGGACCCGTGGGCCTCGAGTCTGGGAGTCACGGCGCGTGCTCGGCGCGGAGCCGGCGCGTCAGCGCGTCCAGTGCGGGCGAGAGGCGCACCTCGTAGGGGTGCTCGCCGGCGTCGAGGCCGCGCAGGTGATCCGGGAGGGCGCCGAGGGCGGCGGCGCAGCGTTGGCGGGCCGCCGCCAGCGGTTGGGGTGGACGGGTGCGGCCGCCGTCGACGATGACGCACTCGAGCACGGGGCGCCCGTCGATGTCGGGCTCGTCGTCGAGCGCGAGCACGTCGTGCTGGTAGCGACCGCCCTCGCCGCCGCGGTAGAGCTGCTTGCGGCCCGGCAGGGTCGTCTTGCCCGGTGCGACCTTCACCTTGGGCCCGGTCGGGTCTTCGACGAGCTTGTACACGACGTCGACGGAAGGGGCGTCGCCGCTGGTGCCGAGCTGGGTCCCGACGCCGAAGGCGTCGATCGGCGCTCCCGCCGCGACGAGCTCGGCGATGCGGTACTCGTCGAGATCACCGGAGGCGAAGACGCCCACGTCGGCGAGGCCGGCGTGGTCGAGGATGTCGCGAACCGATCGTGACAGCGCCGTGAGATCGCCCGAGTCGAGCCGGACCGCGCGCGGGACGATGCCCTCGGATCGCAGCTCCGGTGCCATGGCCGCCACCGTCCGGGCGCCAGCCTCCGTGTCGTAGGTGTCGAGGAGCAGCACGGCCGCGCCGGGATACGCGCGGGCGAAGGAGAGGAAGGCTTCGCGCTCGTCGCTGAACCGCATGATGTAGGAGTGCGCCATCGTGCCGCTCAGCTCGAGGCCGAACTCGCGGCCCGCGAGGACCAACGAAGTGCCCGACGCACCCCCGACGAACGCGGCCCGCGCCGCCTTCATCGCCGCGTCGCTGCCGTGGTCACGCCGGGGTGAGAAGTCGACGAACGACCGGCCGGCGCACGCGGTGGCGATGCGAGCCGCCTTGGTCGCGACCATCGTCTGGAATCCGATGCAGTTCAGCAGGAACGTCTCCACGATCTGGGCCTCGACGAGGGGCGCGGTCACCCGTACCAGGGGTTCGTGAGGGAAGACGACCTCGCCTTCCGGCACTGCCCAGACCTCGCCGCTGAAGCGCAAGTCGGCAAGGTGAGCAAGGAACGCGTCGTCGAAGAGACCGAGCGAGCGCAGGTACTCGATGTCGTCGTCGGCGAAGCGCAGGCGCTCCAGGTAGTCGAGCGCGGGTTCGAGCCCGCACGCCACGAGGTATCCCCGACGGGGCGGGAGCCGATGTGCGTACAGGTCGAAGGTGGCGGGCTCGAGGAGCCCGAGCGCGTGGTAGCTCCCCGCCATCGTGAGCTCGTAGAGGTCGGTGAAGAGCGCCGCGCCCGGACCGCGGGTAGCGTCGATGGCGTCAGAGACCATGCTCGTAGCCTCCCCCACAAAGGTGTCGGCGACCATGACCCCCGTCCTCCACGACCCCGCGACGTACGACCGAGGCTTCCCCTACGAGTACTTCCGCGGGCTGCGCGACCACGACCCGGTCTCGCGCCACGCGCATCCCAGCTGGGAGCGCGGCTACTGGGCCGTCACCCGTCACGCCGACGTGCAGCGCGTCTCCCGCGACTCGGCCACGTTCCACAATGCGCCCCACCCGTTCCTCGAGGTCGCGGCCGACGACGACCAGTCGGGCACCTCCGAGCTGCTGATCAGCTTCGATCCGCCCGAGCACACCAAGCTCCGCAAGCTCGTCAACGCCGGCTTCACGCCCCGCCGGGTCGCCGACCTGACCGACCGGATCCAGGCCCGGGTCGATGCGCTCTTCGACGGGCTGCGCGACCGCACATCGTGCGACCTCGTCACCGACCTCGCCCTGTGGCTCCCGCTGCACGTCATCGCCGACCTCGTGGGAGTACCCGAAGACGACCGGCGCCAGGTGTTCGAGTGGACCGAGCTGACGTTCGGCTTCGACGCATCGGTCACCCGGGAGCAGCGGGGCGAGGCGGCCATGGCCATGTACGCGTATGCCGACGCGCTCTGCGAGCAACGGCGGGTCGAACCCCGCGACGACCTCATGAGCGTGCTGCTCGCGGCCGAGGTCGATGGTGAGCAGCTCACGCAGATGCAACTCGATCTGTTCTTCCTCCTGCTCCAGAACGCCGGGAGCGAGACCACCCGCAACCTCATTACCACCGGCACGCTCGCCCTGCTCGAACAGCCCGAGCAGCTCGACAAGCTACGCGGCGACCTCTCCCTGCTCCCCACCGCGATGGAGGAGCTGCTCCGCTTCGTCAGCCCGGTGATGCAGTTCACCCGCACCGCTGTCGCCGACACCGAGATCGGGGGCCAGCCCATCGCCGCCGGCGACCGGGTGCTGCTCGTGTACGCCTCGGCCAACCGGGACGAGCGTGCCTTCGGCGATCCCGACCGCGTCGACATCATGCGCGAGCCCAACGACCACGTCGCCTTTGGCGCCGGCGGGCCGCACTACTGCCTGGGCGCCAGCCTCGCCCGGCTCGAGGCCAGGATCATGTTCGAGGCGATCCTGACGCGCTTCGAAGGACTCGAGGTCGACGGTGATCCCGACGAGCTCCCTCGAGTCCACTCGAACCTCATCGACGGCTACGCGCACCTGCCTATCCGCTTCACCGGCGTGCGCTAGGGACCGTTCTGGCGTCACCTATCCCCAATAGTTGTGGGTAGGTGACGCCAAAACAGCCCTTCGCTACTCCGTCGCGATCGCGCTCAACACGTCGAGGCGGGCCGCTCGACGGGCGGGGCGGACGCCCGCGAGCACACCCGCGATCGCACCGGCGGCGAGCACGATGACCAGCTGACCGACCGGCGCCGAGAACGCGCTGACGTCGGAGAACGGGCCACCCGCCGCCGCCTGCACGAGCGCCCAACCCAGGAACACACCCAGGCCGAGCCCGCCGACCGTACCGAACACCGCGATCACGACCGACTCCCAGCGGATCATCGACCGCAGCTGGCGTCGGGTCTGGCCGACCGCCCGCAGTAGGCCGAGCTCCCGCGTCCGTTCGTGGATCGAGAGCGACAGCGTATTGGCGATGCCCATCAGCGCGATCAGGATCGCGAGCGCGAGCATCACGTAGACGATGCCGAGCAGCATGTCGACGTTGGCGGCCACGGTGCTCACGTACTCGTCACCGTCCTCGACGTCGGGCGCGCCGTACGCGTCGGCGACGGCCTCGACGGCCGTCTTGCCTTCGGCCGTAGACACGCCGTCGGCGAGGCCGATGAGCACGGTCGAGTCGACGTCCTGCACCGTGTGCGGCGCCCACGCCTCCCGGCTCACGACGTACTCACCCACGATCGTGCTCGAGTCGTAGACGGCACCGACCCGGAAGTCCGCGGTCGCGCCGTCGGCGAACGTCACCGGCACGGGTGTGCCGACCTGCCAGCCTCGGTCCTCGGCCACGTCGTCCGAGACCGCGATCTCCTCCCGGCCGAGATCGGCAAGCGAACCGTCGACGGCACCGAGGTCGAGCACCTCGTCGATCCCGTCCGGATCGACGATCCCGACGGATTCCGTCTCTCCCGCGAACGCGGCGCGCGCCCGCCCGAGCCCTTGCGCCGTGCTCACCTCGGGCAGGTCGCCTACGTCGGTGGCCAGCTCGGGGCTGAGACCGCTCCCGCCGAAGGGGCCGGTGCTGATCACGAGGTCGCCCCGGAACGACGACGACACGCTCTGGTCGAGCGAGCTCTTGAGCGACGCCGCGAAGACGGTGAACAGTGTCACCACGCCCACGCCGACCATGAGCGCCGCAGCCGTGCCGGACGTGCGTCGCGGGTTGCGCATTGCGTTCTCGCGGGCGAGTGAGCCGGCCACCCCGCGCAGCGCCGGCAGCGGCGCCCCGATCGCCGCGCTTGCGGGCCGGGCGACGACCGGTCCGAACACGACGACACCGACCAGCGTGAGCAGGGCACCCAGCCCCGCCTGCGCCAGCACGTTGTCGCCGTCGCCGAGCACCGCGCTCAAGACGACGACCACGCCGACGGTGGCGACGGCGATCCCCACGACGGCCCGCACGACCGAGCCGCCGCTGCGGTCGACGGCGACATCACGCAGGGCTGCAAGCGGGGAGACCCGTGAGGCCCGGACCGCAGGCGCGACCGCAGCCACGAGGGTGGCGACGAGGCCGGCGGCCGCCGCGACCACGACGGTGCCCGCGGTGAAGACCAGGCCACCGGACGGAAGCGCGAACCCGAACGCACTGAACATGACCTTGAGCAGCGCGGCGATGCCGAGCCCGCCGAGCAGCCCCGCAACCGACGCCATGACACCGACGAGCGCAGCCTCGATGGCGATCGAGCCGAGTACCTGGCCTCGGCCGGCGCCGAGCGCCCGCAACAGCGCCGACTCGCG
>JBOGFJ010000070.1:0-4395 GCA_050743385.1 Acidimicrobiia bacterium
GCGAGCTCATCGCCGTCGGGGAGCACCACCCACTCGACGGGCACGTCGAGCGCCCGCACCACGTCGAGCGCGGCGTGCACCGCCTCCGGCGACGCGTCGTCGCCCGGGATCACCGCCACGCGGCGAGGGTCGTCCTCGGTGGTGGGGGCAGGTTCCATCTCGGCAACCCGATGCTCCCCGAAGGGGGCGAGGAACGCCACTGGGGGGATCCTCCGCCGCGTGGCCGCCGTCGCAACGACCACATGGTGTCAGAGTGCGTCGTCGCGCCCTTCCGCCGTATCGAGGCGCTCGACGACGTCGGGGCGGAGCTCTGCGAGCCCGGCGAGCACCCGATGCGCTCGCGCGAGGACGTCACGATCAGGCGGGAAGTCTCGATTCGGGATCGCGATCACCCGCATCGACGCGGCCAGCGCCGACCGGATGCCGTTCGTCGAGTCCTCGACCGCGACACAGGAGCCCGGACGAACCTGCAGGCGGCGAGCCGCTTCGACGTACACGTCAGGGGCGGGCTTGCCGCGGGCGACCTCCTCCGACGACACGGAGTCGACGAAGTAGCGGCCGAGCTGCGCTTCCTCGAGCGCGAGCTCGATGAGCGAACGGTTGGCCGACGACGCGAGACCAAGCGGCCAACGGGCGGCGAGCGCGCGCACTGCCTCGGTCGCGCCCGGCAGGAGGGGAACCTGCCGGCGATATTGCGCGGCGACGTCGGCCGCGACCTCGTCGGAGATCTGCTCCGGCGCCAGGCCGACCCCGAGGCGGTCGTGCATGTAGCGCGACCACTCGGGCGAGCTCATGCCCATCATGTCCCGTTGCGCGTCGGCACTCCATCGCCCGCCGTGGTCCTCGACGAACTGCTGCCGCACCGCCGACCAGGTGGCCTCGGAGTCGATGAGCACGCCGTCGAGGTCGAACACCACCGCCTCGATCACCCGTCCTCCCTCGTGGGCACAGTCGGCGACCCGGCGCCTCGGCGCACGGATTGGCGGATGTTTCCGGAGGCAGGGGATCTGAGCATGGGGATCATGGAACCGAGCCACGCGCGACCGCGGCCGAGAGGAGCGTCATGGGACTCGACAGGGAGAAGGTCACCGAGGTGCTCAACGAGATCGTCGAGCTGGAGCTCGCCGGGGCGGTTCGATACACGCAGTACTCGCTCATGGTGTTCGGCCACGCCCGCATCCCGATCATGGATTGGATGCGGGAACAGACCCAGGAGGCACTGGATCACGCCGTACAGGCCGGCGAGGAGGTGACCGCGCTGGGCGAGCAGGTCTCCCTCGGGATCGGCGAGCTCGTGGGCACTCATCACGCCTCCGTCGACGACATGATGCACGAGATGCTCGTGCACGAACGCAAGGGCGTCACCCTCTACAACCGGCTCCTCGAGGTCAGCCAGGGTGAGAGCGTGGCGCTCGAGGAGCTCGCCCGGGCGATGATCCGCAGCGAGGAACGTCACGTCTCCGAGATCGAGAAGATGCTTCGACGCCGGGGCGACGCATGACCGCGGTCGACCCTCGAAGCCCGAGGGTCCGGATTCCGGACCCGTGGGCCTCGAGCCTGGGTGCGCCGCCTACGCCTCGAGGTCCTTGTTCTCGGGCACGAACTGGCTCGCGATAAAGGTCGCGCCCTGCGGATCCTTGATCACGGCCATCCGGGTCCACGGCGCATCCATCGGTCCGGCGACGATCTCGGCCCCGAGCTCGCGCGCCTTGGACGCCGCGGCATCGGCGTCGTCGACGGCGAAGATGACGCTCCAGTGCGGCGGCGTGTCGGAGTCGTCGGTCGCGATCGGGTTGAGCGCGGCGACGACGTCGATGAACCCCTCGGGCCCGCCCATCTGTGCCATCTGCTCGCGCAGGCCGGGGCTGTTCTCCTCGAGGTGGTCTCCGTAGCCGGGCAACGTCCACATCTCGCCGGCGGGCAACGCCAGGGTCGTCCAACCGAACACCGAGCGGTAGAACGCCTTCGCCGCCTCGGGGTCGCGGGTGGCGAGGCCGTTGAAGTTCAGCGAGCCGTGCTCGTTGACGATCGTCGCACCCTGGTTGTTCTTCGCCTCCCAGACGAAGAACACCGCTCCCTCGGGGTCGCTGAGCACCGCCATTCGACCGGCGTCCATGACGTCGAATGGCTCCATCACGACCGCGCCACCGGCATCCTTGGCCGACGCCGTGGTCTCGTCGGCGCTGTCGACCCAGATATAGGAGTTCCACAACGCCATCGGCGGCGCGCCCTCCGGGATCGACTCGACCGCGGCCACGTCGCCGCCGCGGATGCGGCCGATGAAGTACTGCCCCTCCGCCTCCTCGGGCATCACGTTCTCGAACTCCCATCCGAACAGGCCGCCGTAGAACGTGGTCGCCGCGGCCGGGTCGGGCTGGCTCGTGTCGATCCAACAGGGAACGCCGGGGATGTATCCGTCTCGCTCGGGCATGGTTGCTCCCCTTCCGTTCGTGCTCGTCGTCCCGACCCTACGGAAAAACCGGTCGACCGATGGCAGTTTCGAGGCGCACCTTCCGACCACCGCTGGGCCGGTCGTTGCCGCTCGCGTGGCTCCGAGACTACCGAGGGCGTCGAGGCGCGGTTACGGAATGATGGGCCGAACGGGGTCGTCAACGCCCTCGGATCCGGTCGACAGCGCTCCGCTTGTGCCCGTACGCACGGGCGAGACGGCCCCCACCGTCGAGCTCGGCGAGCAACGCGTCCTCACCGGCCGCCAGGTCGCGCGCCGCCGCCAGCAGCTGCGGCGCCTGCACGCGCGGCAGCGCCACGACGCCGTGCGGGTCGACGACGACCATGTCGCCCCGCTCGACCAGGACGTCGCAGGCGAACACGGGCTCGTCGTCGTCGACGACCCGCGCCAAGCCCACCGCACCCACAGTGCGTTCGCCCAGCCCCCACACGGGGACCCCCTCCGCCGTGAGCTCCTCGCGGTCGCGCACCCCGCCGGCGACCACCGCCGCGACCGCCCCCGCGCGCCGGGCCGCCCGGGCGAGGATCTGGCCCCACACCGCAGCCTCGACGTCCTCGGCGCCGGCCACCACGACCACCGCGCCCGCCAGGTCCTCGTCGAGCAGGGCGTAGAGCCGATCCAACGAGCCATCCGCACCCGAGTCGACCGGCTCCAGCTGCACCGTCCTCGCCGCGCCGCTCACGCGGTCGGGGATCCGCGTGAACGGCGCCAGCGGCGGGCTCAGCACGCCCTTCATGCGCTGAATGAGGAGGACGTCGGCGAGCGCGGTCGTGGGCGGGAGGTCGCCGGGCGTCACGCCGCCAGCCCCTCGTACCCGCGCCCGAGTGCCGCCGGCTGCCGGCGGCCCTGGGCGAACACGAACATCGTCACGAGCGCGATCAGGTACGGCGCCGCGATCAGCAGCTGCGGTGCGACCTCGACGCCGATCGCCGGCAGCGCGAGCCGCAGCGCGTCGGCGCCGCCGAAGATGAGCGTCGCGACGACCGTCCGCCCGATCGCCCAGCTGCCCAGGATCACCGCCGCGATCGCGATGAACCCCCGCCCGGCGGTCATGTTGGGCGTGAACCCGCCGATCAGGCCGACTGAGAGGAACGCGCCACCAAGGCCGGCATAGAGCCCGCACACGTAGACCGCCTGGCGCCGACGCTGCTGCACCGAGATGCCCGTGATCGTCGCCGCCTCCGGGTCCTCCCCCACCGCGCGCAGCTCGAGGCCCCAACGCGTCCGCATGAGCAGCCACCAAGTGAAGGGGACCAGCGGGTAGATCAGGTAGAAGATCCAGCGCTGGTCGAACAGCGCGCCGCCGACGACGGGAAGATCGGACAGCAATGGGATGGCGAACCGGTGCACCTGCCCCCGCCCGATGTCGATCTCGGCCTGGAGGTAGCTCGTGACCCCGAGCACCAGCAGGTTGATCGCGAGCCCGACCACGAACTGGTTGATCGTGATCCGGTGGCTCAGCACCGCCTGGATCGACGCGATCACGAACCCGATCGCGATGCCGGCGAGCAGGCCCAGCACCGGCGAGCCCGACTCCCAGGCGACATACGACGCCGTGAATGCGCCGCCCAGCGCCATCCCCTCGACCGAGATGTTCAGCGTGCCCGCCCGCTCGGCGAGCAGCTCGCCGAGCGCGATGAACAGCAGCAGCGAGCTGAGGCGGGCGGTGCTCTCGAGGATCAGCTCGACGTCGTTCACGTGCGCGCCACCTGCATCGCGGCGTGCCGCCGCTGGGCCCGGATCTGGAGGAGCACCGCCGGCAGCGTGACCGCCAGCACCACGAGGGCCTGCACGACGCCCACGATCGACGAGTCGACGCCCGTCGCGGCGAGCACCCCGCCACCGGCCCGGAGGCCGCCGAAGAAGATGGCGACCGCGATGGCGTAGAGCGGCCGGAACCGCGCGACCAGGGCCGCGAGCAGCCC
>JBOGFJ010000071.1:0-12737 GCA_050743385.1 Acidimicrobiia bacterium
CGCGCGCGCCGACGCGTCGCGTGCCAGCAGCCGGGCCCGGGTACGGCGTGACAGCACGTCGTCGAGCGTGGTCGCCATCTCGTGACGGACCGCGAACACCGCCTCGGCGCGCAGGTAGGGGAGGCCGGGTACCAGTGGGTCACCCAGGCCGGGGTCGGTGTCGATCAGCTCCTGCACCGCGTTGGCCTCGGTGCCGAACCGCCCGGCCAGGTGCTCGTGTCGGCTCGGCTCGAGATTCTCGGCCGACGCGGTGACTCCCTCACCGCCCACGATCGTCAGCCGCTTCGTGCGACAGCGCTTGCGCTTGCCGAGGAACGCGCCGACCAGGTCGACGGTGTCGGCGGCCATCCGCCGGTAGGTCGTGAGCTTCCCGCCGGTCACGGTCACGACGCCGCTCTCCGAACGGCGGACGGCATGGCGGCGCGACAGGTCGGCGGTGCGCTCGCTGCTGGCATCGCGCAACAGCGGCCGGAGCCCCGCCCACGTCCCCACGACGTCGGCTTCCGTCAGCGGCTCGGAGACGGCGGCGTTGATCGCACCGAGGAGATAGGCGACGTCGTCCGGGGTGCACTGGGGGTCGTCGACGGGGCCGTCGTAGTCGGTGTCGGTGGTGCCCACGTACGTGAGGTCGCCCCAGGGCACGACGAACACGGAGCGCCGGTCTTTGGGCACGGGGACGATCGCAGCGATGTCGTTGCGTACCTTGGCCCACGGCACCGTGATGTGGATGCCCTTCGCCGGGCGCATCGAGTGCGGATCGGCGCCCTCGTCGAGGCGCCGCACCTCGTCTGCCCACACCCCGGTCGCGTTGACGACGGCCGCGGCGTGCACCTCGATCTCGACGCCGTCGGCCTCGACGCGGGCGCCGCGCACCTTCCCGTGCTCGTCCTTGAGCAGACCGGTGACTCCGGCGTAGTTCGCGACCGTCGCGCCGTGGGCGGCGGCGGTGCGGCAGATGGCGAGGGTCAGGCGGGCGTCGTCGGCCCGGGCGTCGTAGTAGATGTACCCGCCCGAGAGACGGTCGGAGGGCAGGGTCGGCATGTGCGCCTGCGCCGCCTCCTTCGAGACCCGCCGGTGGCGCTTGCCGATGCGGAGGCCGCCCGTGAGGTCGTACATCCAGAGGGCGGTACCGAACGCCCGGGTGAGCTTGCGGTTGAAGAGCCCGTCGCGGGTGAGCAGCGGGATGAGGAACGGCAGCACCCGCACGAGGTGGGGGGCGTTGCGGAGGGCGATCCGGCGCTCGGCCAGGTTCTCGTACACGAGCCTGACTTCCCGCTGCTGGAGGTAGCGCAGCCCGCCGTGTACGAGCTTCGACGACTTCGAGGACGTGCCCGATGCGAAGTCGTGCCGTTCGACCAGAGCGGTGCGAAAGCCGCGCGTCGCCGCGTCGAGGGCCACGCCGGCGCCGGTGATGCCGCCCCCGACCACCAGCACGTCGAAGTGCTCCTCGCGCAGACGGCGGAGAGCCTCGGCGCGGTCGAAGGCGACACCCGTCATCAGCAGGCACCCTACCTGTGGGTAGCCACGGTGCGAGGTGGCCGAGCGCCCAGCATCACAGCGCCCGTCTCGTTAGAGTCAGCCACGCGTGACAATTCCGCCCGGGCCGTATGTCCGGAATGGCCGCGGCGGGCACGACCAAGAGGGGGAACGTATGAAGACGAGATGGTGGCTCCGCCTCGGGGCCGTCCTCGGTGTCCTCGCGCTCGTTGCCGCCGGCTGTGGCGACGACAACGGCGACGACGATGCCGCGGAGGAGCCCGACGAAGAGGAAGAAGTCGTCGAAGCCGATCCCGCGACCGACCGACTGGTGATCGGGCAGATCCTTCCCGAGACGGGGAGCCTGGCGTTCCTCGGCCCACCGATGATCGAGGGTGTCGGCCTCGCGATCGAGGACGTCAACGGCGCCGGCGGTGTACTCGGCCAACCGGTCGAGGTCATCGAAGCCGACGAGGGTGACGATGCCGCTCGGGTCACGGAGGCCGCGAACCGTGTGCTCGCGGAGGGCGCGAACGCCATCGTCGGGGCAGCCGCGTCCGGTCAGACCCAGGAGATCATCCAGACGTTCTCCGACGAGGGGATCCCGGAGTGCTCTCCGTCGAACACGTCGCCCGACTTCACCGCCCAGGAGAATGCCGACTTCTACTTCCGGACGGTGCCGCCCGACAACGCGGTGGCTCCAGTGTTCGCCGACAAGCTGCTTGCCGACGGGCGCACCAACATCGCGATCGTCGCCCGCCAGGACGACTATGGCGAGCTGCTCCTCGAGGAGACCGCGAGCGCGCTCGAGGCGCGTGGTGCCGCCGTGGCCGCCGAGGTGCTCTACGACCCGGAGACGACGACGTTCGACTCCGAGATCGAGGAGCTCAGCGCGGCGAGCCCCGACGCGATCGTCGTGATCTCGTTCGCCGAGGGTGGTCCGCTGGTGCAGGGGCTCATCGAGGCCGGCTTCACACCCGATCAGCTCTACGGAGGTGACGGTGTGTTCAGCCCGACGTTCGGCGCGTTGGTCGACGAGGAGAACCCCGGCGTCGTGAGCGGCATGGTGCTGATCGGCGCCTCCGGCGGTCAGGAGTTCAACGACCGTCTCAACGGTGTGCTGCCCGCCGACGAGCAGGGGAACCTGATCTACGGCGGCCAGTCGTACGACTGCGTCGTGCTGCTCGCGCTCGCCGCCGAGGCCGCGGGGTCGGTCGAGGGCCAGGCCATCATCGACAACGTCCAGGCGGTCAGCGCCGACGGCACCGAGTGCGGTTCGTTCGCTGACTGCAAGGCGCTCCTCGACCAGGGCCAGGACATCGACTACACGGGTGTGGGCGGTCCCCTGAACCTCGACGACGTGGGTGACCCGACCTTCGGTCGGTATGCCATTGCCACGCTCGGCGACGGCACGCTCGAGGTCATCGGCTCCCAGGACGTCGACCTGAGTCAGCTCGCGGGGTAGCCGCGGGCGCAGCGCTTGCGACCGTGACGCGGAGGGGCCCGGCTTCGGCCGGGCCCCTCCCGCGCGCGGCCGGGATTGGTCAGGCTTCCAGGCGTATCTCGTTGCGATTGCCGAAGATGCCCTGTGGTCGGAACACGATCAGCAGGCCGAGTGCGAGGCCCACCAGGATGAGGGTCACCGCACCCACCGCCTCGCTGCCTTGGAGGAACCCCGGCAGCCAACCCTGGCCGTCCGCCTGGCGCAGGAACGATTCGACGCCCGAGATCACGAACCAGAAGATGAAGGTCCCCACGATCGGTCCGAGGCGCGTGGCCGCGCCGCCGAGGATGAGGATCACGTAGGCGAAGAACGTCACATCCGACTTGAAGCTCTCGGCGTTGGCTGCCGACGCCCGGATCGCGAACATCACCCCCGCGAGCCCGCCGATCATGCCGCCGACGATCAGCGCCTGCATCTTGAACGCGATCACGTTCTTGCCGAGGCTCCGGGCGGCGTCCTCGTCCTCGCGGATCGAGCGCAGGACGCGCCCCCAGGGGCTGCTGGTGAGCAGGACCACGATTCCCGTGCACACCATTACGAGCGCCCAGGTCACCAGCATCACCCACAGCCGGTTGGCGGAGAAGGTCACCACGCCGAACCCGTACTCTCCGCTCGGTATCGGGTTGATGTCGTAGAACGACCCCGCGATTCCCTGGAGGCCGAAGGCCCCGCCGGTGAGGTCCTCGGCGGGGCTCGACCGCGTCACGATGCGCAGAATCTCGGAGACGGCGATCGTGGTGATGGCGAAGTAGTCGGCTCGCAGTCGCAGGGTCGGGAGGCCGAGCGCGAGGGCGAGGAGCGCGGCCGCCGCCAGCCCGATCGGGATGCCGAGCCACATCGACCAGCCCCAGGTCGCGACCGTGATCGCGAGGCCGTACGCGCCGACGAGCATGAAGCCGACCTGCCCGAGGTTCAGCAGGCCGGTGTAGCCCCAGTGCACGTTGAGCCCGATGGCGAGCAGCGCGTAGATCGCCGCCTCGGGCCCGATGGCCGACCGGAGTGCGTTGCCGAAGATGATGTCGTAGTCCATGTCCCGTCCGTTCTCGCTACCCGACGCGTTCCTGGCGTCCCAAGATCCCCTGGGGACGGATGATCAACGCGAGCACCAGCGCGCCCAGGGCGAATACCAGCTTGAGCGCCGGCGACACCCAGATGGTGCTGATCTCGGTGACCAACCCGACGAGGATTCCGCCGACCATCGCGCCGTACGCCGTTCCGAGCCCACCGAGGATCACCGCCGCGAACATCAACAGCAGGAGGCGTGTGCCCATCTCCCAGTCGACTGCCTCGATCGTGCCGAGGAAGATGCCGCCGATCGCGGCGAGCGCCGTGCCCATGACCCACACCACGAGGATCACGCGTTGCACGTCGATCCCCGACGCCTCCGACAGGTCGACATTGTCGGCGACGGCGCGCATCGCCTTGCCGAGGCGGGTGCGCAGGAGCATCGTGGCCACCGCGACCAGGATGATCACCGAGAGGATCATGATCGTGAAGTCGCGCGGCGTGAGCGAGATCGGCCCGAGCTCCCACTGCTGTTGGATCGTGTAGTCGAGGTAGCCGCGCCGCCGCCCGCCGAACCAGATGAGCAGCATGTGGCGGATCACCAGCGAGAGCCCGATGGTGATCACGAACAGCTGGAACAGGCCGACCTGGCGGACTCGCAGCGGGCGCCAGACACCGCGTTCGAGCGCGCCGCCGACCAACCCGGCGATGATGGTGGCCAGAATGCCCGCGACGATCAGTTGGAGATGCGGTCCGCGTGCGTTGAGGAACCACGCCACGATCGCACCGAAGGTGACGAGCTCACCGTGGGCGAAGTTGATCAGACCGGTCGTTCCGAAGATCAACGACAGTCCGATCGACGCCATCGAGATGATGAGCCCGAACTTGAGGCCGTTGGTCGCACTCTGCGCCAGGCGCTCGAAGACGTTTGGTCCGCCTGCGCCCTCCTCGTCACCCAGCGAGAAGAGCGCCCTCGTCAGGTTGCCGACGAAGACGTCGAGCTCGAGCGTGTCGCGTTCGGGGTCGCGCAGCTCCACGTCCTCGGGCAGGGTGCCGGCGTCGAGGGTGACGCGGTAGCGGCCGGGCACCGGCACCGTGACGGTCCACATGCCGTCGGCGGTCGTGCGCGCGCTCCCGACCTCCTCACCCTCGAGGGTCGTGACGACGATCTCGACGTCTTCGACGCCCTCGCCGGCTTCGAGGAGCGTGCCCGTGAAGCCCTGCGCGCCCACAGGTACCGTCGTCGTGGTCGCGGGCTCGTCCTCGTCGCCGCCGATCGCGTCCGCGCCCACGTTCCCGATCGCGGGCCACGCCGCCGCCAGCGCGACCAGCAGGAGAGCCGACCGTAGGCGGGACGAGATGCGCATCAGTCGGCCTGCGCGAGGGTCCCGAGATAGAGCTCGACCACCTTGGGGTCGTTGAGCAGGTCTGAGCCCGTGCCACTGTGCGCCTCGCGGCCCTGGTCGAGCACGTAGCCCCGGTGGGCGATCTCGAGGCAGCGGCGGGCGTTCTGCTCCACCATCACGATCGACACGCCGGCGGTGTTGATCTCGCGCACCCGGTCGAAGACCTGGTCCTGGAAGGCGGGGGAGAGGCCGGCCGAAGGCTCGTCGAGGAAGAGCACCTGCGGGTCCATCATCAGGGCCCGCGCCATCGCCAGCATCTGCCGCTCGCCGCCCGAGAGGGAGCCGGCGCGTTGGCGGCGCCGCTCGCCGATGCGCGGGAACAGCGTGTCGACCGCGGCGAATCGCTCGGCGAACGCCTTGGGGCGGCGGTAGGTCCCCATCTCCAGGTTCTCCTCGACAGTCAGGCTCGGGAACACGTTGGCCACCTGGGGCACGTAGCCGATGCCGCGGGCGACGAGCGAGTGCGGTGTTGCGAACGTGATGTCGTCGCCGCGGAAGGTGACCGAGCCGGAACGCACCGCCACCAGCCCGAACATCGCCTTGACCAGCGTCGACTTCCCTGCGCCGTTGGGGCCGATGACGCCGACGATCTCGCCGTCGTGGAGCTCGAGCGAGCAGCCCGTCAGGATGTCGACGCCGGGCACGTAGCCGGCGACGAGATCACGGGCCGTCAACAACGGCGCCGCGGTCACTGCTCCCCCACGGCGCGGCCGTCTCCGTGGCGGCGCCGGCCCAGATAGGCGTCGATGACGGCCTCGTTCGTTCCGATCGTCGACGGCGGGCCCTCGGCGATGATCATCCCGATGTCCATGCACACGACCCAGTCGCTGATGCCCATGACGACATCCATGTCGTGCTCGACGAAGAGCACGGTCAGTCCCTCGTTCTTGAGCTCGCGCACGTGATCGAGGATCGACGCCACGAGCACCGGGTTCACGCCCGCCGTCGGCTCGTCGAGGAGGATCATCCGGGGCTCCACCATCAGCGCCCGCGCCATCTCCAGCAGCTTGCGCTGACCGCCGGAGAGCGTGCCCGCGTACTCGTCGCGCATGTGGGCGAGCCCGAAGCGATCGAGGAGCAGCGCGGCCTGCCGCTGCACGTGGCGCTCCTGTCGCCGCCAGACCCAGTGCAGCGGGCTCACCCGGAGACGCTCGCCGATCTGATCCGCCGCCGCCAGCATCATGTTGTCCATCACGCTCATGCGCGACAGTGCCTTCGTGAGCTGGAACGTGCGCACGAGCCCTTCGCGCGCGATGCGATAGGCCGGCAACCCGTCGAGCGACCGGCCGTCGAAGCGGTGGTGACCACGGTTGGGTCGGTCGAAGCCGGTAAGCAGGTTGAAGAACGTCGTCTTCCCGGCGCCGTTCGGGCCGATCAACGCGGTGATGAGCCCGCGTTGCACTTCGAGGTGCTCGACGTCGACCGCGACGAGACCGCCGAAGTTCCGTTGCAGTCCGTCGGCCGTCAGCACGGCGTCGGGCTTGGCGACGCCCGGCTCGGGAGCGACGTCGGCCAGCGGAGCGCCCGTCGTCGCACTGTTACCGGCCATATGGTCCTGCTCGTCCCGCCGGGTGTTGCACGCGTTCCCCTCGCCGGCCGCGGAGTCTACGGGTGGTTCTTGCACGTGGGAATGGGCGCTCAAACATCGAAAACGGGAGTGAAGCCGCGCGCGAGACTCCGATCATCGCCCGCTCACGACTGATCACCACGGCACACGGCACGCGCCCCGAGGCGTTCGGCCCCGCCGAGTGGAGCCTCCTCGCGGCGGTGGCCGTCATCTGGGGCTCGTCCTTCCTCTGGATCGAGTACGGGCTGGAGTCGTTCCGTCCGCCGGTCGTCACGACCGCCCGCGTCCTCTTGGGCGTGCTCGCGCTCGCGGTCGTACCCGGCGCGCGCCGTACCCGCATCGATCGAAGCGATTGGCCGCGCGTCGTCGTGCTCGCGCTTACCTGGATGTCGGTGCCGCTGCTCCTGTTCCCGGTCGCGCAACGCTGGATCGATTCGTCGGTGGCCGGGATGATCAACGGCGCGGTGCCCTTGACCACCGCGCTGGTCACGGTGTTCGTGTTGCGAGCGTTGCCCGGCCGCGTGCAGCTCGCCGGCTTGCTCGTCGGCTTCTCGGGGGTGGTGTGCATCGCGTGGCCGTCGGTCCAGGATGCCGGCGCGACCGCGTTCGGATTCCTGCTCTGCGTGGTGGCGGTGTTCCTCTACGGCATCGGCGCGAACGTGGCCGTACCGCTGCAGCAACGGTACGGCGCCCTGCCGGTCTTGCTGCGGGCGTTGCTCGTCGCGCTCGTGATCGTGACGCCCGTCGGTGTCGCCGCGCTCCCGGGATCGGAATGGAACGCCGGCAATGCTGCCGCCATGGTTCCGCTCGGCCTGCTCGGTACCGGTTGGGCCTATGTGGCCTTCGCCACGCTGTCGGGACGCGCCGGCGCCACGCGCGGCGCCGTCGCGATCTACTTCACGCCGGTCGTGGCCATCGTGCTCGGTGTGGTGGTCCGCGACGAGCACGTCGCCGTCATCGCCCTGCTCGGCGCCGTCCTCGTGATGATCGGCGCCTGGCTCACGAGTCGGAGCGAGGCCGACCGCGTCGTCGACACCAAGGTGGCCGAGGCCGCCGAGCAGCCCGTGATTCCAGGTTGAGTTCCCGGCAACTTGCGCGCCGAGCGCGCCAGAAGCGCCGCGAGCGGCGCGCAAGAACCGGGGGAGGAGCGCTCAGGCCACGGTTCCGGGGTCGCCGGCGTCGGTGACGACGGGGAGGCCGGCGGCGTCCCAGGCGTGCAGACCACCGGCGAGGTTCACGGCGTCGAATCCCCACGCGGTGAGCGCCTCGGCGACCGCCGCCGAACGGCCGCCGGAACGGCACACCGCGACGATGCGACGATCGTGCGGGAGCTCACCCTGTCGTGCCTGCACCTCCTTCATGGGGATGTGGACGGCAGACGGGGGATGCCCGGCGGCCCACTCGTCGGGCTCGCGCACGTCGAGCAGGAACGCGCCTTCCTCGACGAGGGCGTTGCCCTCGGCGGCTTCGACCGCAGGGACGTGGGGCTCGGGCATGCGTTCTCCTTCGGGTCGATCGAGGGGGAGTCCCGCCGCCCGCCAGGCCGCAAACCCGCCGAGCAGGTCGGACACGTCCCGGAAGCCGGCTGCGGCCAGCGCGCTGGCAGCGACCGACGATCGAGATCCGGCGGCGCAGTAGACGACGGTCGGCGCCGCGCGGTCGAGATCGCCGAGCCCTCGGGTCAATGTGGGAAGCGGAACCAGACGCGCTCGGGGCAGCACGCCCGCCTCGGCCTCGCCGGGGTTCCGGACGTCGACCACCTGGAGCGCGGGGGTGTTGCCCATGCCCTCCGCGAGCCGCTCGATCGTGATCCGGGAGCTCGGTGCGACGGCCTCCGGATGCTCGACGAACGTACGCACCGGCTCCGCCAGCGCACCGACGACGCGGTCGTACCCGATCCGAGCCAGGCGGATCTTGGCCTCGAGCGCATGCGCCCCCTCGGCGACGATCACGATGTCACTCTCGGGATTCAGGACGTCGCCGGCGAACTCGGCGAAGCGGCCTTGGAGCGCGACGTTGACCGAGCCCCGGAGATGCCCGGCGCCGAAGTCGATCGGGTCGCGGGTGTCGAGCACGATCGCGCCCTGCCGCTGCGCTGCGAGCGCCTGGTCGAAGGTCAGCGCGGCCGGCGGTACCTCCTCGTCGAGCACGGGGCGCGTTTCGCGGTTCCGGCGGGCGTCGAACGAGAAGTACTGCGGTGCCAGCGGTTGGCCTTCGGTCACCACCGCGACGAACTCGTCCTCGCTCATCGGCTGCAGCGCGTAGTTCGTGCGGCGCTGCTCTCCGATCGTGCTCTGCGTCTCGGTCGACAGGTTCTTGCCGCATGCCGAGCCGGCGCCGTGTGCCGGGAACACGCGGGTGGCGTCGGGCAGTGTGAGCAGCCTCGTGTGCAGCGATCGGTAGAGGGAGCGGGCGAGCTCGTCGGACGTCATTCCTGTCGACGACAGGAGATCGGGTCGGCCCACGTCGCCGATGAACAGCGTGTCGCCGGTGAGCACTCCGTACGGCGGGTCGTCGCCGGCGTGCTCGCGCACGACGATGCTGATCGACTCGGGAGTGTGGCCGGGAGTCGCCCGCACCTCGAGGTCGACCTGGCCGATGCTCAGGTGCCTCCCGTCGGGGAGCGGCTCGACCGGATAGTCGATCCGGGCCGCCTCGCCGTAGGAGATGACCGCGCCCGTCTGTGCAGCGAGCTCCAGATGGCCGCTGAGAAAGTCGGCGTGCAGGTGCGTCTCGATGACCCGCTCGATCGTCAGGCCGGCCGCCGCCGCATCACGGAGGTAGCCACCGACATCCCGCTGGGGGTCGACGACGATGGCGCGCCCGCTCGTCTCGTCCCCCACGAGGTACGACGCGTGCGAGAGGCAGTCGAGGTAGTACTGGGTGAAGATCAGACCGCGATTCTCTCACCGTGATCCGGGTCCCGGCACCGCGACCGCCGGCACCCCGGGATACCCCTCCGGGAGCAGCGCGACGCCGTCGGCCGTCGCGAAGTAGACCTGCCAGTGGTAGTAGCCCCGAAAGACCCGTTCGTCGGTGGTGAGGAGCGCCGCGTAGCTCTGGATCGCCGCCACGTAGTGCTGGCTGTTGTTGTAGGCGTACAGCGCCCGGTCCATCTCCTCCGGGCCGCCGGCTGCGTCGAGGTAGCGCCCGGCGGCGAGGATCGCGTCCCGGTTGCTGTTGACGTCACCCTGCCCGTAGCGCGCCCACGTCTCCGGGATGAACTGCATCGGGCCCTGCGCCCCCGCGCTGCTGGTCCCGCGGATGCGCCCGAGGCGGGTCTCGACGAGATGGATGGCGGCAAGGTAGGGCCACGGGATGCCCGAGGCCGATTCCGCCTCTCGGTAGTAGCCGAGGAGGACGTCGAGCGGCTCGGGCGCCTCGATGGACCACTCGGGGACGACGGGCTGCGGCTGGTTCAAGGTCGCGATCTCCGTCACCGCGCTGACGTTGGCGGAGACGATCGGCGCCAGGTCGGCGGGTACGGCCGCCCGCACCGCCTCGACCCAGTCGGGGTGCACGGACAACGCCCGGTATGCGTGCTGCTGCTCCCAGCCCAGCAGGCGTAGCTGCTCCGGCGTCGGGTCCTCGCTACGCAGGGCGCGCTCGACCCGGGTGATGGTCACCGCCGTCTCGTGTGGGTTGGCGGGGAGCTCGAGGTCGGTCGGCGCGTTGGCGGTCGGCGGAGCGGCGGTGGCCGGCGCCGTCGTCGCCGACGACGTCTGTGTCGCCTGCTCGTCGGGTCGTCTGCCGGAGTCCGCGTCCGCGCAGGCGGCGCACAGGGCGAGCAGCGCCACCACTGCCCGCCCGCCACCGCCGCCTGCCACTACCGGCCGGCCACCGCTTCGAGGCGGGCGAACAGCGCCGCCCACTGTTCGAGGTGCCGGGCGCCCAGGAACTCGTCGGTTGCCCGCTGGCGGGCGTTCGCACCGAGCCGCTGCCTGAGCTCGGAGTCGTCGAGCAGCCTGCCCAGGGCACGCCCGAACGCGGCCAGGTCGGTGGGGTCGTCGAGGAGCAGGCCGTGCTCGCCGTCGACGATCTGCTCGCTGATGCCGCCCACCGCGCTCGCCACGATCGGGCGGCCTTTCCACATCGCCTCGACGACGGTCAGCCCGAACCCTTCGGCGATGCTCTTCTGCGTGACGACGGTCGCGTGACGCTGGAGGGCGTTCACGATGGTGGCGTTCTCGTCGGGGTCGTGCATCGGGATGCAGGCGAGGTGCACGCGGGTGCGCACGGCATGTGGGAGGCGACGCCAGAACTCCACGCACTCCGCCAGTACCTCTCCACCCTCGGGATCGTCGGTCACGCCCGTGACGACGGGTCCGGCCAGTACCAGGTGCGCGTCGTCGACGTGCTCGGCGAACCCGGCCATGACGCCGGACATGTCCTTCATGCGGTCCCAGCGCGACACCTGGGTGACGAGCGGGGCGTCCGGCGGCGGCGGGGCGCCGGTCTGGAGGATGTCGGCGTGGTACTCGACGCGACCGGGGGAGCCGTCCCTCCGAACGAAGGGCACGGGCTCGATGCCGTCGCCATCCGAGAGGATCCCGACGTAGCGCAGGATCCGGCCGGTCTCGTCGGGCGAGAGATCGCGGTTCTTGGTCGAGAACGGGTCGATCGACGGTGCGATCACGTGCACGCGCGCGGGGTCGGCCCAGGCGGGCGCGAACGCCCGCCGGGTGAACACGACCGCGTCGGCATCCTCGAGATACGGGCGCAGGAACTCCCAACCCTGCTCGGAGTACTCGTTGGGCGTGTCGATCCCGACGTGGCAGCGCCACACGACGGTGGCCCCGGCCTGCCGCACGGTCCGCGCCAGCCCGATCGTCTGCGGATCGTGGAGCACGACGATGTCACTCGGCCGCAGCACCGCGCGCAGCTCGACCGCATTGGCGTGCAGGGTGCGTTCGTAGGCGATCCGCTCGTCGGGGCCGAGCGCGCCACCGTCGCCGGGAGAGCCGTAGAGGCGGTTGTGGATGCGCTTCGTCACCGTGAAGAACTCCGGGTCGCCTTCGATGACTACCCATCTCGCGTCGACGCCCGCCCCCCGGGCGTAGGCCAGGAGCGTCTGGAGCATCTCGGCCACGCCGCCGCCGGCAGCAGTCGAGTTCACGTTGAGCACGGTGCGGCGCTCGAGGAAGTGCCGCGCCGCCGCCGCCTGCTCCTTGAACACGGCTCCCCGCTCCGGCCCGACCACCGCCGCGAGCTCGTCGAGCTCGAGGGCGTGCACGCTGACGTCAGCGAGTCTCGCCACGCCTCCACTCCCCTCCGCCGTCCGGCGCGAGACGCCGCTCGACCGACTCCACCTTGCCCCGCAGCGCCCCGCCGGTGCCGGGGCGGTGGTCGAGCTTGATCACCACGCTCACGCGGGGCGCACGCCCGGCGACGGCCTCCACGCAGCGCCGGATGACGTCCATCACCTCGTCCCAGTCGCCTTCGAGGTTGGTGAACATGGCGTTGGTCTCGTTGGGGAGGCCGCTGGTGCGCACGATGGCGACCGCCTCCGCCACCGCCTCGCCCACCGAATCGCCGCCGCCGATCGGGGTCACCGAGAATGCCGCCAGCACCGCCGCCCCCTCCCGTCCTTCTCGCGAGTCGCCCTCAAGTTCGGCCGTCGGCCTGCCGAGACCACCGACAGGAGAAGTATGCCCAGCACCCGTCCCCCCCCGAGGCGAGCCCCGCAGTCCGGCGCCTGCCGGCTGCTCGCGGCCACGTTCGCGGGCTCCGTCGCCCTCCTCCTGCTGACCGCCGCGCCCGTCTCGGCGCGCCCCGGCGG
>JBOGFJ010000072.1:0-3798 GCA_050743385.1 Acidimicrobiia bacterium
GCTGTGCTGTTGTGGGGCGCGTGGGCGTGTGTGCTCCTCGGTGTGCTCGCGCCGCGCCCACCCGCCCTGACCGCGCTCCGCGTCGTCGCGCCCGCGTTCTTCGTGCTTGCGGTCGTCGCGGCCGTCGCCGCGGACGCGAGCGCGTTCGCAGCCAGCGGAGCGATCTTCGCCACCGGTGTCGCGGCCGTGCTCGCGGTCACGCCCGCGATCGCGATCGCGGCCGCCAACGGCATCGCCTACGGCGACGAGCGCCGCTTCCCCCTCAAGACGCCGCCGGTCCTCCTCTTGGGACCGTTGCCGCTCGCGCCGCTGCTCGTCGGGGCGGGGGTCGCGACGGGTCCGCTGCTGATCGCCGCCGAGCGACCGGTCTTCGGCGCGATCACGGCCGTCGTGGGCCTGCCGCTCGCGGCGGTGATGGCACGAGCGCTGCACGGCCTGTCGCGCCGCTGGGTCGTGCTGGTGCCGGCCGGGCTGGTCCTGGTCGACCCGCTGACGTTGCCCGACCCGGTGCTCTTCCTGCGGGAGCGCATCATCTCGTTGCGGGCGGTCGACCCCCGCGCCCCCGCACCACCCGGGACGGTCGACCTGCGGCTGGGGGGCCTGGCCGACTCGCTCGCGATGACGCTCGACCGGGAGGCCGAGTTCCTCTTCACGCGTCGGGGGCTCCGCGGCGCCGCGCCGGCAAAGGCCACCGAAGTGCGGTTCGCGGCGGTGCGCAGCGGTGAGCTGCTCGCGATCGCGGCCGAGCGCCGCATCCGTGTTGCGCGCTAGCTGCAGGGCCGTTTTGGCGTCACCTACCCTCAACAGTTGTACGTAGGTGACGCCAAAACGTGCGGGTCAGGCGGTGGCGATCCCTCCGCCGAGCAGCGTGTCGTCGTCGTACAGCGCGACCACCTGGCCGGGGGCGACACGCGGTTGAGGCGCCGCGAAGCGGACGAGGTCGCCGTCGAAGCTCCCCGCGACCGGAACGCCGTGAGCGCGCACCTGCACCAGCAACTCCCGGCCGGCCGGGGGCGGGAACCCGGCGACGAACGAGAGCGCTTCGACGCGTACCTCGCCTCGGAGCAGATCGGTGCGGGTGCCGACCGTCACCGTCGCGGTGGCGGCGTCGACATCGAGCACGTAGCGCCGCTCCCCCGTCGCCACACCGAGCCCGCGGCGCTGGCCGACCGTGAAGCGGCTCACGCCGTCGTGACGACCGACGACGCCGCCGGCGGCGTCGACCACCGCACCGGGACGGGCGGGCACGCGGGACGCGAGGAAGCGCTCCCGCCCATCACTCCGCGAGATGAAGCACACGTCCATGCTCTCCGGCTTGGCTGCGGTACGGAGACCGAGGCGGGTGGCGTGGGCTCGCACCTCGGCCTTGGTCAACTCGCCGATCGGCAGGAGCACCCGGGCCAGCTCGCGCTGGCCGAGCATGTAGAGCACGTACGACTGGTCCTTGGCATGGTCGGCGCCGCGAACAAGGCGGTAACCGCCGTCGGGGCCCCGTCGGCGGGCGTGGTGGCCGGTCGCGATGGCCGCGAAGCCGAGGGCATCGGCGCGCTCGAGCAGGCGCCCGAACTTCATCGTCCGGTTGCACTCGACGCAGGGATTCGGCGTCCGGCCGGACGCGTACGCGTCGGCGTACGGGTCGACGACGTGGGCGTCGAAGTCGTCGGTGAAGTTGAAGACGTAGTGCGGGATGTCGAGCTGAGCGGCGACGCGGCGCGCGTCCTCCACGTCGCCGACGCTGCAGCAGCCGGAGTCGGACTCGCCACCCCAGAGCTTCAGCGTGACGCCGGTGACGTCGTGACCCGCGTCCACGAGCAACGCGGCCGCGACCGACGAGTCGACCCCGCCGCTCATCGCGACGAGCACCGGCGTCCTCACGTGACCGCGCCCACCGGCCGCAGGCGCGCCACGGCGGCGGGGATCACCTCGAGGGCGGTGACGACGTCGGCGTCGGTCGTCTCCCGGCCCAGGCTGAGGCGGATCGACGCGAGGGCTTCGGCGCGCCCGACGTGCATGGCCTCGAGCACGTGCGACGGTTCGGTGGCGCCGGACGAGCACGACGATCCCGCGGCTGCACACACCCCCTCACGGTCGAGCGCCACGAGGAGGGCTTCGGCCTCGACCCCCCGGAACCCGACGTGGCAGTTCCCCGCCACCTTCCGGTCGGCGTCACCGTTGAAGAAGCAGTCGGGAGTCGCCTCAGTGAGCCCGGCGGCGAGCCGGTCACGCAACGCCTCGACGCGCGCCACCACCTCGGGGCGTTCTGCCGTGGTGATCCGCAGCGCCGTCGCCATCGCGACCGCGCCGGCGACGTTCGCCGTGCCCGACCGAAGACCCCGCTCCTGGCCGCCGCCCTCGATCAGCGGCGCGACTGCAATGCCGTCACGCACGACGAGGGCGCCGACGCCTTTCGGGCCACCGAACTTGTGCGCCGAGATCGCCACCAGGTCGGCCGGCGCCGCAGCCGCGGCGACGTCGAGCCACGGCACGGCTTGCACCGCGTCGGTGTGGAGCACCGCCCGGGGGGCACGCTCCCGCACCAGCCTGGCTACCTCGTCGAGCGGCTGAATCGTCCCGACCTCGTTGTTGACGAGCATCACCGACACCACCGCGGTGTCGGCGGCGAGCACAGCTCCGAGCGCATCGAGGTCGACGACTCCGTCGGCGTCGACGGTGGTCCGCTGCACCTGGAAGCCCTCGTGCTCGAGACGATCGCAAGCGGCGAGCACGCCCTTGTGCTCGAACGCGGTGGTGACCACGCCGTCGCCTCTGCCCGCGTCGCGAGCAGCATGCGCCGCGCCCTTGACGGCCAGGTTGTCGGCCTCCGTGCCGCCACCGGTGAGCACGATCTCGCCCGGCCGGGCGCCGAGCAGCTCGGCGATCTCCTCGCGGGCGTCCTCCAGGGCCGTCTTGGCCGCCCGGGCCGCAGCGTGGCCGCCGGAGGGGTTGCCGAACGTGTCGGACAGGTACGGCAGCATCGCCGCCACCGCCTCCGGGTGCATCGGAGTGCTCGCGGCGTAGTCGAGGTAGGCGCGCAGCGCGGGGGCGGTCACGCCTCCAAGTGTACGAGCCGGCACCCGCGGTCGATTCGGGCGATTGGTGAGCCCGGAGGATGGTTGGCACCGATCAGGCCTTCAGGCCCTGGCACCGATGCCGACAATGCAGCGAATGGCTCTGACCAAGCGCTTCGCTCCCGTCATGGCCGTGGCCGCCCTCGCCGTCGTGCTCTCGGGTTGCTTCGGCCCGAAAGGGGCGCCGGCCCGACCGACCGTCATCCTCTACGGCGATTCGCTGTCATGGGAGGCCCGCGGAGCGTTCCAGTTGCACCTCGGCCCCGAGGTCGACGTCGTCCACCGGAACTTTCCCGGCGTCGCGATCTGCGACTACCTCGACGAGATGGCGACCGACGTGGTCGTGCTCCGTCCCCGGGCGGTCGTCCTCGAGTTCGCCGGCAACGTGCTCACACCTTGTGTGCGTGGCCTCACCGGGAGCGCGCTCGTCGACAAGTACGCCCGCGACGCCGCCGCCGCGACCGACATCTTCACGGCCCGCGGGGTACCCGTGTACCTGATCGGCGGGCCCCTGCTCCCGGGATGGAATCCCGATCCCACCGCCCGGCTCCACGATGCCTACGCCGCCGTCGCCGGCCGCGCCGGTCCCCTGGCGTCCTTCACCGACGCCGGCCGGGCGGTGCTCGACGCCCAGGGTCGGTACACCGACACGCTCCCCTGCCTGCCCGTCGAGGGGCCCCCTCAGGGCTGTGCGGGCGGCCGGATCACGGTGCGCAGCCCCGACCGGGTC
>JBOGFJ010000073.1:0-10909 GCA_050743385.1 Acidimicrobiia bacterium
CGCCAGGGCCGCCGGTCGGTGCCAGAGCTCCAGCGAGACGCCGGCGTCGCATTCCGCGTCGTCGAAGCGTCCGAGCTGGTGCCGGCAGATCGAGCGCCGCAGGTACGCCTGCGCCAGCCACCGAGACTCGAGCGGTGGGTCGGTCTCGATGGCCCGGGTGTAGTCGGCCACTGCGCCCTCGACGTCGCGCACCGCGTAGAGAGCCTCGGCGCGGCGCAGGTACGTGCGGCCGCCCACGGGTCCCGCGCTCACGGCTCGGTTGCACGCGACGAGCGCCTCCATGTGCTCGACGACCTCCGCCGACCCCTGATGTGTGCACATACGCGGTTCCTCGTCCGATTCCGTTACCGTCGGGTGCCCGTACGGAGGGACCGGGCCCGGAGGTTCAGCGAGCGGACGGAGATCTCCCCCGCGTTTGAACCCGGCCGGGGGATGCGCCCGAATCCAGTGCGGAACCGAGCGGGAGCAGGCAGTGCTGGACGGGATCGGACGCGAGATCGAGCTGGGCCTGGCGGCGACCGCGTTCGCGCTCGGCCTCCGCCACGGCGTCGACTGGGACCACCTCGCCGCCGTGTCCGACCTCGCGACCGGGCAGCGGGCCGACCGGGCCGGGGCCCTCGGAATGCTCTACTTCGTCGGGCACGCCGCCGCCGTGCTCGCGCTCGGGCTGGTGGTTGTCGCCGCCGGCGGGCACCTGCCCGACCGGGTCGACGCGGTGATGGAGCGGTTGGTCGGGGTGACGCTCGTGATGCTCGGCTTCTTCGTGGCCGTCGATCTCCTGCGCAACGGCGCTGGCGCCAGGCCCCGGAGCCGGTGGACGTTGGTGCTCGCTGCGATCCGGCGGCTTCGTCGCCGTCGCCGTCCGGCACCCGAGACGACGGTGATCGAGCACGACCACGCCCATCGGGTCGACGAGGTGCACGGGCACGACCTCACGCACGTCCACAGCCGGGTCCCCGTCGGCGCCGGCGCCGTTGCGCAGGAGATCGACGCCGTCGGGCCCGCCGACCGCCAACTCCACCGCCATCCGCACCGCCACGTGCTCGTACTGCCCGAGGACCCGCTCCCTACCGTCTCCGGACGGGGCGCGTTCGCCATCGGCATGCTGCACGGCGTCGGGGTCGAGACGCCCACGCAGATCCTCGTGCTGGTGGGCGCGGCCGGTGCAGGTGTCGTGACCGGCGTGTCGGTGCTCCTGGCGTTCGTCGCCGGCCTGTTGTGCACGAACGCCGTGCTGGTCGTCGGGGCCGCAGCTGGACTCGCCGGCTCGCGGCACCGCCGTCTCCGGGTCGCGCTCACGGCGACGGTGGCCGGCCTCAGCCTCGCCCTCGGCGCCGTGCTCCTCCTCGGGCAGGGTGCCGCGCTCCCGGTCCTGTTCGCCTGACCACGAGCGGGACCGGGACGACGCCCGCATCGTGGCTCAGTCGCCGCCCTCGTACTTGAACGACACCTTGACCTTGGCCCGGTAGGCGCTCACCTTCCCACCCTCGAGCATCATGTCCAGCTCCGCGACCTCGGCGACGCGGAGGTCGCGCAGCGACTGCCCGGCCCGTTCCACGGCGGCCGCGGCCGCCCGTTCCCACGAATCGGTGCTGGTTCCCACGAGCTCGATGACCTTGTACACGCTCTCGGCCACTGCGACCCCCTTCGTCGGGTCTCGTCACCCTGGCGATCTGCGCTCCCGCCGTCAAGGGCGGGGGAGGTCGTCGTACGATCGGGTCCGCGATGAGCACGCAGAGCACCACCGCGGCGACCGGCAGCCCGGCGCCCGAGTTCACGCTCCCTCGGATCGGGGGCGGCGAGATCGCGCTGTCGTCGTACCGGGGTCAGCCGGTCGTGCTCGCGTTCCTGCGCGGCTTCGCCTGACCTTTCTGCCGTCGGCACCTCGCGCAGTTGCGCGACGACTACGAGCGCTTCACCGGTCTCGGCGCCGAGGTCATCGCGATCTCGGCCGAGCAGCCGGGCGCCGGCGAGGCCTACGTGCGTTCCCACCCGCTGCCGTACCCGGTGGCCGTCGACGCCGACCATGCCACCTTCGACGCCTACGACGTGAGCAGCCGCATGCTGTCGCTCGGCCAGCGCCCCGGGCTGTTCGTGATCGACGCCGACGGCGTCGTGAGGTTCGACTCCATCGGCACGCAGCAGTGGCAGATCCCGCCCGACGAGCAGGTGCTCGAGATCCTGCGCAGCTTCTCGTGACCTGAGACGACCGGAGCAGTCGCCTGAGGTCACAAGAACGCGGGGGGTGAGGTCGCGACCTGGACGGTCTTGCCGTCGCGCCATTCCCGCAGCACGAGGTAGCGGCCCTTGAGGGCGGCGTGGTCGTAGGTGCCGAAGCCCATCGTCGTGCCGTCGACGCCCGACGTCGCCGGCAGCTGCTTCACCCGCTCGAGCCCCTCCTTGAGCCCGGCCCGGGTCAGATGGTGGGCGCGGGCGATCGCCTCCCCGACCAGGCGGCCCATGTCGTAGGCGGCGCAGCCGATGGGCCCGGCGGCCGCTCGCTTCGACCGTTCCGCCAGCTGCGCCCGCATGCGGTTGTCGTCGGCGACGCCGTCGAGGTACTCCCAGCCTGCCCATCCGTCCCGCCAGTCGGGGCGGGCATACCCGAACATCAGGGCCGAGTTGGCCACCACCGGGACGTCCCAGCCGGTGTCGGCGAGTGCCAACGCCACCGCCCGCGACGTCACGCCCAGGCCGAGGTACACGAGGGCGTCGGGGCCGGTCTCGCGCAGCCGCTCGACCACCTCCCGCACGTCCTCCGACAGCGGGCTGATCGCGGCGGTGCCCGACACGTCGAGCCCCAAGCCGGCCCGCGCCTCCTCGAAGCACTCGGCGTAACGCGACCCCACCGGCGATCGGTCGTGGATCACCGCGGCGCGCCCGAGCCCCCGCTCGGCCAGCCGGGCCGCCAGCACCGCGGGCTCCTCCTCGAGCGACCCGATCTGGTAGTGGAACATGAACTCGCCCCGCGTGCGCTCTCCGCCGGTGTAGTTGATGCACGGAAGCTCGGCGGCGTCGGCGAGCGGCTGCACGATGAGCCCGTTGTCGCTGATCGACGGACCGAGGATCAGCACCACTCCGGCTTCCTCGAGCTCGAGGAACGCCTGCACGACGTCGTGCTCGGTACCGAGGGGGAGGCCCCGGGCGTGGCGGTGCACGAACTCGACGGGCCGGTCGATGCGTCCGGCGGCCCCGAGGTCGTCGAGCCCGAGGTGCACCGCCTCCTCGAAGCTCTGCCCGCCGTCGCCCTGGGGGAAGTCGAAGAGCAGCCCGACGCGGATGGGCGCGGGACCCGAGCCCTCACTCATTGCCCACACTCCTCGAGGCCGAACTCGTGCGCGCCCTGGCTCGCCTTGGAGTACTCGTTGACCGCTCGCCGGTAGCGGAGGACGAACTGCTCCCCGTCACCCTCGCGCGCCGCGTCGATGGCGTTCTCGACCAGTGCCTGTCCCCGCTCCCGCTGCTCCAACACGTCCTCGATCTCGTCGGGGTCGTTCGCCGGGAGGCCCAGGTCGTCGAGGCGCTCGGTCATCTCCGCCTGGATCTCCAGCGAGCGTTCGAGGTACGTCGCGACCTCGTCGAGCTGCGCGGCTGTGAGCGACTCGTCGAACGGATCGACGTCCGGCGCCTCGAGCTCGGTGAGGGCGAGGTTCTCGTCCTCGCAGATCTCGTCGGCGTCCTCGATCCAGCGCTCGGTGCGCAGGCGCGACTCGCCGCTGTCGCCGCCGCACGCCGCGCCCACCAGGGGAACCAGCACGACGGCAGCCGGGAAGAGCACACGCACCCCGGGGAGGCTAGAGCGTGCGTGCCGTCACCTGCCCTCCCTCTGTCCGGCTGCCGGTATCCTGACGCCCGCGTCACGCTCGCTCAAGGGCCGACCAAGGGGGGAGAAGGCCGTGCGGCTCGACGACATGATCCTGGTCAGCGTCGACGACCACGCCGTCGAGCCGCCGCACGTGTTCGAGGGCAGGCTGCCGGATCGCTACCGCGACGTCGCTCCCCGCCTCGTGCGCAAGGACGACGGCACCGACGTGTGGCTCTACGAGGGGCGTGAGATCCCGAACATCGGGCTCAACGCGGTCGCCGGCCGCCCGCCGGAGGAGTACGGGATGGAGCCGACCTCCTTCGACGAGATCCGGGAGGGCTGTTACGACATCCACGCGCGCGTGCGGGACATGGACGCCAACGGCGTGCTGGGGTCGATGTGCTTCTCCTCGTTCCCCAACCTGTGCGGTCAGCTGTTCGCACGGTCGAAGGACAAGGACGCCGCCCTCGCCATCGTGCGCGCGTACAACGACTGGCATGTCGACGACTGGTGCAGCACCTATCCGGGCCGGTTCATCCCGCTGGCGCTGCCGCCGCTCTGGGATCCGCACGCGATGGCCGACGAGGTCCACCGCATGGCGGCCAAGGGCTGCCACGCGGTGTCGTTCTCCGAGAACCCGGCCAAGCTCCGCTTGCCGAGCTTCCACCACGACCACTGGGACCCGTTCTGGGCCGCGTGCTGCGACGAGGGCACGATCGTGTGCCTCCACATCGGCTCGTCCTCGCAGCTGGTGATCACGGCCGACGACGCGCCGATCGACGTGCTGATCAGCCTCCAGCCCGTCAATATCGTCCAAGCCGCCGCCGACCTGCTGTGGTCGCCCGTGCTGCGCAAGTTCCCCAAGCTGCGGGTGTCGCTCTCGGAGGGGGGGATCGGCTGGATCCCCTACTTCCACGAACGCGTCGACTGGATCTACACGCGTCACCACGCATGGACGGGGCAAGACTTCGGCGGGAGACTCCCGAGCGAGGTGTTCCGCGAGCGGATCGTCACGTGCTTCATCGACGATCCCGCCGGGCTCGAGCAGCGTCACCGCGTCGGCGTGGAGACGATCTGCTGGGAGAGCGACTATCCCCACTCCGATTCAACCTGGCCGACCTCGCCCGAATACGTCATGAAGTCGTTCGAAGCTGCGGGCGTGCCCGACGACGAGATCGACGCGATCACGCACGGCAACGCGATGCGTCACTTCCGCTTCGACCCGTTCGCCCACCGGCCCCGCCAGGAGTGCACCGTCCGCGCGCTGCGGGCGCGTGCCGCCGACGTCGACATCGCGCCGCGCAGCGTGGGGAGGCGCCCGCAGGCGACCGGTGCCACCGACCTCGTCGACATCGCGACCAAGCGTTCGTAGCCGATGGGCGACCCGGCGCTCTTCCAACGCGTCTGCGACGCGCGCGCCGCCTACAACGAGCTCGGGAACGAGGTGCTCGAGGAGCAGCGGGCTCGATTCGTGCGCAACCCGGCGACGCCACTGGTCCACGACGCCAACCTCACGTCGTGGGTGCGAGCCGAGACCGACGACGACATCGACGCCGTGCTCGCACGGGCTGACGAGCTCTACGCCGGGCTCGCGCACCGGAAGGTGATGCTCGACCCGGGCACGCCGGCGGCGTTCGAGGCCCGGCTGGTGCTCGACGGCTACGAGCCCAACCCCCACGTGGAGCTGGTGCTCGAGGGCGACCTGCTGGGGACGCCGCCGCCCGTCGATTTGCGGCCGGTGGAGGCGGAGGGCGACTGGCGATCGGTGGCCGCGCTGTGGCGGCTCGATCACGACGAGGAGGCCGCCAAAGGCCACCACGACCGGTGGCCACCAGAGGTGACCGAGCAGATGGTTGTCGGGAAGCGGCTGAAAGCGCCGGGCTTGCGCTTCTGGCTCGCCCGCGTCGACGGCAGCGACGCGGCCTTCTTCTCGTCGTGGCCGGGCCACGACGGACTGGGACTCGTGGAGGACCTGTTCACACGGCCCGAGCTCCGCCGGCGGGGCATCGCCACCGCGCTCATCGCCCATGCCGTCGGCGACGCCCGCGAGCGTGGCGCGGGACCGGTGGCCATCTCGGCCCGCGCTTGGGATACCCCGAAGCACATGTACGCCGCCCTGGGATTCCGGCCGTCCGGCATCAGCCGGAACTACCTCCGGACGATCGAGTAGTCGGCACTGACGACGCGCCGGCGCGAACGTGGTCTACTTGCCCGGTTCGAAGGACGCGAGGAAGGAGGCCGCGATGGCGGTGGAGCAGGCGCTGCAACAGTTCGCGGAGACGGACACCGGGGAGGCGTTCAGCCTCCAGAACTCGAAGCTCCTCAAGGTCGAGCTCTCCGACGTCACGATCCAGGCGAAGCTCGGCTCGATGGTCGCCTACCAGGGTGACGTGCGCTTCGAGCACGCCGGGAGTGGCGGGATGAGCAAGATGCTCAAGAAGGCGGTCACCAAGGAGGGCACGCCGCTGATGAAGATCGAGGGCAGCGGCGAGGTGTTCCTTGCCGATCTCGCCCAGGACGTGCACCTGATCCATCTCGACGACGACTTCATCACGGCCAACGGCGCCAACCTGCTCGCGTTCGATGCCGGGATCGACTGGGACATCAAGAAGGTCGAGGGTGTCTCCGGGATGCTGGCCGGCGGTCTCTACAACATGGAGCTGAAGGGGACCGGCTGGGTGGCGCTCGTCTCCGACGGCCCGCCGATGCTGGTACGCGTCGACGACAAGCCCACCTTCGCCGACCCGTCCTGCGCAATCACGTGGTCGAGCGGGGTGCGAAGCGACGTGAAGACCGACGTCAACCTCAAGACGCTGATCGGCAAGGGCTCGGGCGAGACGTTCCAGATCGCGTTCTCGGGATCGGGCTGGGTGCTCATCCAGCCATCCGAAGGCCCGGTCGCGGGGGCGGCGGGCGCGAGCGGCGGGTCGAGCCAGAGCAGCTCAGGCGGTGTTCTCGGAGGGCTCCTCGGGCGCTGACATGCACACGAGCGACGCGCTCCAAGCCGCTTGGGAGCAGGTCGTGCGCCTGGGCGCGATCAAACCCGGAAGCCGGCGTGCCCGCCGCTTCGGCGCGTTCGGCCCGAAGACGGTCGTGTGCTTTCCGATGGCGGCGATGTTCGGGGAGCGCTACATCAGCCTCGGCGAAGGCTCCGTGATCGGCCCGTACTCGATGCTGTCGGCCGGCGTCGGTCCCGGCCAGGAGCTCGAGCACCCGTGCGTCGTGCGCATCGGCGACCGCTGCGTGATCGGGAAGGGGAGCGCCATCGTCGGCCACGCGAGCGTCGAGATCGGCGACGACGTGTGGACCGGTCCGCACGTCTACGTCACCGACGCCAACCACGGCTACGAAGACGTGACCGAGCCCATCGGTCGCCAGTTCGCCGCCACCCGTCCGGTGCGCATCGGCGCCGGCTCGTGGCTCGGCGCGGGTGTGGTCGTGCTCCCCGGTGCGACCGTCGGGTGCCACGTCGTCGTGGGCGCGGGCGCGGTGGTCGCCGACGACCTGCCCGACAACTCGGTGGCCGTCGGCAACCCCGCCCGCGTCGTGCGCCGCCACGTCGACGGCCGCTGGGAGCCCTGACCCTCACGTTTTGGCGTCACTTCCCCCCGACAGTTGCGGGTAAGTGACGCCAAAACAGGCTCTACCCGCCGCCGGCGGGCGAGGGGTAGTCGGGCACTTCGTCTCCCGCCGGGCGCGTCTCGAACAGGGTCACCGACGAGGCTTCGTCGTAGAGCCCGCTGTCGGCCGCGCTCGGCCAGTCGTCGATCGTGTAGCGGGCGCCGCCGTTGGAGTAGCGGTAGAGGCCCTGGCCCTCCTGGCCGACCTCGTCCGGCCCGGTCGCGGTCGGGTCCCACCAGATGAGGGCGGCGTCGTCACTCCCCGAGCGGTCGACGCCGGGCCAGATGCCGTGGCGCCCGTACGTGATCTGCGGAAGGAGCGGCGTCCCGCCCGTCGGGCGGGCCCGGAACAGCCCCTGGCCGAACGTCTCGGGCGTGAGGTCGGGGCCGGCGAGATGGATGCCGGTGAAGAGCTGGTGGATGCTCGGCGCGATCACACCGTAGGTGTTGTTCGGCGGCGGCGTGCCCTTGAACCACTGGTAGAGCGAGTAGTCGGCGTCGATCTCCTCCTCCTCGGGCCCGCCACTCAGCTGCACGCCGAAGGCGTTCCCCCACTGCTCCTGGTCGAAGGTGCGGGCGAAGATCGCGGTGTCGGCGAGCACCGACGGCCCGAGGATCCACTCGGGGAAGTAGTCCTGGGCGGTGGCCTCCTTGGTGAACGACGCCGGCATGATCGGGTCGCCGGTGAAGATCACGGTGGTGACGCCGTCGTTCTTGAACCTCGTCATCACGGTGCGGGCGACCTCCTGGGCCCGGTTCAGGTCGAGGAAGAACTCGGCGTCGGCCGTCACCTCGATGTCGCGCTCGCCGAGCGAGTCGACGAGCGTGGTGTAGAGCCCCTCGTACTGGTTGATGTCGTTGTTGAAGTGGACGATGCCGTATCTGCGGTCTTCGCTCTGGATCGCGGGATCGCCGGCGTACTCCGCGGGCTGACCAGGTGGTGCTTGCTTGCTCACCATCTCCGCGGTCAGCCGCGCCGCCTGCTCGGGAGCGATGCCGTTGGTGTAGACGTACGGGGCGTTGTCATCCAGGAACTCGACCGTCGTGGCCAGCGCGCACGTCCCGACGCACACGACCTCGCGTGCGGCGAGCTCACCGGCGAACGGCTGGATCGCCAACGCGGGGCCGCCGAACACCGCGAAGGGCTCCTTGTCGGCGATGGCGATGGCGTCGGCCCGTGCCGCCTCGATGTCGGACGATGCCCCCGAGGAGAGGTAGCACTCGAGGACCACCTCGCGTCCGTAGGTCTCGTAGTAGGTGTTGAACAGGTCGACGTAACCCTGGGCGGTCTCGCAGGCGGTCTCGGGGGCCACCTCGGCGCCGGCGCCCCGGAGCGTCGCCGACAGCAGCGGGTCGGCGGCGGGGTCGGTCTGGTGGTAGACGACCTTGATCTCGTCGCCGGTCACGCCCGGCGTCGTGTCACCGCCGTTGTCGCCGTCGAAGGGAGCGACGCACTGGGGCGCTCGGATGTGGGGAATCGCGACCAGCTCGGTCTCGGGGTCGCAGTTGGGCCCGAAGTCGACGTTCTCCTCGCCGAGCAGCTCGGCCTTCTCGGGCGTCGTCGGGCCCGAACGGATGAGCTCCTCCTCGTTCCCCACCGCGGTGTCACCGCCGTCGCCGTCGTCGTCGTCTCCGCCGAAGACGACGGTGATCAGCGCGATGATCGCGATGACCACGATGATGAGGCCGAAGGGGCCGTACCGACGCAACGCCCGCGCGGTACCGGTCTGGTTGCTGGGCATGGGAACGCTCCTTCTCGCGGACTCTCTGGTCGCAGATGCTCCTGATCGATCGCTGTCAGTTCGACCCGTCGCCGCCGCTCAGTGCGGTGTCGAGCACGGCCTGGGCACCGGAACGGGCGATCGTCGACTCGCTGGTACCCAGGTACGAGGCGACGACTGCGGGATCGTGAACGACGTCGTCGGGCCGGCCCTCGGCGATCACACTGCCGAGGTCGAGGGCGACGATGCGATCGGCGACCGACGACAGCAGCGGCAGGTCGTGCTCGACCACGAGCAGGCTCGCGCCGAGCGTGTCGCGGATGTCGAGCAGGAGGGGCGCGAGCGCCTCGGCCTCGCGCTGCGCGATCCCGCTCGACGGCTCGTCGAGCAGGAGCACCTGCGGGCTGTGGGCGAGCACGCAGGCGAGATCGACGATTCGGCGGCTGCCCGTCGAGAGCTCGTGCACGAACTTGTCCCGGAACGCACCCAGCCGCATGAGCTCGATCAGCTCGTCGACGCGCTCGGCCACGCGATCCTCGGACGTAGCGACGGTGGGGAAGTGCAACGCGGCTGCGAGAGGGTCGCGCACCTCCACCTGGCTCTCCAGGGCGACGGCGATCGTCTCGCTCACCGTCAATGCCGGGAAGAGCCGTCCGTCCTGGAACGACCGCCCGAGGCCGAGCCAGGCTCGCGCCTGAGGCGACTTGCGGGTCACGTCGTGAATGGTTCCGTCGCGTGCGAGCTCGACGCGTCCGCCGTCGGCGGGGAGGAAGCCCGAGATCACGTCGAAGAGCGTGGTCTTCCCGGCGCCGTTGGGGCCGATGAACCCCACGATCTCACCCGGCGCGACCGCGAGCGACACGCCCGCGACGGCGGCGATGCCGCCGAACCGCTTCGACACGTCGTGGACGGCGAGGCGCGTCGGCTGCTCCCCGTCAACCGCACCGGCGCGCGGGCTGGTCTCCCGCGCCTCGCCGTTGGGCGTGGTCGCCATCGCGACCTTGCCGCTCGCCGCGCCTTCGAGGAACACCGAACGCATGACGTCGGGCCGGTCGAGGAGCTCGGCGGTGGGCCCGTGGAAGCGGATCTCGCCCTTCTCCATGAAGTAGGCGGTCTCGGCAACCCCGAGCGCGAGGTTCACCGACTGCTCCACGAGGATGATCGTCGTACCCCGGTCACGCAGGCCCTGCACGATCTCGAGCAGCTGGGCGATCACGCTCGGCGCCAAACCGAGCGACAGCTCGTCGATCATGAGCAGCCGGGGCCGGGAGATGAACGCCATGCCGAGCGTGAGCATCTGCTGCTGGCCGCCGGACAGGTTGCCGGCAGGCTCCTGCAGCCGTTCGCGCAGCACCGGGAAGTACCCGAAGACCCGCTCGGTCGATTCGCGCACCTCCTTGTGGTCGCGACGGTGGAGCCAGCCGGCGAGACGGAGGTTCTCGGCGACTGTGAGCGACGGGAACGTGCCCGCCCCACCGGGAACCTGGGTCACACCCCGGCTCGCGATCTCGTTCGGCGGGGTGTGGGTCATGTCGCGCCCGTCGAAGATGATGGCGCCGCCGCTCGGCTCGACCAGGCCCGAGATGGACCTGAGCAGCGTGGACTTACCCGCGCCATTGGTTCCCAGCAGCGCGATGATCTCGCCCTCGTCGACCTCGAAGTCGACGCCGAAGAGCACCTGGACGCCGTCGTACTCCACGTCGACTTTGCGCACGAGCAACAGCTTGGACTCTCCCTGGCGACGGTGGTACGCGGCCTCCGAC
>JBOGFJ010000074.1:0-12592 GCA_050743385.1 Acidimicrobiia bacterium
GCAACGACGGCGACAGCGTGGAGCGGCTGTTCTACGACACGGTGAAGGGCGGCGACTACCGCTCGCGCGAGGCCAACGTCTACCGGTTGGCGCAGCTGAGCGTGAACATCATCGACCAGTGCACCGCGCAGGGGGTGCCGTTCGCGCGGGAGTACGGCGGGCTGCTCGACACCCGGTCGTTCGGCGGCGCCCAGGTGGCGCGCACGTTCTACGCCCGGGGCCAGACGGGCCAGCAGCTCCTGCTGGGCGCGTACCAGGCTCTGGCGCGCCAGATCCACCTCGGATCGGTCGAGCTGCTCGAGCGCACCGAGGTGCTCGACCTCGTGCTGCACGAAGGCCGCGCCGCCGGCGTCGTGACGCGCGACCTCGTCACCGGCGAGGTGCGGTCGCACTCGGCGCACGCGGTCGTGCTCGCAACCGGCGGATACGGCAACGTCTTCTTCCTGTCGACGAACGCCAAGAACAGCAACGTCACCGCCATCTGGCGCGCCCACCGCCGAGGCGCGCTCATGGCCAACCCGTGCTATACGCAGATCCACCCCACGTGCATCCCCGCGAGCGAAGACTTCCAGTCGAAGCTCACACTCATGAGCGAGTCGCTGCGCAACGACGGCCGGGTGTGGGTGCCCAAGGAGTTCGGCGACGAGCGGGCTCCCGACCTCATCCCCGAGAGCGAGCGCGACTACTTCCTCGAGCGTCGCTACCCGGCGTTCGGCAACCTCGTGCCGCGCGACGTCGCGTCCCGGGCGGCCAAGCGCGAGGTCGACGCCGGGCGCGGCGTCGGTCCCCGCAAGAACGGCGTGAACCTCGACTTCGCCGACTCGATCGCCCGCCTCGGCCGTCACGTGATCGAGGAGCGCTACAGCAACCTCTTCCAGATGTACGAGCGCATCACCGCCGAGGATCCGTACGAGGTGCCGATGCGCATCTACCCCGCCGTCCACTACGCCATGGGCGGCCTCTGGGTCGACTACAACCTGATGAGCAACGTCCCGGGCCTCTACGTGTTGGGCGAGGCCAACTTCTCCGACCACGGCGCCAACCGGCTCGGCGCCAGCGCGCTGATGCAGGGTCTCGCCGACGGCTATTTCGTGCTGCCGGCGACCATCGGCGACTACCTCGCCCCGCAGCTGGGCGAGAGCCCCGTGCCCACCGACCACGAGGTGTTCCGCACCGCCGAGCAGGGCGTCGACGAGCAGGTGCGTTCGCTAATAGCCGTCGACGGCAAGCGGTCGGTCGACTGGTTCCACCGCGAGCTCGGCAAGATCCTGTGGGACAACTGCGGGATGGAGCGCAGCGCGGCCAGCCTCGACAAGGCGCTGGGCGAGATCCCGGCGCTGCGCGAGGAGTTCCACCGCGACGTGCGCGTCCTGGGCGAGCACGAGACGCTCAACCAGTCGCTCGAGAAGGCGGGTCGGGTCGCCGACCACCTCGAGTTCGCCGAGCTGCTGTGCGTCGACGCCCGTCACCGCGAGGAGAGCTGCGGCGGCCACTTCCGGGTCGAGCACCAGACCGAGGAGGGGGAGGCGCTGCGCGACGACGACGACTTCGCCTACGTCGCCGCGTGGGAGTTCACCGGCGGCGGCAACGAGCCGGTCCTCCACCAGGAGCAGCTCGCGTTCGAGAACGTGCACCTGGCGCAGAGGAGCTACAAGTGAACGTCACGCTGCGGGTGTGGCGGCAGGCGGGGCCCGACGCGCCCGGGCGCTTCGAGGAGCATGCCGTCGACGACGTCAGCCCCGAGATGTCGTTCCTCGAGCTCTTCGACGTCCTCAACGAGCGGCTCAACGACCAGGGCCAGGAGCCGATCGCGTTCGACCACGACTGCCGCGAGGGCATCTGCGGTTCGTGCTCGATGATGATCAACGGGCAGGCGCACGGTCCCGAGAAGGGCACGGCGACGTGCCAGCTGCACATGCGCAAGTTCAGCGACGGCGCCGAGATCACGGTGGAGCCGTGGCGGGCGGCCGCGTTCCCGGTCCTGCGCGACCTGATCGTCGACCGCAGCGCCCTCGACCGCATCGTCGAGGCGGGTGGCTACATCACCGCCCCGACCGGCAGCGCGCCCGAGGCCAACCTCACGCTGGTGCCGAAGGAGGCGGCCGACTCCGCCATGGACGCCGCCGCGTGCATCGCCTGCGGCGCGTGCGTGGCCGCATGCCCGAACAGCGCGGCACAGCTCTTCACCGCGGCCAAGGTCGCGCACCTCGGCCTGCTCCCCCAGGGCCAGCCCGAGCGCTACGGGCGGGTGGTGGCGATGGTCGACCAGATGGAGGAGCTCTTCGGCAGCTGCACCAACATGGGCGAGTGCGAGGCGGCGTGCCCGAAGGAGATCTCGATCGACTTCATCGCGCTCATGAACCGCGACTACGTCAAGGCCAAGTTCAAGAACCGCCGCCTCGCCGGCCAGCGCGGCTGACCTTTCCTTCCGGCGACCTCACCACGAACCTGCGCGCTTTCCGCGGCGGAAACGGCGCGCGCGGCGCGCAAGTTCGGGGGATTATGACGGGAACTTGATGTACTCGTCGATGATCGTCTCGGCGAGCTCGCGTGACGGCGGGGTGGCGCCGGTGACGCGGCCGCGGGCGCGCAGGTCGTCGACGAGGCGGGCGACGATCCAGTCGAGCTCGAGGTCGTCGGTGTGCGACCGCCAGGCGGCGCGCTCGTCGTCGTCGGCGAAGCAATAGGCCTTCCACGAGATCGAGAACCGCAGCTCGTCCCAGCGGTAGCGGGCGACCACGTCGTCACCCGCCCGCACCGACCAGCGCTCGTCGCCGTCGGAGACGAGGTGCATGCCGGGCTCGAGCGGCGGCAGCTCCCCCGTGGGCAGGTCGATCGGGTCGACCCCGTGGAACACGCTGTCGGTGTCGACGACGAGCGCGGTGTTGAACGCGACCTCGTGGGCGACGGGCTCGCCGTCGGGGCCGTCGGGGTAGAACGCGAACTCCCCGCCCTTGCAGTCGTGGAACCAGGCGACGCCGGTGGCGATGGGCATGCGCCACTCCTCGAACAGCCCCGAGTGGCGCATCGCCACCAGCAGCCACTGCGGGTGCAGCTTGCGGTTCGCGCCCCGGAACTCGGGGACGTCGGTGTGCAGCGCGAGCTCCTGCCCCGGAACCATCAGGTTGGCGAACACGATCGCGGGCTCGACCACCCGGCGCCCGTGGATGGCGCGGGCCGCCTCGACGAACCCGTCGTGGAACAGGAACGGCTCCACGCCCTCGATGACCGGCTCGGTGCCGTAGGCGTACTCCTCGCGGAAGTAGTTGGTACGGGCGGCGAGCCGAGCGAGCGAGTCGGGACGGCCGTGGCGCCCACCCGAGCGGACGAAGTTCATCACCGCGTCATGACGCTGGGTGAGCCCGCGGCCGATCTCCGACTCGACGCTCTGCTGCGAGTACATGCCGTATCGACCGAACCGCTCGCACAGATCGACCATCGCGGCCGCGTCGCGCTCGTCGGCGAACAGCGGGTCGAAGTGCACGTACTCGTGGCGCATTCAGAACTCCTCGATCTGCTCCACGTCGAGGTTGCGGAAGGTCGGGGGCCCGTCGGCCAGCGCCTGCATCTTCCCCGCGAGCTCCGCCGTCTCGGGCAGGTCGTTGTTCCTCATGGCCTCCTCGTACGACGGGAACTCCGCGATGGTGAGGTACGTGCCGGGACGGTCCCGGTCGGCGCCCACCACCACCCGGCCGACCGTGCGCCGTCCCTCGGTCGCCGCTCGGTACGCGTCGGTGGCCTTTTGCATCTCGTCGAACTTCGACGTCTGGTACTCGATGACCTGGACGAACTTCGCCATTGGATCCCCTCCCTCATCGACGGGCCGCATCGTGGCCCTCGCGAGAGTGTTCGTCAATGAGAAGGGGAGAACGTTTCAGGTCCGGGCCACCATCGCCCGCAGGTCGTCGGTGAAGTCGGCGAACTCGGCCTCCCGCTGCTCCGACTCCTCGATGCGCAAGATGGCCGACGGGTGGATGGTGCCGGTGGCGAGCACGCCCGACGGGAGCTCCACGAACTCGCCCCGCTGCTTCGTCACCCGCCACTTCGACCCGAACACGGCCTGACCGGCGGTCGCGCCCAGCGCACCGAGCACCTTCGGTTGCACCAGTGCCAGCTCGCGCTCCCACCACACCCGGCACGCCCCGATCTCCTGGGCGTTGGGCTTCTGGTGGAGGCGCACCTTGCCCGCGGGACGCCATTTGAAGTGCTTGACGACGTTGGTGACGTACACCTCGTCGCGGTCGATGCCCGCCTCGTCGAGGGCGCGGTCGAGGAGCTTGCCGGCGGGCCCGACGAACGGATGGCCCTCCCGGTCCTCCTTGTCGCCGGGCACCTCGCCGACGAGCATGAGCGGCGCCCCCTGCGGGCCCTCGCCGAAGACGGTCTGGGTCGCCCGCTTGTAGAGATCACAGCGGGTGCAGCCGGCCGCCTCCTCGGCCACCTCCGACAGCGACGGCAGCTCGACGTCCTCGGGAAACAGCTCGCTCACTCGTCCCGTTCTACCCTGCCCGCATGCAGGAGCACTCCTTCTCCGTCGTCGTCGGCGCACCCCCGGAGGAGCTCTGGGACGTGTTCTGGTACCGCGGCCCCGACCGGCCCCAGGGCAAGATCGGCACGATCGACATCCTCCACCCCGGCGACGAGATCGGCGAGGGCCTGGTGCGGCACTGCACGTTCCCGGTCCCCCGCTTCCTCCTCTCCGGCGGTGTCGGCCAGTCGTGGGAGTGGCTCACCGAGGTGAAGCCGTACGAGTCGTGGCGCTACGACGCCATCGGCAAGCCCCTGTGGTCGCGCGCCGAGGGCTTCACCCGCCTGGAGGATCTCGGCGACGGCCGTACCCGCATCCACTTCACCGAGCGTTACGAGGCGTTCAACCCGTGGATGCGCCGCCTCGGTGTCGAGCGCTACGTGCACGATCGCATCTCGCGCGACAACGACAGCATCCTCGCCGCTCTCGAGGGGGGCGTGCGCTGGCACCGCCAGCGCCGTGCCCGCACCCAACAGCAGCAGGAGCAGGAGCAGGAGGCGGGAACCGGCGACACCGCCGGCACGTCCAACTCCACGTGAACCGGCGACGCCTTCTCGTCCTGACCGTGGTCGCGGCCGTCGCCCTCGCGGCGTGCGGCGACGACGGCGACGACGGCGACGACGGCGACACTGGCACCGGTGGCCGGCCCCCGAGCGGCGGCACCGAGCACCCGACCGGCGCCGACGAGCTCGTCGTGCGGGTCGCGACCGGCGGCGGCCTCGTCCCGTCGACGAGCCGGCTCGCCGAGATCCCCGAGCTGGCCGTGTACGGCGACGGGCGGGCCATCGTGGTGGGCCCCACCACGCTCGAGTTTCCCGGCCCGGCGCTCCCGAACCTCCAGCAGGGCGACCTCTCCGACGACGAGCTCCAAGAGCTCGTGCGCGCCGCCCGGGCCGCGGGCCTGCTCGCCGACGAGCCGCCCGACTACGGCGAGCCGGCCGTGACCGACATGCCGACCACGACCGTCACGATCGACATCGGCGGCGTCGAGCGCACCGTCGGCGCGTACGCGCTCCGCTTCGAGGAAGGCGACGACGACCTCGACGCCGACCAGCGCGACGCGCGCGAGCGGCTGCGCGAGTTCCTCACCGTCGTCGACGCCGACATCGCGACCGAGCCCTACCAGGCCGACTCGGTGGCGGTGTTCGTACGACCGTACGACCCGGACGAGATCGTCGAGCCGTCGGTGGCCGAGCCGCACTCGTGGCCCCTCGGCGACCTCGCGGGTGCGGGCGAGCCCTACGAGGGGTTCGACGACACCCGTTGCCTCGTCGTCACCGGCGCCGACGCCCAGACCGTCCTCGCCGCCGCCGAGGACGCGCGCGAGGGCGACCCGTGGCGCGCCGCCGGCGTCGACTACGCGCTCGTGTTCCGGCCGTTGCTCCCCGACGAGACCGGCTGCGCCGACCTCGCGCCCGGCCAGACGGCCGGCGCGTGACCTGACCTCCCCAACCTGCGCGCTCCGCGCCGCGCATTTCCCTCGCGCGGCGCGCAAGTTCGGTCGATTCGGCTAGCCGGCCTGCTCCCGGTCGCGGGCGGCGGCGAACTGCGAACGCACGGCCTCGGCCTCGATCTCCGCCGGCTCGACGACCCGGGCCTTGCCCGCGCCCCACGCCTCGGTGACATCCTGCGGCGGCCGCTGCGCGAGGACAGCGCTCGCTTGCGCGCAGGCACCGAACGCGGCGGGGTCGCCCCGGGGCACCTCGACCGGCCGGCGGGCGAGATCGGCCAGCACCCGTTGGTACGCATGCGAGCGCGCACCCGATCCGACGAGCACGAGCCGCCCGTCGACCGCCACACCCGCCGACGCCAGCGCGTCGAGCCCGTCGAGGAGGCCGCACACGACTCCCTCGACGGCGGCCCGGGCGACCTGCTGGGGCGTCACGTCGCTGCGCAGCCCGAGCAGCGTGCCGGTGGCATCGGGCCGGTCGGGTGTGCGCTCGCCGTCGAGGTACGGCACCAGCACGACACCGCCCGCGCCGGGAGGCGCCTCCAGCGCGAGCTGATCGAGCCGGTTCTCGTCGACGTGGAGGAGGCGGGCGATCGCGTCGGTGGCCCGGGTCGCGTTCGACACGCCGACCAGCGGGAGGTAGCGGCCGGTCGCGTCGGCGAACCCGGCCACCGCGCCGCTGGCGTCGGCGGTCGCATCGATGCTCACCGTCGCCACGACGCCGGTCGTCCCCACCGACACGACCACGTCGCCGGGGTGGAGCGCGACCCCGAGCGCGACCGCCATGATGTCGCCGGTGCCGGGCGCGATCGTCACTCCCTCGCGCTCGCCCGCGGGATCGAGCGGGCCCAGCACCCTCGGGAAGCAGCCGCTCCAGTCGCGGTCCCGGTCGATGAGGGCGAGCACGTCGGAGCGGTAACGCCGCTCGCGCGGCGACCAGTAGCCGGTGGCGGACGCGTCGCCCCGGTCGGTCACGAAGCGCCCGGCGATCCGTCCGGTGAGCCAGTCGTGCGGCATCACGACGCGGGCGATACGGCCGAAGTTCTCGGGCTCGTTGCGGTGCAACCACGACAGCTTGGCGATCGGCAGGGCGGCCACCGGCACGGTGCCGACGGCATCGGCCCACGCCTGTGCCCCGCCGAGCTTGTCGACGAGCCAATGGGCGTCGGCCGCCGCCTCGGTGTTGTCGGCGAGCAACGCCTTCCGGATCACCCGGTGGTGGGCGTCGAGCGCGACCAGGCCGTGCGGCTGGGCCGCGACCGCAACCGCGGCGGGCGGCGGCGACGCCGTCTGGCTGCGCGCCTCGAGCAGCGCCTGCCACCACGAGGCCGGGTCTTGCTCGCTGCGGGGCGGACGGGCCGGCGGATGGACAGCGTGGCCCGCACCGACGAGCTCACCCGTGTCGGCGTCGCGAAGCTCGACGCGGGTCGCGGGAATCGACGAATCGATGCCGAGCACGAGTGGCACCTCTCCGCGTCCTCCCCTGCAGAGCCCGCCGAGACGCTAACCGGTACCGCGGTGGCGGTCGACGCGGACGCGGACCGCGATCATCGCGTAGGGTGCGCGGCGATGACCAGCGCACCGCCCCCGGCCGCGCCCGCCGTTCCCGCCGCCGAGCGGGTACGGCTCGCGTACCAATCGCGGCCCAACAGCGATTACATCTTCGAGCAGCCCGGGCTCGTGGTGTTCCTCACCGTGATCACACTCGGCATCTACGGCTACTACGTCTTCTACCAACTCTTCCGGCGCATGCGCGACCACAACCTGCGCCGGCTCGACCTGCTGGAGGGCGCGACCGAGGTCGCGTGGGGCGAAGCGAGCACGCGCGGCATCGCCGAGGAGCTCCGCCCCAACTTCGAGCGCATCGCCGCCCACCTCCAGGTGATGCGGAGCCTGTCGCGTGAGTTCCGCGACCCCGCGATCTGGCTCGTGATCCTGATCGTCAGCGGCGGGATCGGCCACTTCATCGCCGCGTACTTCCTCGACGCCGACTTGATCAAGCACGACCAGGCATCGGGCGCCGTCGAAGCGGAGCTGTCGGTGATCTACGGGCGACTCGGCGAGACCGTGCCCGCACCCGACCCGGGGCGGGTCAAGGGCCCCGACAACTACGCCGCCCGGATCGTCGTCAGCATCGTCACCTGCGGGATCTACGCGCTGTGGTGGGAGTACGACCTGATGGTCGCGGGCAACCGGCACTTCGCCGCGGTGTGGCCGGGCGAGGACGCGCTCGCGGGCGCGGTGTACCGCCTCAGCCAGCCCGCGTAGCGAGCACGCGTCAGCCGGGCTCGTCCTCGTCGGCGTCGTCGTCGGCGGCGCCGACCTCCTGCTCGAAGGCCTCGAGGTCGCTGACGATGCGGTCGACGTCCGACTGCGCCCGCGAGATGCGCGTCCGGCACGTCTTGATCAGCTCGCTGGCGCGCCGCACCCGCTCGGCGAGCACGTCGACGTCGAGATGGTCGCCCTCGAGCTCACCGAGGATGTCTTCGAGCTCGGCCATCGCCTCGGCGTAGCCGGGTGCGTCGTCGCTCACTCGCGCTCACTCTCCTCGTTCGGCGGCGAGACCGCTTCGACCCGGCTGGTGATGCTCCCACGGGCGAGCTCGGTATGGAGCACGTCGGCCGAAGAGAGGCCGTCGGCGTCTCTGCGCACGGAGCCGCGCTCGTCGCGCGTGATCGAGTAGCCCCGCTCGAGCACCCGGCGAGGGTCGAGCGCCCGCACGCGGGCCTCGTCGGCGTCGAGCTGACGGGACGCACCGCGCGTGAGCCGGCCGCCCGCGGCAACGAGGAGGCGGCGGCGAGCTTCGAGCGCGCCGGCGGCGTCGTGCACGCCCCGCTTCCCCAGCTCCTCCACCCGGCCCTGACGCCGTTCGAGCGCGCCCAGCTCCTGCACCAGCGCAACCGGCGCGCCCCGCCGTACGCGCCGGGCGCACTCGCCGAGCTCGTGGGCGGCGATGCGGCACCGCGACCGGGCGAGGCTCGCAACCGCGCGCGACACACCGTCGAGCCGGTCGACGAACTCGCCCACGCGCTCGACGAGCTCCTGGGCGCACGCGGTGGGCGTCTTGCACGACGTGTGCGCGACCTCGTCGGCGACGCTGCGGTCGACCTCGTGGCCGATGCCCGTCAGCACCGGCACCGGCATCTCCGCGACGGCGCGGGCGACCGCCTCGGCGTCGAAGGGCGCGAGGTCGCTGCGGGACCCGCCGCCCCGCACGATCACGACCACGTCGACGCGCTGGTGGGCCAGCGACCGGAGCGCCCACACGATCCGCTTGGGCGCGCCCGACCCCTGCACCCGCACGTCGGCGAGGCAGACCTGCCACGCGTACCCGCTGACCTCGAGCGCGTGCACGAAGTCGTGGTAGGCGGCACTGCCCTCGCTGGTGACGAGGCCCACCCGCAGCGGCACCGCCGGCAGGGGCACGGCGGCGTTGGCGCGCAGCAACCCGTCGGCGGCCAGGGCCTTCAGCACGCGCTCCCGGTTGGCCGCCATGCCGCCGATCGTGAACACCGGGTCGATGCCGGTCATGACGAGCTGGAGCCGCCCGTTGGGCGGGTAGAAGTCGACCCGGCCGCGGATGCGCACGCCGACGTCGTCGGCGAGCTTCAGGCCGGCGTCGCGTAGCGCCGCGTTCACTGCCGGGCGCTCGCCCCGGAACAAGGCGATGTCGAGGCGGGAGAGCACGCGCTCGCCCCGCCCCGCCTTCTCGACCAGCTGGAAGTAGCTGTGGCCCAGGCCCGAGGTCTTCAGCCCCTGCACCTCGCCCTGCACCCAGACCTCGCGCGGGATCGCGGCCCGCAACGCGTCACGGATGACGGTATTGAGCTCGGTGACGGAGAAGGTGGGTTGCTCGTCCATGGGGCGCCCAGTGTGGTTGCTCCGTCAAGACCTGCGCTGCTTCTTCCCCTTCTTCTTCGCCTGCTCGAAGGGGCCGGTGACGGCGTAGGTGACGCCGGAGCCGCCACCGCCGCGCTCGGAGCTGAAGTACAGGTGCCGGCCGTCGGGGGAGAACGCGGGCCCGCACAGCTCCGACCCCTCGTGGCTCGCGTCCATGCGCAGGAGCGGCACGACCCCACCCGCGCGTGTGATCAGCACCAGCTCCTGGTCGGCCGTCTGGTCCTCGGCGACAAGCAGGTCGCCGCCGGGTGTCATCACCAGGTTGTCGACCGACGAGATCGGTGAGTCGGGCGCGTCGGCGGGATCGTGCAGCGTCGTGAGCCTTGCCCGCTTGGCGTCGTACTCCCACACCAACTTGTCGCCCTTGGTCGAGAAGTAGACGACACCGCCCTCGTACCAGATGCCCTCACCACCGTTGAACGCGGTGCTCTCGGGAACCTGCTGGCGCGTCGGCGTGCCGGTGGCGCTCGGATCGGGAACCTCGAGCCACGTCACCCGGCCCTCATCGTCGACGGCCGCGACCTCGAGCGTGCCGGCGTCGAGCTTCGGGTACCGCTCGGGCGTGAACCGATAGAGACGGCCGTCGGGCACGTCCTCGGTGAGGTAGACGTGCTCGCGCTTGGGGTCGACCGCGGCCGCCTCGTGCTGGAACACCCCGAGCGCGGGCAGCGCGACCGCGGCCTCGCGTCCGGTCGGATCGGTCTCCCACACCTGCCCGCCGGCGTGCTCCTCGCACGACAGCCACGTGCCCCACGGTGTCGGGCCACCGGCGCAGTTGGTCTGGGTGCCCTCGAGCAGCGGATGGGCGTCGACAACCTCGCCGCCGCGGTCGAAGCGCACGGCGCCCGCCCCGCCCTCCCCCGGCGTGGGCACCTCGCTGTTCGACGCGTAGATCCAGCCGCCCTTGACGGGGAACGTGGCGCCGCCGTCGGGGAACCGGTGCCACACGTAGCCGCCGCTCCCGACCGTCTGGGTGGCGCGGGCCACCTCGACCGACGTGAATCCCTCCGGGAGCATGATCCCGTTGGCGTCGGGCGGGAGCAGCGCCCCGTAGTCGGCGCCGGTACCGGCACCGTCGCCGACCAGACGCGGGAAGCGGACCGCGACCGCCGCTACCCCCGCCAGCTTCAGGAACTCGCGTCGCTCCATCAGGTCCCCCCGGGGGGACCTTAGCGACCGTGAGAGAACTTTCATGAGGTTCGTCGTTACAAAGCGGACGCGAAGGGGCAGAGTCGACAATCGTCGTCGCTGCGCGGCGGCGTGACCCCCCCGCACGCACTCGCCCGACCAGCCACGAGGAGATCCGTGTCCGCACGCCCGCGTCGCCGTACGCGCCCGCAGCGGCTCGTCGGCTTCCTCGCCGCCGTCGCCGCCGCCGCCGGGATCAGCTTCGCGATCGGCGCCTTCGCCGGCGGTGACCGACCCCGGCTCCCCCCGAACGCCGTCGCCCTGGGCCCACCCGACACCACCACGGAGGTCGCCGGGGAGCAGGCGACCGCACTCCCGGCCGCGCCGCCGCCCACCACGGCCGCCGCCCCGCCCACGGAGGTCACCCGCCGTCCGGTCACTACCACCACCACCGACACCGGCACCACCGACACCGGCACGACCGACACCGGCACGACCGACACCGGCACCGGCGCCCAGTCGGCGCCCCTCCCGGGAACGAGCGCCCAACCCCCGCCGGCTCCTCCCCCGCCCCCGAGCAGCTCCGACCCGGTCGTGACCGTCCCGCCGCCCACCAGCAGCGAACCGGCCCCGGCGCCACCGGACGACCACGAGGACGACGACGACGAGCCCGACGACGGGGCCGATTCGGGACACAACGGCGGCCACGGCAAGTCGCGCGGGGGCACGGATCGCACCACGTGAGAAGACCCGCATCGGCGCCTCATCCCCCGGCCAGACGGGGGTGGCAGAACTGACGGTGCGATCCCGAACCATGGAGGTCCACCGTGGCCCGCACCGTGCTCCAGACGCTGAAGACCAACCGCTTTCTCCGGCTGCTCGTGGGGGGCTCCGCCGTCTTCGGGACCGGCGCCGGTGCCGCCGCCGCCTTCACCGGGCAGAACCCGGCCGACGCGCCGCCCACCGACGTCGCGCTCGGCCCGACCGACTCCGTGCCCGGCAGCACGCCGACGACGGTCGACGTCGAGGGCACACCGGTGACGGTTCCCGACTCACTGCCCCCCGACACGCTGGCACTCGGTCCGGCCGACGCCGCCGACTCGACGCCGGGCTCGGTCGAGGTCACCGTCGACACCACCGGCACCGCGCCGACGGCCGACACCGGTGACACGCCCAACACACCCGACACCCCGCCCGATGCGAGCCTGCCGACACCCGACACGCCCGACACGCCCGACGTCGACAACCGCGGGCCCGGGAGCTCGAGCAGCGGCCACGGGAGTGGCGGCGGCGACGATCACCGCGGCCCGGGCGGCGGGGGCGATGACGACGATTGACGCCGCCGTTCCGCCCGTCCCCGACGACCCGGCCGTTCCGGGAACGCGGGACCTCCTCGCCCGGGGCTCCCGCGTTCTCGGCGCGTTCCTCGACGAGCGGGGCTGGTCGCTCGAGACGGCCCGCCCGGCGCAGGCGGTCTGGCGACCGGGCCGGTCGCTCGACGTCCGGTTCCAGGCGCGGGTGCGCGCACCCGGCGGCGACCCGCGGCTGCTGACGCTGTGCATTGAACGGGCGGCGCGGCCGAAGCC
>JBOGFJ010000075.1:0-8774 GCA_050743385.1 Acidimicrobiia bacterium
GCCTCGAGCCGGGCGGGCAGCGGGCCGACGCGCTCGCCGCTGCCGTAGAGCTCGATCGGCACCGACGCGTCGAGCGACTCGATCGTCACCTCGCGGCCGCGCTGCATCTGCACCGCGGGATGGTGAACGTGCGTGCCGCGGAACACCTTCGGGAAGCTCCACAGGAACTCGGGCCGCGACACCGGCCCGATCGCGCACACGTCGAGCTGACCGTCGTCGAGCTCGGCATCGGGTGTGATCATCATTCCCCCGGCGTAGCAGCGACCGTTGCCGACCGCGAGCAGCCACGCCTCGACGTCCCGCTCGGCGCCGTCGATGCCGAGCCGGAAGCGGTGGGGCCGGTACACGGCGAGCGTCCGCACCACCGCGAGCACGTAGAGCGTCGTGCCGCTCGCCCACTGCACGCCGTTGGCCCAGCGGTTGGCCTCCGAGTCGAAGCCGGTGTTGGCCACCGAGGTGAACCACCGTGTGTTGTCGCCGCCGCCGGCACCCGCTTCCGCCCGCCCGAGGTCGACCTTCTCCTCGCGGCCGGTCGCGAGCACCGAGACGGCGTCGAGCGCGCGGCGGTGGTCGAGCCCGAGGTGACGGGCGAAGTCGTTGCCGGCGCCGGTGGGCACGATGCCGAGCACACCGCCTGCCTCGGCCGTGAGGCCGGCGAGCTCGCTCACGAGGCCGTCACCCCCGCACGCGATGACGCCGCGGTCGTCGTCGAGCGCGGTGCGCGCGAGCTTGCGTGCGTCTTCGAGATCCGTCGAGACCGAGATCTCGACGTCGAGGTCGGCGCGATCGAGCGCGTCGGTGAGGCGAGGGAGCAGCTTGCGGGTGCGACCGCGCCCGGCGCTGGGGTTCACGACCGCCGACCACCGCACGGGCGCTGAGCCTACCGGTAGCGTCGCGTCGTGACCGTCGAAGGGATCGATCCGAGCCGCATGCCGCGGCACGTGGCGATCGTGATGGACGGCAACGGCCGGTGGGCGACGCAGCGCGGCCTCAAGCGGACCGAGGGGCACGCCGCGGGTGAAGAGGCGCTCTTCGACACCGTCCACGGGGCGCTGGCGGTCGATCTCGAGTGGATGACGGTATTCGCGTTCTCGACCGAGAACTGGCGTCGCCCGCTCGACGAGGTTCGCTTCATCATGAACTTCAACGAGAGCCTGCTCCTGAACCGCCGGGCGGAGCTCCACGAGCTCGGCGTGCGGGTTCGCTTCGTCGGTCGCCGCGGCGGACGCGTCCCGGGCCGGGTGCGGCGCCGGATCGAAGAGACCGAGGCGCTGACCGCCCGTAACCGCCGCATGACGCTCACGTTCGCGTTCAACTACGGGGCCCGGGCCGAGCTCGTCGACGCCACCCGCGCCATCGCCCGCGAGGCGCGCGCCCGGCGCGTCCACCCCGACAAGATCAACGAGCGCACCATCGCCCGGCACCTCTACGCCCCCGATCTGCCCGATCCCGACGTGCTCGTGCGCACGTCGGGGGAGTACCGCATCTCCAACTTCCTGCTTTGGCAGCTGGCGTATTCCGAGCTCGTGTTCACCGACGTGCTCTGGCCCGACTTCCGCCGTGCCCAGCTCTACGACGCCATCCGCGAGTACCAGCGCCGCGAGCGCCGCTTCGGGACCGTCGAGGAAGCCGGAGACACAACCGTGTAGTTACACTCCTGTCGTGAGTCTCTACCGGGACAAGGGGGTCGTGCTGCGCACGATCAAGCTGGGAGAGACCGACCGGATCGTGAGCATCCTCACCCAGGGCAACGGCAAGGTCCGGGCCGTCGCCAAGGGCATCCGCCGCCCGGGGAGCCGCTTCGGGGCCCGCCTCGAGCCCACCAGCCACGTCGCCCTCCAGTGCTACCGGGGCCGCGAGCTCGACGTGGTCACCCAGGTCGAGACCATCGACGCCTTCCGTCCCCTGCGCGAGCACTACGCCTCGCTCACCCACGCGGTGTCGATGCTGGAGGCGGCGGACACGGTGGCGCAGGAGCGCGAGCGCAACCAGGCCCTCTACCGGATGCTCGTCGGCGGGCTGCGCACGCTCGCGACCACGCCGTCGGCGCTGGTGGCGCCGGCGTTCTTCTGGAAGCTGCTGAGCCTCGAGGGCTTCCATCCGTTGCTCGACGGCTGCGCCCGGTGTGGCGACGACGCCGGACCGTTCCCCGGGTTCGATTACGGCGAGGGTGGAGTGCTGTGCGAGGCGTGCGCCCGCTTCGGTGGCCGGCGGCTGCGGCCGGCCGTGCTGGAGATGCTGCACCGCATCCTCGGCGGTGGGTTGGCGGGCGCGCTGGCCGATCCCGGCGGCGACGAAGTCGTCACCGAGGTCGAGCGTCTCGGGGTCGGTGCGCTCGAGTACCACCTCGAGCGCCGCCTGCGCAGTGCCGCGCTGCTGTGACGCGAGGCCGTCGAAAAACGACGTCCGGCTAGCATCGACGTTCGTGTCGATGACGAATGCGCGGCTGAATCTGCGCGGAGGCGCGTCCCGCAGGGCGGCGGCAGATACCCTGCCGCCGAGCGCCGGAGCCATGTGATGGCGAAATCGGATCTGATGGACCGCGTCGTCAACCTGTGCAAGCGGCGCGGCATCGTCTTCCCGTCGAGTGACATCTACGGCGGCTTCCGCTCCACCTGGGACTACGGCCCGATCGGTGTGCTCCTGAAGCGGAACGTCAAGGACGCGTGGTGGCGGTCGATGGTGCAGCTCCGCGGCGACATCGTCGGGCTCGACTCCGCCATCCTCATGGCCCCGAAGGTCTGGGAGGCGAGCGGTCACGTCGGCGCGTTCACCGACCCGCTCGTCGACTGTCGCAACTGCAAGGAGCGCTTCCGGGCCGACCACGTGCCCCCGGCCGGACCGTGCCCCAACTGCGGGGCCAGGGACTCGTTCACCGAGGCGCGTCAGTTCCACCTGATGTTCAAGACGCACGTCGGCCCGGTCGAGGACGAGGCGTCGGTGGCGTACCTCCGTCCGGAGACGGCCCAGGGCATCTTCGTCAACTTCGCCAACGTGCAGACCACCGCGCGCAAGAAGCCACCGTTCGGGATCGCGCAGATCGGGAAATCGTTCCGCAACGAGATCACGCCGGGAAACTTCATCTTCCGCACGCGGGAGTTCGAGGTCATGGAGATGGAGTACTTCGTGCCGCCCGAGGACGGCGAACGCTGGTACGAGTACTGGTGCCAGGAGCGACTGCGCTGGTTCGTCGACCTCGGCATCCGCGAAGACGAGCTCCGTCTGCGGCCCCATGATGCCGAGGAGCTGTCGCACTACTCGGTGGGCACGTCCGACGTCGAGTTCCGATACCCGTGGGGCTGGGGGGAGCTCGAAGGCGTCGCCAACCGCACCGATTTCGACCTCACCCAGCACGCCAAGTTCTCGGGGGAAGAGCTCGACTATTACGACCAGGAGGCCGATCGCCGCTACGTTCCGCACGTGATCGAGCCGGCACTGGGCGCCGACCGCGCGATGCTCGCCTTCCTTCTCGCGGCCTACCACGAGGAGGAGGTACGGGGCGAGAAGCGCACGCTGTTGCGTCTCGACCACCGCCTGGCGCCGATCAAGGTCGCGGTCCTGCCGCTCTCTCGCAACGAGCGGCTCGTCCCCGTCGCCGACGAGATCGCCGACTCGTTGCGACCGCACTTCATGATCGACGTCGACAGCGCGGGATCGATCGGCCGGCGCTACCGCCGGCAAGACGAGGTGGGCACGCCCCTGTGCGTCACGATCGACTTCGACACACTCGACGACCGCGCCATCACCGTGCGCGATCGCGACTCGATGAGCCAGGAGCGGGTTCCCGTCGACAAGCTCCTGGCGACACTCCAGGAGCGCCTCCCCGCGTGAGCGACGATGATCTCGACCACTACGAGGTCGTAGGCGTCGATCCCGACGCGTCGAAGGATGCGATCCGCGAGGCCTACCGGGCGCGGCTCGACCAGCTCCTCAGCGGGGACTCGATGTCGGACGACGACCGGGCCGAGACCGCCCGCCTCAACGCCGCCTGGCAGGTGCTGAGCGACCCGTACCAGCGCGAGCGCTACGACCGCTCGATCGGCATCGAGCCCGGTGCGGACGGTGACGACGACGGAGAGGCCGACGTCGACGACGATGGCGACGGGGGAGACGTCATCGACGTGGACGGCTCGGAGCCTCGAGCACGCGGTCGCGCCCGCGATCGGGAGCGACGGTCTCCGACAGGCGACCGGGTCAGCATGTTCTCGGCCGAGCCCCAGCCCGCGCCGGCCTCGTGGCCGCCCGGCCTGCGCCCCCCGCCGCCGCGGGGGCGGGTCATCGCGATGGTGATCGACCTCGTCGTGCTGCTCGCGATCGTGCTCGCGGTGCAGACCGGTGGGAACCGCATCATCGACAACGTCTACAAGGAGGAGACCGATCAGCTCGACCTCCTCGACGACCAGATCGACGAGGCCGAGGACGAGCGCGACGCCGCCGAAGACCGCGTCGACGAGGCCGAAGACCGCATCGAGCGGGCGCGTCAGAACAACAATGACGCCGCGCTCGAGGAAGCGAGAACCGAGCGGCGGGAGGCGCAGGCCGAGGCCGACGACGCCGACCGGCGGGTCGACCGCCTCGACGACGAGGCGCAAGACGTCCAGAGCAAGCTCGTCCCGGCTCAGCTGATGCTGACGGGAGCGATCCTCGTGCTCGCCCTGCTGTACCTCGTGCCGTCGAGCGTTCTCACCGGTCGCACACTGGGGAAGCACCTGCTCGGCATCCGGGTCGTCAACGTCGACGGCACCCGGCTCGGGCTTCGGAGCGCGCTCCTGCACTACGGCGCGCCGGTACTGCTCGCGCTCATGCTCCTCCCGCTGCTCGGGCAACTGGTCGTGTTCATCGTGCTCATCGGCGTGCTGACGTGGCCCCGCAACCCGAACCGCCAGGGCCTGCACGACCGCCTCGCGGGCACGCTCGTCGTCGACGGATGACGCGGTCGTTGCGCGAGCGATTCCCTTCGGTGCCGGCACCCTCCCCGCATAGGCTGGCGCCATGACCTACGTGTACGCCTTCGAGGAGGGGTCGAAGGAGCAGAAGTATCTGCTCGGGGGCAAGGGGGCGAACCTCGCCGAGATGACGAACCTCGGCCTCCCCGTCCCGCCCGGCTTCACGATCTCGACCGACGCCTGCAAGGCCTACATGTCCGGCGGCGACCGCCTCCCCGACGGCCTGATGGACGAGGTCGCGCAGGCGCTGGCGACCCTCGAGCAGAAGATGCACAAGCGCCTCGGCGACGACGCCGACCCGCTGCTCGTCTCGGTGCGGTCGGGTGCGCCCTTCTCGATGCCGGGGATGATGGACACCGTCCTGAACCTCGGCCTCAACGACACGTCTGTGAAGGGCCTTGCCAAGCAGACCGACAACGAGCGGTTCGCGCTCGACTCGTACCGCCGGTTCGTGCAGATGTTCGGGAAGATCGTGCTCGACATCGACGGGGAGCTGTTCGAAGAGGCGCTCGCAGAGCTGCGCGAGGCGCGCGGCGTTGCGACCGATCCCGAGCTCGACGCCGAGGCGCTCACGGGTCTGGTGGAGACCTTCAAGGGCATCGTGGCGAGCGAGGCGGGCGTCGAGTTCCCGCAGGAACCGCGTGAGCAGCTCCGCTACGCGATCGAGGCCGTCTTCAAGAGCTGGAACGGCCGCCGGGCGAAGGACTACCGCAAGCTCGAGGGCATTCCCGATGACCTCGGCACCGCCGTCAACGTCCAGGCCATGGTGTTCGGCAACCAGGGCGACGACTCGGGCACGGGCGTGGCCTTCACCCGCGACCCGGCCACCGGCGAGAACCGACGCTACGGCGACTTCCTCACCAACGCCCAGGGTGAAGACGTCGTCGCCGGGATTCGCACGACCGAACCCCTCGATGCGATGGCGGCGCAATTCCCCGAGCCGCACCACCAGCTGCTCGAGGTGATGGACACGCTGGAACGGCACTACCGCGACATGTGCGACATCGAGTTCACGATCGAGCAGCGTCGGCTCTTCATCCTCCAGACCCGGGTGGGGAAGCGCACCGCGGCAGCGGCCCTGCGCATGGCGGTCGAGATGGAGCAGGAAGGCCTCATCGACCGCAGGGAGGCGGTGCTGCGCGTGCAGCCGGTACAGCTCGACCAGCTGCTGCACCCGCGCATCGAGCGTACCGATCAGCGACCGGTGGCGACCGGCCTGAACGCTTCGCCCGGCGCCGCCGTCGGTCAGGTGTCGTTCACCGCCGACGATGCCGAAGCGTCCGCCGCCGACGGCGAGAAGGTGATCCTCGTGCGACCGGAGACGTCGCCCGACGATCTGCACGGGATGATCGCGGCCGAGGGCATTCTCACGTCGCGGGGTGGCTTGGTGAGCCACGCCGCCGTCGTCGCGCGCGGGATGGGCAAACCGGCCGTCTGCGGGGCGTCGGCGCTCGACATCGACGCCGGGGCCAAGACGTTCAGCGTCGACGGCACGATGGTGCGTGAAGGCGACGTCATCACGATCGACGGAACGACCGGCGACATCTTCGTCGGTGAGATCCCCGTCGTCGTGCCCGAGCCGTCGGAGCACTTCGACACCGTGCTCGGGTGGGCCGACGAGCTGCGCACGTTGGGGGTTCGTACGAACGCCGATCTCCCCGACGACGCCGCCAAGGCGCGCCGGTTCGGTGCCGAGGGCATCGGTCTCTGCCGCACCGAGCACATGTTCCTGGGCGATCGGCTGCCGATCGTCCAGCGGTTCATCCTCGCCGACGACGAAGCGGAGGAGCAGGCTGCGCTGGTGGAGCTCGAAGCGCTCCAGCGGTCCGACTTCCTCGGCATTCTCGAGGCGATGGACGGGCTCCCAGTCACCATCCGACTCCTCGATCCGCCGCTGCACGAGTTCCTCCCCGACGTCGAGGAGCTGCTGGTGCGCGACGCCCTCGGTCAGCTCGATGACGAAGGGCGTCGGCTGCTCGCGGCTGCCCAGGCATGGCGGGAAGCGAACCCGATGCTGGGCACACGTGGCTGCCGGCTCGGGATCGTCAAGCCCGGTCTCTACCGGATGCAGGTGAAAGCGCTCCTCGAAGCGGCCGTCGAGCGCCAGCTTGCCGGCGGCGACCCGCAGGTGGAGATCATGATCCCTCTGGCCGTGACCAAGCCGGAGCTCGCGTTCCTGGTCGACGAGACCCGCGAGGTCGCCGACTCGCTGTTCTCCGACAGCCGGGCCGGGGTGTCCTTCCTCGTGGGCACGATGATCGAGACACCCCGTGCGGCGTTGGTCGCGGACGAGATCGCCGAGGTGGCCGACTTCTTCTCGTTCGGCACCAACGACCTGACGCAGATGACCTACGGGTTCTCGCGTGACGACGTCGAGGGCCGGTTCATGCCCCGCTACCTCGAGCTCGAGCTCCTCCCGGCCAACCCGTTCGAGACGATCGACATCGACGGCGTGGGCCAGCTCGTCCGCGAGGCGGTCGAGAAGGGCAGGGCGACGCGTCCCGGCCTCAAGCTCGGCATCTGCGGTGAGCACGGCGGCGACCCCGCCTCGGTGCAGTTCTGCCACGAGGTCGGCCTCGATTACGTGTCGTGCTCGCCGTACCGCGTGCCGCTCGCGCGCCTCGCTGCCGCCCACGCCGCCGTCGGTTCGGGCGGCCCCGGCGCCTCTGCATAGGCCCAGAGCCGTTTTGGCGTCACCTACATGCAACTATTGGGGGTACGTGACGCCAAAACGTGGTTGTCATACCCCGTAGCTATGGTGAGGCCATGGCGAGTACCAGCATGATCACCGGGGCCGACGTCGCGGTACAGCGGGCGCATCCCGACGCCGGCGGGTTCGTCGGCGGCGCGCTGCGCCGGCGCGAGGAGCGGGAGTCGGAGCTGGCGACCGCGCTGGCGCCCGGCGCCACCCGGCCCGTGGGGGCGGGCGTCCGGGTCCTCCCCGAGGAGCCCGATCCCTTCCGCCTCTGCTTCGAGCGCGACCTCGACCGGGTGAAGCACTCCCGGCCGTGGCGGCGTCTGGCGGGCAAGTGCCAGGTGTTCGTCGCCCCCGAAGACGACCATCTCCGCACCCGCCTCACCCATGCGGTCGAGGTCGCCCAGGTCGCCACCGGCATCGCCCGGGCGGCCAACCTGTGCGTGCCGCTGGTCGAGGCGATCGCGCTCGCCCACGACTGTGGTCACGGGCCCGCGGGCCACGCGTCGGAGGAGGCGTTCTCGCCGTACGTGCCCGACACCGGCTACGACCACGCCGTCTACGGCGCCGACGTCACACTGGCGTCGTTGAACCTCTGCGTCGAGACGCTCGACGGGGTGCGCAACCACTCGTGGCGTCGCCCCGCGCCCGCCACGCCGGAAGGGGAGGTGGTGGCATGGGCCGATCGGATCGCCTACGTGTGCCACGACTTCGAAGACGCCGTCCGCGCCGGGATCCTCGGCCCCGGCGATCTTCCCGACGAAGTGCGCGCCGTCGTGGGCACCCGCCGGTCGCAGCAGATCGGCACGTTCGTGCTCGCGGTGCTCGACGCCATCGACCAGACCGGGCACGTCGGGATGACCGAGCCCGCCGCCGCCGCCCTCGCTGCCTTCCGCGAGTTCAACTTCGAGCGCATCTACCTGCGGCCGGCGGCCCGGCGCCAGGCCGAGCGTGTGATCGGGCTGCTGCGGGGCCTGGTCGAGCACTTCGCCGACGTACCCACCCGCATCCCCGACGTCGGCGCCGGCGTGGTCGATCCGGGCAGCCCGGCGGCGGCCGCCGAGGCGGTGCGCTACGTGAGCGGGATGACCGACCGGTTCGCCCTCGGCCTCGGCGTCGAGCTCCTCGGTTGG
>JBOGFJ010000076.1:0-5997 GCA_050743385.1 Acidimicrobiia bacterium
GCGAGGCCGCGCTCCATGAGGGTGGCGATGCGATCGAGCGCCTCGATGGGCTCCACGACGTCGAAGGTACCCCGCGAGACCGGCCGAGCCTGCCGGTACAGTGGACTGTTCGGAGGGATGACCGAGAGGCCGAAGGTGCTCGCCTGCTAAGCGAGTAGGGGCCGTTGAGGCTCCTCGAGGGTTCAAATCCCTCTCCCTCCGCCAGTGTGGGTTCGTCCCTCCCATCCCCGAGCCAACATCGGGCAGCTCGAGGTCTGCCCAGGTGCCCATCGCCGGGGTCACGCCTCCGGCACGCCTCGGCTGGCGCCGATCGTGGTGACGGCGAGGACGCACGGCTGCGACGCCCGGTTGTGCCACCCGTGGCGGGTGCCGTTCTGCACGATGCAGTCGCCCGTCTGCAGGTGTACCTCGGCTCCGTCGTCGAGCTCGAGGTAGATGTCGCCCGAGAGCACGACGTCGAAGTCGACCGTGTCGGTCGTGTGCATGCCCGGGTGGTCGGGCTCCATGTGCCCGAGGAGCCCGGGCAGCTTCCGCTCGACTTCCTCCATGGTCGGGCTCGCCTCCGGCCCCGGGTTACCCGGGGCCGGCCCTTCGCGCCGCTCGCCCTCCGGTGGAATCGAGACCAACCCGAACCGGAACCCGCCGGCGGGCGGGAAGTACGCGGGCGCGTCAGCCGGTGTGCCGTCGGTGGGCAGCACCACCGGTTGATCGGAGCCCCAGAGCGGTTGGAACTCGAGGCCGGGCATCAGCCCGACGGTGATGGGCTCGACCTGCTCGTCGTCGACGAAGACCGATCTGCCGCTGTCGTCGACGCCTGTGACCACGCGGCGCACGCTCATGCCGCCCCCTTGTTCGCGACCCGCGAGCCGGGCGAGCGTAGATCAGACGGCGCGCACGAGTGCTGTGGTCGCGGCGGCGACGAGTACGACGACGACGAAGCCGGCTCGGCGCCACAGTGCGATCGCCGCTGCCGCCACGCCTGCGACGCGCGCGTCGATCACCAGCTCCCGATCGCCCGCGAAGGTCGACACGGCGATGAGCGCCCCGAACAATGCCGCCGGCAACAGCGTCAGCACCTCGTCGAGGAACGGCGGCAGGCGCCGACCGCGCAGCGCGACGAGGCCGACGGCCTTCAGTGCGTAGGACCCGACGGTGAGGGCGAGTACTGCCGTCCACGTCATCGCCCGTCCTCCCGCCGCTCGGCGAAGCGACGCAGCGCGGTCACGGGCACGGCGCCGAACGCCGCCAGCACGATCGGGAGCCCGGCCGCGACCAGGGGCACCAGTACGGCGGCGATCATGGCGCCGGTCGCGGCGGCGAGACGTGCGTCGCGCTCGCGCAGCAGCGGCACGAGCAGCGCGAGGAAGGCAGCGGGGAACACCGCGTCGAGCCCGAGCGTGGCCGGGTCACCGAGCACCGAGCCGAACAGCGCGCCGACCAGCGTTCCGACATTCCAGAAACCGAAGATCGAGAGGCCCGCGCTCCAGAACGCGCGCCGACCGTCGGCCGGGTCGGGCTGCGCCAACGCCATGGCGGTCGACTCGTCGATGAGAAACTGCGCCGCCACCAGCCGCCGTCGCCCCGCGCGCGGGAGCGTCCGGTCGAGCGAAAGGCCGTAGCCGACGTGGCGCACACCGAGCAGCAGGCCGCTGCCGACTGCCGAGAGCGGCGATCCGCCCGAATCGATCACGCTCACGGCTGCGAACTGCGTCGCTCCCGTGAACACGAACAGCGACATCGTGCACGCCATCGGCACCGACAGACCTGCGCCGACGGCGATCACGCCGAACGACACACCGAACACACCCGTGGCGGCGCCCAGCGCGAGCGCCGTGCGCAGGATGGACGGTTGGCGCGCCACGTTCAGCCGCCCGTGATGAGCGCGACGCCACCGAGCGCGGCCCCGAGGCCGACGAGCTGCTGGCGTTGCAGCCGCTCGTCGAGCACCGTGCTCGCCAGTATCACGGTCGTCGCCGGATAGAGCGAGGCGAGCACCGACACCAGCGACAACAGGCCTTCGCGGGCGGCGAGGAGGAAGAGCGCGTTCGCGGCGACGTCGAACAGGCCGGCGAGCACGACCACACCCGGAGCGGCACCCCGTGGCAGGCGCGGCCGTCCCAGCAGGGTCAGCACGAGGAGCAGGGCGGTAGTCGACGCGAGGCGGCCGCTGAAGATGGGCCAGAAGCCCGAGTCGTCGCCCGTGTGGCTGAGCACCACGAAGAACGTGCCGAATGCGAGCCCGGCGGCAACCGAGGCGATCAGCGTCAACCGCGCCGGCCGGGTGGAGTCGTCAGGCCCGGTGGAGTCGTCATCGCCGCCGCGCGTGTGGGAGATCAGGACGACGGCAACCAACGCCACCACGACGCCGACGAGACCGGCGACGCCGGGCCGTTCCCCCGTGGCCAGCCCCCAGACGACGGGCACGATCGCCGACCCCACGGCGGTGATCGGTGCCACGACGCCCATCGGGCCGCGAGCGAGGCCGAAGTAGAGGAGACCGACCCCCAGCACGCCGATACAGCTGGCGATCGCCCCCAGCACGAGGTCGCCGGCAGCGGGCGCTGGCGTGCCGTCGATCAGGAGCAGGAGTGCGATCCCGGCGAAGCCCACGTACTGGGCGCCGAGCACGACGGACCACGGCGCGGCCCGCTTCGAGGCCAGCCCGCCGCAGAAGTCGGCTGCCCCGTAGGAGGCGGCAACCGCGAGCCCGAGGAACACGGCCATCCCCAGGTTCTAGTGCGGCTCGCCGACCGGTTCCGCCGGAGCGTCACCGCTGGGGGTCGCGCCGGTCAGGACCGCCGAATCCTTTCCGCCGTTCCCCCTCAGCCGGTGGATCCAGACGTTGATGTCACACCCCTTCCGTACCGTGGTGGCATGCGGTGGTGGCATCCCTCGCCCGACGAACCCGAGATCCTCGACTGGTGGCGGCCCCTGCTCGTGGTCAGCCGCAGGGCCCGCGCCGAGCAGATCCCCTGGCCCGTCCACCTCGACGAGTTCGCGCTCGGCGGGAGGGTCGAGCGGGGGAAGCGCCCGGCGATCTGGGTCTACGAGCACCGCGTCAACGGCGGAGAGCTCCTGGCCGACTGGCACGGGCAGACCTACGAGTTCATCCGCTATCGCAGTGGCCCGCAGCTGGGCCGGTTCAAGGAGGTCAGCCTGCGGGGCGCGATCTGGCGGGCGCGCCTCCCCGACGTGGTGGAGCCGGTCTGGTACGACGAGCCGCCCGCGCGCTCTCCCGACGTCGGCGCACTCGAGCCCGCGCCGTGGGCCGCCTCCGAGCCGGGGATGCGTCGCCGTCATCTCAGCCTTGTGCCTCCGCTCCCGAGCCTGAACTGACGGCGGTGTGCACTCCTCCTCGGACGTAGGCGCGGGGCGCGGGCGCGCTCGCAGGCCCGGCGGCACGAAGGGCACGATGGGCTCCTAGCGCCCATCGTCCTGACGAAACGCACATCACGCACGTCCACCGAATCCGAGCTGACGAACCATCACCTGCTTCCGGGTGTCGATCGAGCGCGAGCCCGTTCGTCGTCCGAGCGTCGACCCGATGAGAGCGTGCGGGCGATGGCACGGCAACCAAGGAGGGCGAGGACGTGCAGAAGATCACGACGAACCTGTGGTTCGACACCGAGGCCGAGGAAGCTGCCAACTTCTATGTCGGCCTGTTCGAGAGCTCGAAGATTCTGAACATCTCCCACTACGGCGAGGGCGGTCACTTCCCGGCGGGCACCGTGCTCACGGTGACCTTCCAGCTCGACGGCCAGGAGTTCACCGCGCTCAACGGCGGGCCCGCGTTCAAGTTCACCGAGGCCGTCTCGCTGCTCGTCAACTGCGAGGGCCAGGAGGAGGTCGACCGGCTCTGGGGCGCGCTCTCCGACGGCGGCGAGGTGCAGCAGTGCGGCTGGCTCAAGGACAAGTACGGCCTGTCGTGGCAGATCGTGCCCACCGTGCTGAACGAGCTGCTCAGCGACCCCGACCGGGAGAAAGCACAGCGCGTCATGCAGGCCATGCTCCAGATGGTGAAGCTCGACGTCGCAGGGCTGGAGCGGGCCGCCGCGCCGGCGTGACGCGGCGACGGGGGCGCGTCAGCCGGTGAAGCGAGAGGTGGCGCCCAGCGCGACACGTGCGCCGGGTGACCGGAGTCGCCGGTGTCGAGGCTCCACCGCCAAGATGGAAGGGAGCGGCGCGAGATCACCGACGCCTACACTCGGCCTTGGTTCCCGTGCGCGCGGCCGCATGGAGCCATGGCCGGCTGATACCGACCACGCCACATGGGTCAGTCGCTAGGTCAAGCGCTCGTAGCTCAATGGATAGAGCATCTGACTACGGAGTACTCGCGGTGTGAGCGCTGTGCTCGGGCGCGCAACCGCAAACGCCTCAGCGACCCCGCGCGAGCGAAACGCCTCGACTCAGATGCTGAACTCGACCCCTACGGGTCACACGTTGCGTGCGCGAATCCCAGGATCCCGCACACGGTCTCTCGGCTCACCCTCCACTCGCCGTTGACCAGTACGGCACGGCCCGCTCGCTCTTGCTCGAACAGGCCCGGCGCCACGGAGGGCACGACCAGCTCGTAGAGCACGGCGGCTTCCTCCGCGTTCATGAAGCGCACGTCGTGTATCTCGACGGTGAAATCGGCGAGCGCCTGGGGTTGCCATTGGGCCGCGTCAGCGTAGGCGTCGCGCAGGCCCGTCGAGTTGTCGACCATCGCGATGCGCTGGTCGAGTGGTGTGTCGGAGCTGAGGGCCGCCACGAACACCTCTGTAACCTGTCGGCGCGCCGCATCCTCGTCGGCGGGTGGAGGCCCGGTGGGGTCGGGATGCGCAGGCGGATCGACGACGACCTGGTTCTGGGGCCCCGCCCAGGATGGTTGGTCGACAGACTCGAGACCCTCGGCGATCGCGCGGAGCTCGGACTCGCTCAGACCGACGCCGCTGATCGTGACGCGAGTGCCGTTCGGTTCGAGCCACTGGAGGAAGAGGTTGGTGGCGCCCATGAAGAACGTGCTTTGGCCGTACCCTTCGCCGTCTCCGCCGTTGAGGAACGGTGTCAGTAGCGCCGGACGCCCGCGGACCTCGGTGCGACGTGCGCTGGAGAAGTAAAAGTTGGTTCCGGGCGGCGTGTCGGTGTTGTCGACCATCTGGATCCGAACGCCGCGTTCGTACAGCCCGCGGTAGGTGATGGAGCGGAGGTCGGTCCCCGTCGACGCGAAGCCGGGAAACTCGGCCGCGAACTCGAAACCTGCAGGCGGTGTGGGCAGGTCGAACCCCCCGTCTTCTCGTGGCGCCAGAGCCTCCGCAACCTGGTGCAGCAGCTCCGGTGGCAACGGGGTGATGCCCGGGTCCTGGATGCCCTCCGGTGACTGGGTACCGCTCACGTTCACGACCTGGCCTTCGGGCTCCTCCCAGACGAGCGAACCCAGCCGCTCCGAGTACAGACCTTCACGGCCTCGGACCGCGGCTGGAACGGAGTCGCGGCGGTAGGGCTCGAGGAGGTCCTCCGGGGGCGCTTCGGTACTCGCGGTCGGCAGTCCGGGTATCGAGTCGAGCGCGGCAACGCCGGGTCCCCACTGGATGCTCAGCACCTCCGCCGGACGCTCACGCGCATCGTCGAGCCGAACCCAGCGTTGGACCCGATCGACCTCGGGCGACCCGGCACCGCCACCTCCGGCCGGCGACACGCCGCCGCCGGTCACCTGAACGAGATGGAACCCGTCGGGCAGCGTGGCGGGGACGAAAAAGAGCGTTGGGGCGTTCGAATCAACCGGCGTTCCCTGTCGATCGCCGAAGAGACCGTCGGGATCGGCCGGCGTTCGATCCCGGATTGGTTGGTCTGAGCTGTCGTCACTATGCAAGAGCGCGACGGCTCCACCGATGGCGAGTGCAAGGACAAGGCTCAGCGCGAGCGCGACAAGAACTGGCCGGACGCCGTGGCGACCTCGACGACGCATAGCGGGCAAGTGGGTGGGACGAGCCGGTTCCTCGTTGTCAACAGTCTGAG
>JBOGFJ010000077.1:0-10229 GCA_050743385.1 Acidimicrobiia bacterium
ATCCGTCGTAGTGGGAGAACAGGGCTGTGGCGGCTGACCTTGGACGAGGTCGACACCGGCGACCGTTACGCGAACCTCGCGACCGCGTGGGAGGGCCAGATCGTCGACGTCCTGGTACGTCTTCAACGACGTCCATTCGGTGATGGCGTTCTGTGGCGCCGGCCGGACCGACGACGCCCGGGCCGTCATCGAGCGCCTCGAACGCTATGTCTCCGACGGACCGGCGCTGCCGGGGACGAACCGAGCCGTGGCCGCCGAGGTCGGCCTGCCCGCGTCGCGGGCGGTACTCGCCCACGCGCAAGGACGCCACGACGACGTCGTCGCCGAGCTGTTCCCGATTCGGCGAGTATTCCAGCACTTCGGGGGCTCGCACGCCCAGCGCGACGTGCTCCAGCGGACACTGGCCGAATCGGCCATTCGGTCGGGGCAGCTCGACCTGGCCCGGGCGCTGCTCGACGAACGACTCAGCCTGCGCGACACGAGGGTGTACGGGTTGCTGGGCCGGGCACGCGTCCTCACCAAGCAGGGTGCGCACGACGGGGCCCGCCAAGCCGAGGAAGCCGCCACCGCCCACCGGCAGCGGTTCAACGCCGCAGCGTCGTGACGACAATCGCCGCACGAAGAGGAGCGCTCGGCTACCGCGGCTCCGAGGGCTTCGTCGGTGCGCTGTGTGCGCGCTGTTCGCGATCCTCCTCGGAGTCGGCGGTGCAGTACCTTGCCTCAGCGGGCGCGGCGCGCGCGGAGGTTGAGGTGGTTTCGTCAGAGGGCTTGGCTGAGCGCAAGAACAGGCTCGCATTCGCGTTCTATGCCACCGACGACAACTACGCGCTCGCCGTGCTCGTCTTCCTACACCGCTTACGTGACCTGGGGATGCGAAGCGATGCAGACGTAGTTGCTCTGCACCTGCCCGTTTCTCCCGTGCTCACCGCGATGATGAGGGAAATGGGCATCATCACCAAACTGGTCGAGCCGCTTGAACAGGTAGGCGACCCGTACTATCGACACTCCCTCGTAAAGCTGAGGATCTTCGAGCTGACCCAGTATGACCGCGTCCTCTTCATCGATTCCGATTCGATTCCGTTGAAGAGCCTCGACGATCTTCTCGGTTTGCAGCTGCCTGAACCGATCGCCGCTCCGAGCGCGTACTGGCTCGAGCAGCCTTGGTGGACGAGCGCCATGCTGCTAGCACGACCATCATCGTCGAATTGGGGTCGCGTCGTCCGGCACATGGGCTCTCGGCAGACCGCTCACGACCAGTACTTCGATATGGAAGTGGTCAACAACGAGTTCGCGGGAGAGATCGGAACCCTGCCGAGCTCGAGCTTTTGCTTGAACTCTGAATGGGAGGTTGCGAGCAGGCCCGGTTACTTCTCTGATCCGAGCGAGGCATACTCGAGCGTGTCGCTGGTTCATTTCACCGCTCTGGGCAAGCCGTGGATGTACTCAACCGACGACGTCAGAAGGCTGCGTCCTCATGCTCACTCAGCGTTTTACGACATGTGGGATCAATGGCACACTTCTCGGAAGGCCGTCGTCAGCAAACTCAGTGAACGGACGACGGGATTGCCGCATGATCACGCGGCGCCTTCCTGATTCTGCTCGGTAGGTCGCTTGTTCCGGTGAACCCGCAGCGACCTCTCGTCGTGATCAGTTTCTACAACCGATTCTTCGAGGACTGGCCTGAGGTCCCCGACCGCTGCCCCACCGAATGCCGGTTCACTACCGGTCCCCGAGAGATGGAGGATGCGGACGCGGTCGTCTTCCACGTCCCGACCCTCGGCTCCATCGACGGGCTCCGAAAGCGACCGGGCCAGCTCTGGGTCGCGTGGTCGATGGAGAGCCGGGCGATGTGCCCGCCCCTCGACGACTCGACGTTCATGCGCCGGTTCGACCTCACCATGACCTACGAGCGGTCGAGCGACGTCTGGGACCCATACTTCGGGCCCGGGACCGTGCCGGGCCTGAAGCAGCCGGTCGCAGCGCGGACGGCCGCCGCCCCGGTCGTCTGGCTCCAGTCGAACGCCCGCGACCGCTGCGGCCGGCGCGCGTTCGCCGCCGAGTTGATGAGGCAGGTCCGCGTCGATTCCTTCGGCACGGTGCTCCGCAACCAGGTCGACCTCGTCCCGCCTGGGCACTGCCCGCGTATCGCTCTCTACGGCAGGTACAAGTTCACCCTTGCGTTCGAGAACTCCTTCGCGCGCGACTACGTGACCGAGAAGCTCTACGAGCCGCTGACCGCCGGCTCGGTCCCCGTGTACCGCGGATCCAGCGACGTCGGCGATCTCGCGCCCGCGCTCGACTCGTATATCGACGCCCGCGACTTCGCTTCTGCCGCCGAGCTCGGCGCTTACCTCGATCACCTAGACCAGCACGACGACGCGTACCTCGCCTACCACGAGTGGCGATCGCGGCCGTGGTCATCGAGCTTCCTCGCCCACCTCGACGAGCTCCGCGACCGGCCGTTGTGCCGGCTGTCGGCCATCGTCGCCGCTCGCTCCCGCGGGGACGGGGCTTGAGATGGCGCTCCTGAGGAACGGCACCTGGGACGCTGCCATCTGGACGACCATCCGCCGCGACTACCCGACCCTGCCGACCGCTTTCGCTCCCGGCGAGATCCTGCTCGACGTCGGCTGCCATACCGGTGCCCTCTGCGAGCTGGCAGCCCGGCGCGGCGCCACGGTCGTGGGGTATGAGGCCAACCGCGAGAACCACGCGCTCGCCGCGATCAATCTCGCGCGCCACTCGTCGGTGACCTTGCACCTGGCTGCAGTGTGGCGTTCCGACCTGAGCGAACCGACCCAGCTCATGTTCACACCCCATGCCGACAGCGCGAACACCGGCGGCGGTTCGGTCCTCTACGGATCTGCCCCGGAGCATTGGGCGGCGCGACCGAGCGAGTGGCACGAGCCGGGCCCACCCGACATGGTGCTGTCGAGCCATCCCATCGACACCATCGGGCTCGACCAGGTGCTGACTGATCTCGGCCGCGTGAGGTTCCTGAAACTCGACGTGGAAGGCGCCGAGTTCCCGATCCTGCTCACGGCCCGCCGGCTCGACCTCGTCGCCGCCATCGGCGGTGAGTACCACGAGTTCACCGAAGCCCAGATGAGCGCCCTCGCGCCCTCCGCCCGAGTGGGACAGGAGCTCTACCGCGGCGGTCTGCTGCGTCGCCATCTCGAGGCAGCGGGGTTCCGCGTCGCGCTCCGGCCCGACCGGAGCGGTCGCGGGCATTTCACCGCCGCGCGCCGGGACGGAGGGTGGTGAACACGATCTCGCTCGTGCTCTTCGGCACGGGGGATCGGTACTGGTGCACGCTACCGACGGCGCTCATCGGCTACGCCGAGCTCTATCCAAAGTTTTGGCATCACCCTTCACCACTCGACCGATGCCGCCGATCATCCGGTCTTTCCGTTCGTGCAGGCGTTCGCCCAACGGACCAGCCGGATCGATTTGGTGCCCGTCGACCGCGTGTACGCGGGTACGGAGCCGACGTTGTGGAGGATGCTGCCGCTGTGGGACGACGAGGTCGACCTGTGGCTGTGCCGGGACATCGACAGTGTCCCCACCGTGGACGAGCTTCGGGCAGTGCGGGTCTTCGCGCGCCAGGAGTCGGCGGCCGTCCACGGCATCCGCAGCTAGCGGCTCCACGACACTCTGCTCCTCGCGGGACTGTGCGGATTCAAGAACGCGCGTCTGGAGTTCCTGCGGAGCGAGATCGGCAGCTTCGAGCACTACTGGGACATCTGCAGGCGCCTCGACCTCCAGGGAGAATGGGACTGCGACCAGCGGATGCTCGGCCTCACCCTGGGTCGTCATGCCGCGCGCGTCCTCGACTCCCGCTTCGGCACCGCTCCCGCACTTGATGTTCCGGTGGTCACACTCGGACGCGAGGTCTACCAACGTGTGGAGTTGGGCGATCTTCCGCGCGCGCTGCTGCAGATCTGCGACGCGATGTCATGCTTCGCGGGGCAGCCGCAGGACGATTCGAGGCCTGCGCTACGGAGGATGCTCACGCTCGATACGCCGGTCGTGGCCGCGTTCAGTGACGTGCTGGGGCGATATCCGGAGGCCGAGCGTCAACTCCTCGGCTGAGCGGCTCCGGGTTCAGTCGGGTCACCGGTCAGCGCGTCGAGGAGATGCCGGCCGACCTGTTCGGGGGCGAACTCACGAGCGAGACGGTCGCCCACACCGCGGCCCATGCCTGCCGCCTCATCCGGGTGCGCGGCGACCCAGCGCAGGAGGTCGACCGCGTGGTCGTGCCGGGCCCGCGCCCACCGGTATCCCTCGCGCGTTTCGAACCAGTCGTCCGGCGTATCGGTCGTGGTGGGCACGAGGTCGTAGTCGACGAGCAGCGGATAGTCGGGCCCGAGGTAGTCGAGCTGTCCGCCCCAACCGGTGACCACGACCGGGTTGCCGAACAGGAGGGCGTCGGCGATGCAGAGGCCCCAACCCTCCGATCTCGTGAGGGAGAAGAAGCAGTCGCCCCGAGCATGGAGAGCATCGACCTCGCCGGCGGGAACGCGATCGGGGATCAGGTGGATCTCCGGCACGTTTCGTCGGCCGGCGAGGAGCGTGGCCAAGGCGGGCCAGGTCGCCAGCGGCCACTTCGGCAGGCCTTCGGTGGCGAGCCCTCGCCGCGCCCGTGCCACCGCCTGCTGGTCGTGCGGCGTCGTCTTCACCACGAGGCCGACGTCGTCGTCGGCCCCGAACGCGTCGAGGAAGGCCGTGATCGTGTCGGGCATCGCCTTGCGGGTGCTCCAGGTGGCGATCGTGTAGAAGGTGAAGCGGTCGCCGATGTGCTCGTACCGGGCCGGCTCCACCGCAGGGCGACGCCGGGCACAGTGTGGGACGACGTGGACGTCGGCTCGGCACCCCGAGGCCACCAGGGCGTCACGGTTGAAGGTCGACGGCACGAGCACGGCGTCGAAGGCCTCGCAGTGGTCTTCCCAGCCCGGAGGGACGCGGTCCGTCTCCCAGGTGGTGAAGGCGACGGTGCGGCGGCCCCCCGCATCCACCAGCCACCGGCGACCCCCGTCGACTGGCACGTGGGCCACGATGGTGTCGTGCTCGATCGTTCGATGGGCAAGGTGGGCCATCGGCCCGCGGTATGCAGTCGCGGCGCGCGGCTCCTCGCCGGGCCGCCATTCGAGCGGAGTCCAGGTGACGGGCACCCCGAGCGCCTCGAGGGCGCCGATGTACTGCACGGCCGCGTCGCCGTAGCCGTCGCCGGGCGGCCACGAGATCCAGCGCACGCCCACCGGTCGCCGGGGCTTCACCACAGATCGATCTCGGGGACGTAGGGTCGGGCCAGACGGTTGTAGGTCGTGTCGACCGAGCGGATGTAGTCGGCCGTGAGAACCCCGGCGTGCACCCCGCTGAAATCACCCCGGTCGGCCCCCCACCACAGGTGGGCCCACAGGTGGACGCTCAGCGCACCATCCAGGCTCACGTCGTCCCCCTCCAGTAATGACTGCAGCCCCTCCGCCGTGCACGGTGCCGGGAAGAACGTGGTGCGCGGTTCGACCCGCAGCGCATGGGAGAGCTCGTCGGCGAGGGCGCGGGCGAGGAAGCCCGAGTGGTTGCTCCAGGTCCCGTTGAGCGCGTCGCCCATGCGGGCCCGCCAGGCGCGGGCGAACTCGGACCCCCGGGCGCTGATCAGCACGGCGTTGCACAGCGACGGTCGCACCTCGCCCGTGCGCTCGTCGCGGACCGGGTCCTCCTCACCGATGACGAATTGCTCGTGGTACAGCTCGTCGGGAAAGGGCCGGAGGAAGAGCGTGTCGATGTCGGCGTAGACGCCGCCGTGCTCGATGAGGGCTTCCAGCCGCACGAAGTCGGCGTGGTGGGCATAGCGGTAGTGCTCGGGCACGAGGTTGGCGTCGTAGTCGGCGGCCAGCACTTCGGTCGCCTCGTCGGCGTGAACCAGCGTGAGGTGCGGCCTGATCAGGTCCCAGTACACGCCGTACGGGAGCCACTTGTGGTGCAGGAAGATCCGCTCCGGTGCCAGGACCCGCCGGCACGACTCGATGGCGAGGTAGTGGACGAGGTGAAAGGGCTCGCTCTGCGGGCGCAGGCCGAACACGAAATGGGCGATCGGGGGAACCACTCCCCGCTGTGGGCTCGACACGAGGCCAACCCTAGGGCGCGTCGCCGCCTTCTCCGGAGCGAGCATTTGGTACGGTCACGACGCGTGAGGGCGCTCGTCGCCGGTGCGGGCGGCTTCATCGGCGGCCACCTGGTCGGCCGATTGTGCGCCGACGGCATTGACGTGCGCGCGGTCGACGCCCTTCCTGTCGAGCGATGGGCTCAGCGCCACGACACCGAATCGATCGAGGCCGACCTGCGCGACCCGGGAGCATGCCGGCCCCTGGCGGCCGGCTGCGAGCAGGTGTACGACCTGGCCGCGGACATGGGTGGCATGGGCTTCATTACCAGCCACCACGTCGACTGCATGCTGTCGGTCGTCATCGCCGCCAACCTGCTCCAGGCGGCGGACGAAGCGGGGGTCGGGCAGTTCTTCTTCAGCTCGTCGGCGTGCGTGTACCCGCTCGACCGACAGCGAGATGCCGACGTCGCGCCCCTCCGGGAGGAGGACGCTTTCCCGGCCAACCCGGAGGACGGGTACGGCTGGGAGAAGCTGTTCACCGAGCAGCTGGTGCAGGCGTTCCGCCGGGAGCGGGGACTCGACGTGCGGATCGCCCGCTACCACAACGTGTACGGGCCGTACGGCGCGTGGGACGGCGGCCGGGAAAAGGCGCCGGCCGCGATCTGTCGCAAGGTGGCGACGGCGGCGCTCACGGGCGCTTCGGTCATCGACGTGTGGGGCGACGGGAAGCAGACCCGCTCGTTCATGTGGATCGACGACTGCGTCGAGGGCACGCGCCGGCTCATGGAGTCGCCGGTGCCCGAGCCGCGCAACATCGGGTCGACCGAGCTGGTGTCGATCGACGAGATGGTCACCTTGGTGGAAGATATCGCCGGAGTCCGTCTCGATCGCCGTTACGACACGAGCGCCCCGCAGGGGGTGCGCGGTCGCAACAGCGACAACACTCGTATCCGCACTGAACTCGGGTGGGCGCCTTCGACATCCCTGCGCGACGGTTTGGCCTTGCTCTACCCCTGGGTCAGGGACCAGGTCGCGCTGCAGCTGCGTCGGTGAGCGCGTCGGTGTCACCGCGTTCAGGCTCTCTTGCGCAGCGCGAGGTGGACGCTCGTCCACGCATACTGGCCCGCTTCCAAGACGATGAGGGGGTACTTCACGTGCTCGATCCGGAACGTGAAGTAGCCCCCCGCCTCCGCCACCTGCGCCTGCTGCGCCACCGACGCGTCCACGAAGTCCTGCTCAGTGGCGAGGGTCGCGTCGGAGACGTAGAGGTCGAGCGGCGAGACGAAGTCCCAGTCGTCCTGACCGAGGATGTGCTCGTAGATGGCCGGTGGGTCCATCAGCAGCGTTCCGCTGCCGCCGTCCCATCTCGTCGAAGGCCCCTCGATGCACAGCTCGGTCGAGAGGGTGAGGATGCCACCAGGCTTGAGCACCCGGAAGATCTCGCTCGCGCTGCGCCTGACCGCGTCGAAGTCGCCGAAGTGCTCGATCGAGCTCGCGGAGAAGGCCCCGTCCATGGTCTCGTCCTCGTAGCGGAGGTCGAGTGCGTCCATGTGCTGCACAACGAGGCGGCGCGGGTTCCACGAGAACGGCCAGTGCCGGCCCGGATCGGTGATCATCGAGACGTCGGCCTCGGCCCATCCCTCACCCTCCGTCAGGTACAGATCGGTGGCGAAGACCCGGCGAGCGAAGCGGGTCAGGTAGAAGATGGTGGCCTCGTTGCCCGCTCCCACCCCGAGGAACTCCCGCGTCCCGTCGAGGAGACCGTGGTCGCGGAAGGTGCGTATCGCCATGGCGACTTCCCAGTCCTTGCGGTTCTCGCGCCCCGCGGGGAAGTCGTCGCCGAAGCGCTCTATCTCATGCTCGAAAACGTCGCGGATGGTGCCGACGAGCTCGGGGTGGCTGAAGTCCTCGAGGTTGCAGACCTTGTTGTAGGTGAGCAAGGACCGGGGGCACGCCACGCGGCGATAGAGCGTACCGGGCGGGTCAATAAGCTCGGGGACGCGACATCCGTGACGAGAGGAGGACAATGAGCGTGGCCCGCCCGGCGCGAGGCGATCGGATCGAGGTGGAGGAGGTCGAGAACGGCCTGGTGCTGCGGCACACGACGACCCGCGTCCACCAGCTGAACCCGTCGGCGAGCATCATCTTCGAGCTGTGCGACGGCACTCGCACCGCCGACGGGATCGTCGAGCTCATGCAGAACCTGGGTGATCTCGAGGAGCCACCGCTCGAGGGCGTCATCGAATGCCTCGGGCAGCTACGCGCGCGAGGGCTCGTCGTCTAGACGGGGCGACGGTCAGTCGGGGGATCGAGGCTCCCTCTGCCTCCCCCGGGCAGACGCAGCGCCGCGGCGAACGGCCGCCAGCGCCGGTACGGAGCCTTTGATCAACACGCCGAGCCACACGGGGTAGGCCAGGGCGGTATGGAACGGGCTCCGCCGGGCCCACGGCATCCTCGCCTTGAGGTACGTCGGCGTCGGGACGACCAGTCGGGACACGGTGGCGATCTTCGGCCGAACGCCCGGAAGCGCCAGCAGTCGCACGAGGCCGGTCGCGAATCGTGGCGGCCCAGCTGCGCGCAACGCGGCATCGAGCGACGGAAGCCGGTCGAGCGGCGAAAGCTTGTCGATCTCCAGACGTCGCGAGAGGGCCAACCCCTCGGTCGTCAGGCCGAGGCCGGTGGCGTAGGCCGCCTCTGCGCCAAGAGCGGTCGCCAGTCTCGCCGCCTCCTGCCAGGTCCCGAAGGGCACCCGTTCGAGGGCGCGCTCAAGGTCCTCCCGCGGCTGTTCGACCGTCGGGCCTGACGCGACCGCGTGCACCACGACGTGGAGCGCCCGCCCCGTGACGTCGAGCACCTCGATATCACGCCCCCCGAGGCGGAGCTTTTCGGTCTGCTCGGCGAGCACCGCCCACGACCGATCAGGCGGCACCGTGATGCCCCAGAACCGGCCGCGGTGGAGATCGACATACTCGTGGCCGCGAGCCCAGTCGACGGTCGTATGTCCGAGGAGCATCGCCTCGGACCGGCCGTGGAGGGTCGTGAACCCGAGCCGAGCCAGCACCGCTTCCGCTGCGGACTCAGCGGCCGGGTCGATGAGCAGGTCGATGTCGCCGCAGGGCCGGTCGAGCTGCGAGTCGTACAGCCACGTCCCGAAAGACGCACCCTTGAGCAGGATGACCCGTACGCCGGCCTCGGCCAGGCGGTCGCAGATGTCGGCCGCCAGCCGGTTGCGGCGCAGCTGGGCGCCCAGAGCGACGACACGATCGGGCACGGCTGCTTCGACGGATTGCCCGCCGACCATTGTCCGGAACAGCCGATCGATCTCGCCGGCGACCACGTCGACGCTCGCCGTCCTCGCCACGACGTCGCGCCCGACGGTGGCCAGCCGTTCGGCCAGCGCCGGCTCGTCCAGCAGCCGCCGGCAGTGAGCCGCGAACTCGCCCGGCTGGTCGGCGACGAGCAACCCGTCCCGACCGGGAGCGAGGTCGAGGCCCTCGGCGCCGACGCTGGTGGAGACCACCGGACGCCCGTGGGCCAGGGCCTCGAGCAGCTTGATCCGCGTGCCACCGCCGGCGTGCACGGGCACCACCGCCACCCGTGTCCGCTCGTACCAGGGGGCGACGTCCGGAACAGCGCCCACGACGGTGACCGAGTTGTCGCGGGCCAGGGCCTCGAGCTCGGGAGACGGATTCGAACCGACGAGAGCGATCGATGCCTCGGGCAAATGTGGCAGCACCTCGTCGCACAGCCAGCGCGCGCCCTCGGCGTTGGGTGCGTACGACAGAGTCCCCACCAGCAGAAGGTCGTGCGTTGCGTCGGCGGTGGGTCGCGCTCTTGCCCGGGTCCCGGGCGGGAGGCGGACGGCGTTCGGGATCGCGCTCACCCGTGCCACGTTGTGGCAGGCGGCCAGTGACGCGGCGTCCATTGCCGACGCGGTCAAGACGTGGTCCACCGCGGGGAGGTAGCAGTTGCCCAGCCGTTCGTAGGCGTCGGCCTCGTCGAGGTCCCCCCGCCGGCGCCGAGTCTCGACCTCGGCGTCGTCGACGTCGATGGTGAGGAGCGGCCGTTCCGGCCGGTCGAGGAGCACATCGAGGAGCGGGGCGAGGTAGAGACGGTGGACGTG
>JBOGFJ010000078.1:0-16221 GCA_050743385.1 Acidimicrobiia bacterium
CTCGGGCGCACGGCGGCCGCGCCCCTTTCAGGCAGCGCTTGCGACCACTGCCGCGACGACATCGCCGACCGCCAACTCGTCCTGCTCGCCGGTCGCGCGCCACCGGCGCTCCACGATCCCGCGCGCCAGGCCCTTGGCCCCGACAGTCAGCCGGATGGGCATCCCGAGCAGGTCGGCGTCGGCGAACTTCACACCCGGGCTCGCTTCGCGATCGTCGTAGAGCACGCTGACGCCGGCTTCCGTCAGCGCGGCATAGAGCCGATCGCCCGCGGCGGCCACGTCGCCGGCGCCGCCGCCCTTTCCGGCGAGCACGATCAGGTGCACTGCGTACGGCGCCATGTGCAGCGGCCACGACAAGCCGTGCTCGTCGTGGTGCTCCTCCGCGACCGCGGCGACGATGCGCGAGATGCCGACGCCGTAGCAGCCCATGACCATCGGGTGCTGCTCGCCGGCCTCGTCGGTGTAGAGGGCCTCGAACGCGTCCGAGTACTTGGTGCCGAGCTGGAAGACCTGGCCGACCTCGATGCCCCGGTCGACCGACAGCGGCGCACCGCACCGCGGGCAGGGATCGCCGGACACGACGGTGGCCAGATCGGTCCAGACGTCGACCTCGAAGTCGCGGCCGAGGACGGCGTTGCGCACGTGGTGGTCGACTTCGTTCGCGCCCGTGACCCAGCCGTGATCGGCGGCCACGGCGGGGTCGGCGACGACCACCGTCGCCCCCGGGAAGTGCGGACCGATATAGCCCTTCGGGATCTCCGGACGGGCGTCGAAGTCGTCGTCGCCGAAGATGCGGGCGATCCGGGGCGAGAGGGCCTGGGCGAGGAGAAAGGGATTGACTTCACGGTCGCCCGGGACGAGGGCGAGACCGACCTCGCCATCCACGTCGAACGCGATGCACTTGAGCATGTCGGCGTGCGTGACGCCGAAGTGCTCCGCCACGCCGGCGACCCCCGGGAGACCTGGCGTGTGTGCCTTCTCCATCGGAGGCGCGTCGACCGGGCCCTCGTGCCGCGGCGGTGCCTTCCGCACCGCGACGTCGGTGTTGGCGGCGTAGTCGCACGACCTGCACCACACGAACGCGTCCTCGCCCACGGCGGCGACGGCCATGAACTCGTGGTTGACGTCGCCGCCGATGGCGCCCGCCTCGCCCTCGACCGGCCGGAACGTCAGCCCGCAGCGGGTGAAGATGCGCGTATAGGTCTCGAACATCTCCTGATAGGAGCGCTTGAGCCCGTCGAGATCGAGATCGAACGAGTACGCGTCCTTCATCAGGAACTCACGGCCGCGCAGCAGGCCGAAGCGGGGGCGCAGCTCGTCGCGGTACTTCCAGTTGATCTGGTAGAGGTTGACCGGAAGGTCGCGGTAGCTCGAGTACTCCGCCGCCACCGTGGCGGTGATGACCTCCTCGGCCGTCGGCGAGAGGCAGAAGCCCGTCTCCTTGCGGTCCTGGAGCCGGAACAGCTCGGGGCCGTACGCGTCGTTCCGGCCGCTGCGCTCCCAGAGCTCGAGCGGCTGCACGATCGGCAGCCAGAGCTCCTGGGCGCCGGCGGCGTCCATCTCCTCCCGCACGATCTGCTCGACGCGGCGCAGCACGCGGTGGCCCAGCGGCAGCCACGAGTAGATCCCGCTCGCGACCCGGCGGATGTAGCCGGCGCGCACGAGGAGCCGGTGGCTGTCGACCTCGGCGTCGGCGGGGTCGTCGCGCAGCGTGCGCAGGAACAGCCGCGACATCCGCATGGCAGAGAGGGTACTGAACGGCTGGTTTTGGTGATCTCAGATGACCGGAACAGTCGTCTCAGCACACAAGAACGTCAGATCTTGGCGACGAAATCGCGCACCCGGGCAGCGAACCGGTCGGGCTCGACGAGGTGGAGCCAGTGGCCGTCGCCGTCCCAGACCTCGACGGTGGCGGTCGGCACCAGCCGGGTCAGCCAATCGCGGTAGTCGTCGCCCGGCTCCGAGCCGTGCAGCGAGAGGTACGGAACACGCAGGTTGGGAAGCAGCATCGTCTCGACGAGGGCGTCGATCTCCTCGTCGGTCGACTCGAACAGCTGGCGCCAGATCCCGACCACCAGGTCTTGGGACGCGTCCTCGTGAAGGCGCGCCAGCCGCGCCTGCGTGTCGGGATCGAGGAGCTCGGGACCGAGCGAGTCGATGATCGCGCCGAACGTCTCGCGGAACTGCGGGCCCCGCAAGGCCGCTTCGAGCGGCCGAACGAGCTGCGCGAAGTCGGACATGCGCAGCCCCTGGTCGACGTTGACGACACCCCGCACGGGCCCCGCGCCACCGGCCGCGTAGACGGTCGCGAGGAACGCGCCGAACGAGTGGCCCACGATCACGGGCTCGTCGGTCGCCCCGACCGCGTCGGCGGCGGCGGCGAGATCGCCGGCCATGGTCAGGGCGTCGTAGTCGCCGGGCGCATCCGAGTCGCCGTGGCCCCGCACGTCGAGGCCGGCACAGGTGAAGTCGCCCTGGAGCCGTTCGACCACCGGGTCCCAGACACTGCGGTTCTCGGTGATGCCGTGCACGAACAGCAGCAGCGGCCCCGAACCGGCGGCGTCGTAAGCGATCCGCGTCCCATCGGCGGCGACGGCCTGCGGCACGGCCGCAGCCTATCCAGGGAGGCGGCCGAATTCCTGACCTCCGCGCTGGTATTTGGGGGCCGGAACCGCTAGTGTTTCCCCTCGTGATCCGAGCGCTCGGCGCCGCCAGCATCTCCATCGGCCGGACCCCCCACGAGGTCCGTGACGAGATGTGTCGCCGGGGCTCCGGGCGCGCCGCCTGATCATCCCGCCGCGCCCACCTCTCCCCGCCCCCTCTCGTAGGAGCTTCGCGCCCGCATGCCTGCCGTCCGCCTGACGCCCCGTGACCTTTCCGACCTGCGCCTGCTGGCGTGGGGCGCGTACGACCCGCTCGACGGCTTCGTCGGCGAGGAAGACCACGCCTTCGTCGTGGCCGGCATGCGCCTGGAGTCGGGGCGGCTCTGGCCATTCCCGATCGCGCCCGCCGTCGACGTGCAGGAAGCGGCCGAGCTGCGCGGCGGCGACGAAGCCGACCTGCTCGCCCCCACGGGTGAGGTCGTCGGCGTGCTGGCCAACCCCGAGGTCTACAAGGTCGACCCCGTCGTCGAGGCGCAGGCCGTGTACGGCACCGACGACCCGGCCCACCCGGGCGCCGCCATCGTCCTCGAGGCCAGCCCGTGGCGCGTCGGGGGCAAGGTCGTCGTCGAGGCCGACCACCCCGCCCTCGCCCTGGCGGCGCCCTTCGACCGGCACCCGGCGATGCCCTCCGCGGTGCGCGCCGCCATCGACGAGCGCGGCTGGCGCACCGTCGTCGCGTTCCAGACCCGGAACCCGATCCACCGGGCGCACGAGTACCTCACGAAGGTGGCGCTCGAATCGGTCGACGGCCTGCTGGTGCACCCGCTCGTCGGCGAGACCAAGGGCGACGACATCCCCGCCGACGTCCGCCTCCGCTGCTACGAGGCGCTGCTCGCCGACTACTACCCCGCCAACCGGGCGCTGCTGGGCCTGTTCCCCGCGCCGATGCGCTACGCCGGGCCGCGCGAAGCGGTGTTCCACGCCATCTGCCGGCGCAACTACGGCGCCACCCACTTCATCGTGGGGCGCGACCACGCCGGCGTCGGCGACTACTACGGCACCTACGCCGCCCAGGAGCTGCTGCGCGAGATCGGCCCGGAGGAGCTCGGCATCACGCCCCTGTTCTTCGAGCACTCCTTCTACTGCACCGTGTGCGGGTCGATGGCCTCGGCCAAGACCTGCCCGCACGACTCGGCGCAGCACGTGCACCTGTCGGGCACGAAGGTGCGCGAGCTGCTCTCCAAGGGCGAGCTCCCGCCGGCCGAGTTCAGCCGGCCCGAGGTCGCCCGGCTGCTCATCGAAGCGTCCAAGCCCGCCTCCAAGAAGCCCGCCTCCAAGAAGGAGGACTAGCCATGGCCGTCGACGTCAAGGACCTGAGAGCCCAGCCCCTCGCCCCCGAAGTGGCCGACGAGCTCGACAAGTTCGAGGACGGTGTCGCCCGCTACCTGGCGGGCGACCTCGAGGAGGACGTGTTCCGCGTCTTCCGGCTCAACCAGGGCATCTACGGCCAGCGCCAGGGCGGCCACAACCAGATGGTGCGGGTGAAGGTGCCGCACGGCTCTCTCACGCCCGACCAGCTCGAGATGCTCGGCTACGTGGCCGACGAGTACTCGCGGGGCTGGGGTCACCTCACGACGCGGCAGAACGTGCAGTTCCACTTCGTGCAGCTCGAGCAGACGCCCGAGGTGCTGCGGGTGCTGGCGTCCGTCGGGCTCACGAGCCGCGAGGCCTGCGGCGACACCATTCGCAACGTCACCGGTTGCCACCTCGCGGGCGCGTGCCCGTTCGAGGTGCTCGACATCAGCCCGTGGGCGCAGGCCACCACCGACTTCTTCCTCCGCAACCCGTATGCGCAGCGCCTCCCGCGCAAGTTCAAGATCAACTTCTCGGGCTGCGTCACCGACTGCGGCCAGGCGATGTTCAACGACGTCGGCGTGATCGCGGTCAACCAACCCCGACCCGACGGCACCGTCGAGCCCGGCTTCAAGGTGTTCATCGCCGGCGGGCTCGGGGCGAACCCGCACCCCGCCCTCGCGCTCGAGGAGTTCACTCCCCGCGAGCAGCTGATGCCCACGCTCGAGGCGCTCGTGCGGGTGTTCGATCACTACGGCAACCGTGACAACAAGCTCCGCGCCCGCATGAAGTGGCTCGTCGACACCATGGGGATCGAGGAGCTGCGCGAGCGGGTCTTCAAGGAGCGCAAGTTCCTGCCGGCGGCGTCGTCGTACCAGGGCGAGCTGCCCGAGCCCGTGCGCGAGCGCGGCGACGCCCCCGCGGGCATGGGCGAGGGGCCGGTCACCCCGGTCGGCGCCTCCCCGGTGAAGTTCCTGGGTCTGAACCCGTACGAGAAGTGGGAGAGCGCCAACGTCGTGCGGGGCCGGGCCAACGGCACCGTGAGCGCGTACGCGTACTGCCGCCTCGGCGACATCACCAGCGACCAGTTCCGTGCCCTCGCCGACATCCAGCGCGAGTTCGGCTTCGACGTGCGGGTCACGAACCGGCAGAACTTCGCACTGCGCGGTCTGACGGAGGAGCAGCTGAACCCGCTCTACGCCCGGCTGCTCGAGATCGGCATGGCCGAGCCCGGCGCCGAGCTCGCCCGCGATGTCGTCGCCTGCCCCGGCGCCGACACCTGCAACCTCGCGGTCACGCAGTCGCGCGGGCTCGCCGACGACATCGGGAAGGCGCTCGAGATGGCCGGGCTCGCCGAGGTCGGCGGCATCCGGGTGAACATCTCGGGCTGCACCAACTCGTGCGGCCAGCACCACATCTCCGACATCGGCTTCGTCGGCATCGAGCGGCGGGCCCACGGGCGCGCCGCCCCCGGCTACCAGATGCTGCTCGGCGGCAAGGTCGGCCACACCGAGATCGACTTCGGCGAGAAGGCGGTCAAGCTCCCGGCCAAGCGGGCGTCGGAAGCCGTCGTGCGGGTCGTAGGCAGGTTCGCCAACGAACGCGACGCGGGCGAGACGTTCGGGCAGTGGCTCGAACGTGCCGGCGGGCCCCGCGAGGTGGGCAAGGAGCTCAAGGACCTCGACGAGTTCCCCGACCCCGAGGAGGCGCCCGACTTCTTCGTCGACTTCGACGAGACCGGCCCCTACACCGCCGAGGTCGGCGCGAGCGAGTGCGCGACATGAGCACCACGGTCGACACCGAGCTCCCGGATCTGGCCGAGCTGGCCGAGATCTCGGCCGGCTTCGAGACCGCCCCCGCGTCGGAGGTGGTGGCGTGGGCCTGGGAGCAGTACGGCTCCGACATCGTCTTGGCGATGTCGGGCCAAGACTGCGTGCTCCTCGACATGGCGATCCGGGTCGCGCTCGACATCGAGGTGGTGTTCCTCGACACGCAGTACCACTTCCCGGAGACGATGGCGTACATCGAGTCGCTCCAGGAGCGCTACGGGATGAACCTCACGGTCATGCATCCCGAGGTCGAGCCCGACGATCGCTGGGCCGACGACCCCGACGGGTGCTGCGCGGTACGCAAGATCGAGCCGCTGCGGCGGGCGCTGGAGGGGAAGTCGGCGTGGATGACCGGGCTGCGGCGCTCGGAGGCACCCACGCGCGCCAAGGCCCCGATCGTGAGCTACGACATCAGCAAGGGGCTCGTGAAGGTCAACCCGCTCGCGACGTGGACCGATCTCGACGTCGAGGGCTACGCCCGCGACCGCGGCCTGCCGTTGCACCCGCTGCGGGAGCGGGGCTACAAGTCGATCGGGTGCTGGCCGTGCACGCAGCCCGTCGGCGACGAGGAGCACGCTCGCGCCGGCCGCTGGGCCGGCACCGACAAGATCGAGTGCGGCCTCCACGGCTGACGTTTCCGGAGGATTTCCCCGGAGCTGCGCGCTGACCGCCCCAGATGCGGCGCGCTCGGCGCGCAGGTTCGGAGCGTGGGCATGGCGCGCCCGCAGCGCCTGAGCCTCAGCCGATCGACCACGAGAACGTCACCGCCAGCGCGTCGTGGTCGGAGAGGGGCTCGCCGTCGGCGCGCCGGAACTTCTCCCGCTCGAACCGGTGATCGACCACGTCGAGCTCGACACCCCCGCCGCTGCGGAACACGAACTTGTCGATCTGGTCGGCGTCGTCGCCGCAGTCGACGGCGTCACACACGTCGGTGAGGTCGGTGGCTTCGAGGAGCTCGGCGAAGACGCCCCGATCGGGTTCCTCGTCGGTGTGGAGGTTGAAGTCGCCGCCGACGATCACGGCCCGCCCGGCCGAGTGGTCGCGCAGGAAGTCGGCGAGCTGCTCGTAGTCGGCGGCGCTCTCCTCGACGTCACGCGGCGTGCTGCCCGCTTCGCCGTGCAGGTTGTAGACGTCGACCTCGACACCGGGCGCAAGCTCGGTGCGGGCGACGGAGAAGCCCTTCTGTGACGGGCAGTCGGCCGCTCCGCCGTCGCTCGTGTCGAGACTGCCGAAGCACCCCGACCACATCTCCCGCCGGACCTCGCCGAAGGGGAACCTCGACATCCGGTTGAGGCCGTCGGCGACGAGCGCCTCGGGACGCCGGGGGTCCGACCCGAGGGGCGGCGGAGCCGGCGTCGACACGTACTCGTGGTCGACCTCGGCGATCAGGTCGTCGTGGTAGAAGTCGAAGCCCTCCGCCCGCGGGACGGGATCGATCCAGTCCTCCTGCACGAGCACGAGGTCGTAGTCGTTCAGCCGCGGGCTGATCAGTGGCGTGTTGGTCGCCGGCTCCGAGCCCGACAGGCCCTCCGGCAGGCCGGCGACGTTGTAGGTCAGGGCGCGGAACTCGCCCGAGGCGCCCTCGGAGGTCTCGCCGCCGTCGTCGCCGCCGGACGAGCACGCCGCGCCGAGCGCCCCGAGCGCCACCATCGCCACCGCCACGATTCCGGCCCTCCCGCCCCGTGCGATCGCCATCGCCGGAGCCTATTGAGGGGGCTGGGGCGGGTCAGGCGCGGGTGGGAAGATGGTCGGCCATGGCCGTCCACGAGGTCGCCCAGCAGGGGTTCGGGAGCGAGGCGGCGACGTACGAGCGGTCGCGCCCGTCGTACCCCCCCGACGCGGTGGCCTGGCTGGTCGGCAACGTGGGCATCACCGCCGGCGCGACGGTGGTCGACCTCGCCGCCGGCACCGGCAAGCTCACCCGCCTGCTCGCTCCCACGGGTGCCGACGTCGTCGCGGTCGAGCCCGTCGAGGGGATGCGGCGCGTGCTCGCCGAGGTCGTGGGCGGCGTACCGGTGGTGGCGGGGACGGCCGAGGCCATGCCCTTCGGCGCGAGAACCCTCGACGCCGTCACCATCGCCCAGGCGTTCCACTGGTTCGACGCCGACCGCGCCTTCGCCGAGCTGGCACGCGTCCTGCGCTCGGGCGGCCGGGTGGGGATCATCTGGAACGCCCGCGACCGGTCGTACGACTGGGTCGACCAGGCGTGGGCGATCATGGACCGGGTCGAGAAGCGGGCGCCGTGGCGCGATCACGAGAACTGGCGGGAGTCGGCGCTGGGCGAGCACCACGGCTTCGGCCCCCTCCACCCGGGGACGTTCCATCACGAGCAGCGCTGCGCGCCCGAAGGCGTGATCGATCGCTTCCGGGGCGTCAGCCACATCGCCTCGCTGCCGCCCGACCAGCGCGACGCGGTGCTCGACGAGCTGCGCGTGCTGGTGGCCACTCATCCCGACACCCGCGGGCGCGCCGAGCTCGTCCTCCCCTACCGCGTCGACGCCTACTGGTGCGAGCGCACGTGAGGCAGATCTCGGGCCGCACCCGCATCGCCGTGTTCGCCGGCCGCGTGGCGGGGTGGTTGTCGCGCCCCACCGGCCGGGGCGCGGGCGCGACCATCAGCGGCCGGGTGCTCAACGCCATCGCGCCCGGTGCGCTCGCCGAGCTCGCGCCCGGCCAACGGGTGGCCCTCGTCTCCGCCACCAACGGCAAGACCACCACGACCCGGCTGCTGGCGGCGGCGCTCGAGGCCACAGCCATGCCCGTCGTGAGCAACTCGACCGGCGCGAACCTCACGTCGGGCATCGCGCCCACGCTCGCACGCGCCCGCGGGCCGGGCGCGGCCGTGCTCGAGGTCGACGAGCGGGTCGTGCCCCGCGTCGTCGACCCCCTCGCGGCCGAGCTCCTCGTGCTCGGCAACCTGAGCCGCGACCAGCTCGACCGCTACGGGGAGGTGCACGCCGTCGGCGACAGCTGGCGCAAGGTCGCCGAGTCGCACCCCGACCTCCGGATCGTCGCCAACGCCTCCGACCCGCACGTCGCCTGGGCGGCGACGCCGGCGAAGACGACATGGATCGAGCTCGGCGCGGGATGGCGCAGCGACGCCGCCACCTGCCCGAGCTGCGGCGCGCTCCTGCACTGGTCGGACCGGGGCTTCGACTGCACCGGCTGCGGCTTCGCCCAGCCGCAGACACCGAACCGGCTCGACGCCGACGGCAACCTGGTGCTCGACGGCACGATGATCCCGCTTCACCTGCGCCTCCCGGGGCGGTGGAACCGGGCCAACGCCGCCCTCGCGATCACGGCTGCGGTCACGCACTTCGACGTGCCGGTGGCGACCGCCGCCCACGCGGCCGAGAGGATCAGCACGGTCGCCGGCCGTTACCGCACGGTGCGTCTCGACGACGGGCGGCCGTTGCGCATCCTGCTGGCCAAGAATCCCGCCGGCTGGACCGAGGTGCTCCGGCACCTCGCGCACCGCCCGGGCGCAGTGGTGATCGCGGTGAACGCGCGCGTCGCCGACGGCAAGGACCCGTCGTGGCTCTGGGACGTACCCTACGAGGTGCTCCGAGGTCATCCCGTTGCGGCGTCGGGCGACCGTGCCCTCGACGTCGCCGTGCGCCTCCGCTACGCCGAGGTCGACCACATCCTCGAGCCCGACCCGATCCGGGCCGCGCACCTCCTCGAGGGCGACGAGGTGAACGTCATCGCGTCGTACACGCAGTTCTCGGCTCTCTACCGGCGGTACGGGTGACGGCCAAACCATCCGTCCTCCGCGTCGGCCTCGTGTACCCCGAGTTGCTGGGCACCTACGGCGACCGGGGCAACGCGGTGGTGCTGGTGCAGCGCGCCCGCTGGCGCGGTCACGGTGCCGAGCTGGTCGAGGTGGCGGCGAGCGAGCCCATCCCGGCCTCGCTCGACATCTACCTCTTCGGTGGCGGCGAAGACGATCCCCAGTCGATGGCGGCCGCCGGGATGCGGGCCTCGGCGGCGAACATCGCCCAGGCACGGGCCGACGGCGCCGTCGTGCTCGCGGTGTGCGCCGGCTTCCAGCTCATCGGCAACCGCTACGAGACCGGAGACGGCGAGACGATCGACGGTCTCGGGCTCGTCGACGCCGCGACCCGCGCCGGCTCTCCCCGCCTCATCGGCGAGGTCGTGGTAGCCCCCGGCGACTCCCTCCCGACCCTCACGGGCTTCGAGAACCACGGTGGGCGCACGACCCTCGGGCCCGGCGAGCGGCCCCTCGGCCGGGTGGTGACCGGCGGCGGCAACGGGAACGGCCACGACGGCGTGCGTGCCGAGCGCCTGATCGGCACGTATCTTCACGGGCCCGTGCTCCCCCGGAACCCCGCCCTCGCCGACCTCTTGCTCTCGTGGGTGCTCGGCGAGCTCGCGCCGCTCGAGTCACAGCCGGAGCAAGAGCTGCGGGCCGAGCGGCTCGCCGCCGGCTCGGCCGTGCGCCTGCGGAAATGGTGGCAAGACCGACGGCTGGCGCGGGGGTGAGCCGGTGAGCCCCGAGCCCGTCTACGACCGCATCGGCGTCGGCTACTCCCACCGTCGCCGGCCCGACCCGCGCATCGGCGCCCACATCACCGCCGCCCTCGGCGAAGCCCGCACGGTGCTCAACATCGGTGCCGGCACCGGGTCGTACGAGCCCACCAACCGGCGAGTGATCGCGCTCGACCCCTCCCGGGTCATGCTCGAGCAGCGCCCCACCGGATCGGCACCGGTGGTGCAGGGCGTCGCGGAGACGCTCCCGTTCCCCGACGACACCTTCGACGTCGCCATGACCATCCTCTCGCTCCAGCACTGGACCGACCCCGAGCGTGGGCTCGCCGAGGTGCGGCGCGTGTCGCGGCGGCAGGTGTTGCTCACGTGGGACGCCGGCTTCTACGCCGACAGGTTCTGGCTGATGCGCGACTACTTCCCCGAGGTGGCGGAGTGGGAGCGGACGCGGGCTACGTTCGAGGACGCCTGCGAGCTCTTGCCCGGCTGCCGGTCGGTGGCCGTGCCGGTGCCGCACGACTGCATCGACGGCTTTGGTGCCGCCTACTGGCGCCGGCCCGAGGCGTATCTCGCCGACGACGTGCGCCAGTCGATCTCGGGTATCGCGCTCCTCCAAGACGGCGTCGCCGAGCGGGCGGTGCGCCGGCTGCGCGCCGACCTCCACTCCGGCGAGTGGCACCGGCGCAACGCCGAGCTGCTCGACCTCGACGAGCTCGACGTGGGCTACCGGCTGGTCATCGCGGAAGGCTGATTCCGCGCAAGGCCACCTCGCTCACGATCTCGGCGATCTGCTCCGCCGACTCCTGCGGCCGGTTCATGACCCGCAGGAGCAGCATGTTCGTCACCAGCGCGGCGAGCTCGAACGCGTCGAAGTCGTCGCGGATGACGCCCTGCGCTTGGCCGGCGCGCACGGTGGGTGTGAGGAGCTGCGGCAGGGGCACGACTGCGCGCGGATCGCTCGGCCCGATGTGGGTGCCGTAGCGGATCGCCGCTCTCAGCGCGGACTCGTACAGGGCATTGGTCAGGCCCCGATGCCGGACGGTGACATCGGCGAGCCGACCGAGGTGGGCGCGGATCACCTCGACGGGCGGTACGCCGTCCTCCAGCCCGGTGCGCAGCGGCCGCTCGAGCAACGGGAGGTAGCGGGAGAACGCCGCGGCGGCGAGTCCGGGCTTGCCGTGGAACTCGGCGTACACCGCGTCGGCAGGGACTCCGGCGTCGGCCGCCAACTCCTCGATTGACGGGTCGTCGTGCACGTCGGCGTCGGCGCGGGCAGCCGTGGCGTCGAGCACGCGCCGTCGGAGCTCGGCGTCGGCTGGTCGGGAGCGGGGGCCGTGCTCGAAGCGTGAGATGGACGCGAGGGTGTCGTCGAGGTCGGCGTCGTCGCGGACCGGGCGGGTCATGGTGGGGAGCAACGCCTGCACCGTCTCCGCGAAGAGCGTGGGGCTCACGGCCTCGGGATCGACGCAGTGGCGCACCACCAGGCCCTCCAGGAGCGCCACGAACACCATCAGCGCCGAGCTCATCGTGAAGGGAGGGCGGAACTCGCGGCCCCACCGCTCGAGGATGCACTCGAAGGCCGGCGCAAGGTGGTCGGACGCCCCGTCGTAGCCGGATCGCAGGATCTCGCGGGCGCCGGGGTCGTCGTGCTTGGCCCACAGGCACATCTGCAACTGCAACGCAACGCGGCCGTCGGTGCGCAGGCGCTCGAAATCGCGGTTGCAGATCCGCTCCATGTGCCCGACGACGTCGGTGTCGGGCAGGTTCGCGACCTCGAAGAGCATGTCGGCGGTCTCGGGCGCGATCTCGTCGCGACCAGGAGCGAGCGCGTGGCCGGCGAGCTCGTCGAGGTAGTGGGCGCGGCTCGGGAAGTGGTGGTAGAAGGCGCCGGGCGTCACGTCGCCGAGGTGGCGCACGACCCGGCGGGGCCCGATCTCGGCGAGCAGCTCGTCGAGCGACAGCGCTGCGAACGCCTCCACCCCGGCGTCGAGCATCCGCGTCCTCGAGACTTCACCGCGCGCTCGCCGCCGGCGACCGCCGGCTCCGCTCCCCCCTGCGCTCGGCATGCCGGCCCGATTGTCGCAAATGGCGGAGCCGCGGGCACGTGCCCCCCGAGCGCGGCTTATGTTCGGCCACCCTGCGCGCGAATCGCCGCGGTACCCGAACGGTGCGAATGGAAAGCCCTGCCCTTGTGGCCACCAATCGGCCCCATCCGTTGACGCCGATCGTGGCCATCGCGAGTGTCGGTGCTGCTCGCGAACGAGGAGACGGAGATTTGAGAACTCGACTTCGCTGGATCTTCCCCGTGCTGGCCGTGTTGACGCTCGCCGCCGCGACCTGCGAGCCGCCGAAGAAGGCGCCGCCCAAGGACGTCCCGCCGGGCGATCCGTGCGCGACGCTCCCAGCGCTGGGGCTCGACCCGTTCACCCAGGACGAGCTCGACACCAACTGGGGAGCAGACCGCACTTTCCCCACGGGCAGTGTCACCTCGGTGAACTTCGGTGGATGCGACAACGTTGCTCAGATCGGTATTGACAGCAGCATGGCTAATCCCGACAACAACTTCCTACGCACCGAGGGATTGAAGAAGCCTCCGGGCATGGGGACTGCCGACAACTTCGGCACGGCAGTCCAGATCAACCTCTTCCTCGATCCTGCGTGGCAGGGCAACGCCGTCCGAGCGGGATTCTGGGTCGTCGGTGACGACGAGGGCGCGCGGGACGATGACTTCGGCATTGTCGAGTTCACTCACATCGAACCCAGCGATAGTGGCGATCCGCCAATCACCGATGACCATGTGGGCTGGCGGCTCTGGGACAACGACGCCGGGTGGGTGGAGTCGACCGCGGGCTTCACTTACGGTGAGTGGGTGACGATCCGAATCGAACTCGATCCCAGCGCCGGCGAATACAACTACTTCGTCAATGGCGCGCTGATCGGGACCGTCGGGACCGTCGGAGACGAAGGCGGTGGAACCTTCATCCGGGAGGTGTTCATCAACCAGTACAACTTCGGCACACATGTGTTCCCGAGCCTGAGCAGCGACAGCTACACCGGTCACTGGTTTGCGGGCGTCTGAGCGGACATGGCGTACCGGGCGCTCGGATCGTCACCGTAAGTAGAAGCCTCGAACTGCTGAGGCCGGAGCGACGCGACCGACCGGGGGCTTCGGCTCCCGGCCGCGTCTGCGTCAGTCGGCGACCTCGCGGATGCGCTCGATCTTCTCCGCCGCCTGGTTGGCGTCGGTGCCCTGGATCTGGAGGAGCTCCTCGCGGGTGCGCTCGGCCTCCGCCTCTGCGCCCTCGTCGGCGTCGGCGAGCACCGCCTCGATCCCCTCGGCCATGATGCGCTCGGCCTCCACGACCAGCGCGTCGACCATCTCGGCCTCGGGTACGACCCGCACGACCTTCCCCTTCACGAACAGATGGCCCTTGCCCCGACCGGCGGCGATCCCCAGATCGGCGTCGCGTGCCTCGCCGGGCCCGTTCACGACGCAGCCCATCACCGCCACCTGGAGCGGGATCTTGCGGTCTTCGAGCGCGGCCTGGGCATCCTTGGCCACGCCGATCACGTCGACCTCGGCCCGGCCGCAGCTCGGGCAGGCGATGAGGTCGAGGCCCTTGCGCTCCCGGAGCCCGAGCGCCTCGAGCAGCTGGCGACCGGCACGGGCCTCCTCGACCGGATCGGCCGTGAGCGAGAAGCGGATGGTGTCGCCGATGCCCTCGGAGAGCAGCGTGCCGATGCCCGCCGTCGACTTCACCAGGCCGGCCGGCGGCGGCCCCGCCTCCGTCACGCCGAGGTGCAGCGGGTGGTCGACGGCTTCGGAGAGCTGGCGGTACGCCTCGATCATCACCGGCACGTTCGACGCCTTCACCGAGATCTTCACGTCGTCGAACCCGACCTCGGAGAAGTAGGCGAGCTCCCGCCGCGCCGACGCCACCAGCGCCTCGGGCGTGGCGCCGCCGTGGCGCTCGGCGATGTCGGGGTCGAGGCTGCCGGCGTTGACGCCGATGCGGATGGGCAGACCGCGGTCTTTCGCCTCGGCCGCGACCGTCTTGATCTGCTCGGGCTTGCGGATGTTGCCGGGGTTGAGGCGCAGCGCCTGCACCCCCGCCTCCATCGCCGCCAGCGCGAGCTTGTACTGGAAGTGGATGTCGGCCACGAGCGGGACGAGCGAGCGGGGCACGATCTGGGCCAGGCCCTCGGCCGCCTCCTCCTCGTTGCAGGTGCAGCGCACGATGTCGGCGCCGGCGCCGGCGAGCGCGTAGATCTGGGCGAGCGTGCCTTCGACGTCGGCGGTCTTGGTGGTCGTCATCGACTGCACCGAGACGGGCGCGTCACCGCCGACGGCGACGTCGCCGACGCGGATCTGGCGGGTCTTCCGGCGCTCGTACATCGGTCCCAGGTTAGGACGTCTGCTCCGTGGCTCTGCTACGGCCCCACCTCCAATCGCGGAGCAGGCGTTGTTGTCACACCGCGTCGGTATCGTCGTGTCCGAGAGATTCCGAGCGGCCGCCCGCCGCCGCGCTTCCCCCTTCCGCTCGACACCATCCGCCGAGGAGGCGGGATCATGCCGTCGATGAACAGCGCCTGCGCCAGTCGCTCCCCAGCCGCCAAACGCGACCTCGACGTGCTCCGCGCCGAGATGGCCGTCCTCGACTCCGACCTCCGAGCTGAGATCGGCGAGGTGCGCGGCGAGCTCGAGGCGCAGACCACCCGCATCCTGCTGGGGCTCGTGCCGACCGTGATCGCCGGCATGGGCGTCGCCGCTCGCCTCGGCTGAGCCAGCCGCCAGAGACGCCCGGGATCACCTGCAATTTCCCCTTGACGGAACGAACACCTGTTCGATATGCTGACGGTAGCTTCCCTCGCTTCCCCCGACCGTGACCAGCCCGGAGGGGAAGCGTGTTCGACGGCCTGCGCACCGCCATCTCGACGCTCGAGACCACGGCGCGCGCGCTCGATGCTGCGTGTCTCGACGGACGCGATGCGGCGACGCTGGTCGAGCTCGCCGGTCACGGAAAGCGGGTGTGCGCGGCGATCGAGACCTTGGCGGCGCGGCGTGTCGACGAGACGAAGGCATGGCGTGCGAGCGGGCATCGCAGCGCGGCCCACTGGGTCGCCGAGACCACCGGCGAGACGGTCGGCGCGGCGACACGCACGCTCGAGACGGCGCGGGCGCTCGACGCATTGCCCGAGACCGACGCCGCGTTCCGTGCCGGTGAGCTCTCCGAGACGCAGGCCGCCGAGATCGCCTCAGCCGCCGGAGCCGACCCGCACGCCGAGGGCGCGCTGTTGGCCGCCGCGGCCGAGACCAGCGTCAAGGGCCTGCGCGACCGGTGCCGCCAGGTGCGCGCCGGCGCCGAGAGCGACGACGCCGCCTGGGCCCGCCACCTCCACGTCACCCGCCGCGCCCACCAGTGGACCGGGCCCGACGGCGCCTACGAGCTCAGCGCCCGCATGTCACCCGACGCCGGGGCCCGCTTCGATTCCGCGTGGGAAGCCCACACCGACCGCATCTTCCGCGAAGCCCGCAAGGCCGGCCGACACGAGCCCCGCGCCGCCTACATGGCCGACGCGCTCGTCGCGTTGGCGACCGAAGGGCCGTGCAAGCCCGTCGAGATGCGCGTCACGGTCGACAGCTCCGCCCTGGCACGCGGGCACACGCGGCCGGGCGAGCGCTGCGAGATCAGCGGCGTCGGCCCGATTCCCGTCACCACCGCCCGGGCGCTCCTCGACGACGCCGTCGTGAGCGTGCTCGCGCGTGACGGCGACGACATCACCACCGTCTCGAGCCCCAAGCGCACCATCCCCGCCAAGCTGCGGCGCGCCCTCGAAGCGAAATACCCGGCCTGCGGCGTGAACGGTTGCGCCAACGACCGGTTCCTCCAGATCGACCACGTCACACCCGTCGGCGACGGCGGCCCCAC
>JBOGFJ010000079.1:0-43646 GCA_050743385.1 Acidimicrobiia bacterium
CCCACGGAGGCGGCGCCCAGCGCGGCCGCGCCGACCGAACCGGTCCCGACGACCGCCGCCGCCGGTGGCGAGCCGCCCCAGACCGGCGAACGCTTCTTCCTCGACGAGGGCGACGACGGACGGCCGCCCCACGACGACGGCGGGCCGAGCCGGCGCCTGGCGGTGATCCTGGGCCTGGTGATCGTGGCCGCGATCGTGCTCGGCGGTGGGGCGCTCCTGCTCGCCAGCGGCGGCGGCGGCGGCGGCGACGGCGACGGCAACGCCACCACGACGACGGAGCCGGCTCCGACAACGGAGGAGACCACGCCGGCGACGCAAGGCACGACGCCGACGACGAATGCGCCGCCGACCACGAACGCGCCGACCACCACCACGGCGACGACGACCACCACGCCGCCGACGACGACCACCACACCGCCGACGACGTAACGCCGCCGACGACGTAACGCCGCGGCTACCCGGCGGGCGCGACCGCGCCCAGTGCCCGCGGGATCGCGTCGCGCCAGGCGGTGGCGGCGGCGGCGAGGGCGACCTCGAACGCGCCCGCGGCGACGAGTCGATCGCCGCCGGTCTCGCCGAGCTCCTCGGCGGGAACGCCGGCTTCACGCGCGGCGGCGGTGACGACGGCCGCCTGATCGGGCGTCACCGTCACGATCACCCGTGACGCCGACTCCGCGAAGCAGCCCGCCGCCGCCGCGACCGACGCCGGGAGGGTGACGCGGAACCCGGTCTCCCCCGCGATCGCCATCTCCGCCAGCGCCACCGCCAGGCCGCCGTCGGCGCAGTCGTGCACACCGGTGACCAGGCGCCGTGCCACCAGGTCGCACACGAACCCATGGAGCGCGGCGGCCGCGGTCACGTCGGCGACGGGTGGCGCACCGCCGTCGAGTCCGTGCACCACCGCGGCCCACTCCGACCCGCCCAGCTCGGCTCGGGTGTCGCCGAGCAGCACGACGCGGTCGCCCGGCGCCAGGCGGGCCCCGGGCGGCAGGTCGGCGAGCTCGTCGATGAGCCCGAGGACGCCGATCACCGGTGTGGGATCGATATCGGCGCCGCGCGACTCGTTGTAGAAGCTCACATTGCCGCCGATGACGGGGAGGCCCAGCGCGGTGCAGGCGTCGGCCATCCCGTCGACGACCTCGGAGAACTGCCACATCACGTCGGGATGTTCGGGATTGCCGAAGTTGAGACAGTTGACGAGCGCGAGCGGGTGCGCCCCGGCGCAGGCGACGTTGCGAGCAGCCTCGAGCACCGCCAGGCGGGCGCCGGCTCGCGGGTCGAGGCGACAGAACCGGCCCTTGCCGTCGGTGGCGAGCGCGAGGGCGCGCTGGGTGCCCTTGAGCCGGAGCACCGCGGCGTCGCCGCCCGGGCCCACCACGGTGTTGAGGTAGAGCTGGTGGTCGTACTGGCGCCACACCCACGACTTGTCGGCGATCGTCGGGGTCGCGAGCAACTGCAGGAGCTCGCCGGAGAGGTCGGTGCCGCGCGGGAACTGCCGGGCGAGCACGGGCCAGGGATCGGCGGCAGCGAGCACGTCCTGCCCGGCCGGCCGGCGCCGCTCGCGCTCGTAGACGGGACCGTCGCCGAGGCTCTCGACCGGCACGTCGGCGACCGGCTCCCGGTCGGACGACCCCAGGGTCGGCGCATCGCCCCGCGGCGGCTCGGGATTGGCGCCCGGAACACCCACCGCGTCGAAGAGGCCGTCGTAGACGCGGAAGCGCCCGGTGCCCGTGACCCGACCGACGACGGCGGCGCGGATCTCCCAGCGCTCGCAGAGCGCCAGCACCTCGTCGAGGTGGTGCGGCGCGACGATCGCGAGCATGCGCTCCTGGCTCTCCGATGTGAGTACCTCGACCGGGTTCATGCCGGGTTCGCGCTTGTGGACACGGGCGGCGTCGACGTCCATTCCCGCGCCCGCCTTGGCCGCGGTCTCGGACGCAGCGCAGGAGAGACCGGCGGCGCCGAGGTCTTGGACGCCGACGGCGAGACCGGCGTCGAGCAGCGCCAGGCAGGTCTCGATCAGCTTCTTCTCCTCGAGCGGATCGCCGACCTGCACCGACGGGCGCTTGTCTTCGTCACCCTCGGCGAAGCCGGCTGACGCGAGCACGCTCGCACCGCCGATGCCATCGCGGCCGGTCGACGATCCGAGCAGCACCGCGAGATTTCCCTCGCCCGACGCGCGGGCGAGCACGAGCCGGTCGTGCGGGAGCAACCCGAGGCAGAACACGTTGACGAGTGGGTTGTCGCGATAGCAGTCGTCGAACACGACCTCGCCACCGACCGTCGGGACGCCGACCGCATTGCCGTAGCCGCTGATTCCCGAGACCACGCCTTCGAACAGGTAGCGGGTGCGGGCATCGTCGAGCGGACCGAAGCGGAGCGGGTCCATGAGCGCGATCGGGCGAGCGCCCATCGAGAACACGTCGCGGATGATGCCGCCGACACCCGTGGCGGCGCCCTGGTAAGGCTCGACCGCGGAGGGATGGTTGTGGCTCTCGATCCGCACGGCCACGGCCAAGCCGTCGCCGACGTCGACGACGCCTGCGCCCTCACCGGGGCCGACGAGCACCCACGGCGCCTCCGTCGGCAGCCGCCGGAGGTGGACCCGCGACGACTTGTACGAGCAGTGCTCCGACCACATCACCGCGTACATCGCGAGCTCCAGCGCGGTCGGATCGCGCCCGAGCAGGCCGACGACCGCGTCGAGCTCGTCGTCGGTGAGCCCGAGCTGGCGGTGCAGCGGTTGGTTGGTCGCCACTCCCGGAGGCTAACGCCGCACCTGCGAGGCGACGCGCTCTCAGGTACGTGGATCGCGCTCGTCGTCGAAGAGATCTCCGACGACCTCGGCCACCCTCTCGAGCAGGTCGGGGTGCTCGTCGGGGTCGCGCTCGGCCGGGCGCCCATCCTCGGCCGGTCTCGGTTCAGTCGGCGCGGGAACGACCTGGGCCCCCTCTTCCGGCGCACCAGGCTTCCCCGGCCCGTCCGCACTCCTCGGAGCCGGCTTCCTCCCCGTCAACTCCACTCCCTTCGGAAAGGCGCGTTCCTGACCGAGCAGACCGTCGAGAGCACGGTGAACGAATGCCGAGCAGCGGTCATCGGTGAACTCACCTAGATGGGAAATACGATCGGCGGATGCTCGTAGGCCGAGAAGGGCAGCTCGCACTCCTGAGGGCCCTGGGCAGGGAGGCGCGCGCGGGGGCGGGGCAGGTGCTCCTCCTCGAAGGCGAGGCCGGTATCGGGAAGTCGGCGCTCCTCGACGCGTGCGTGGCGCAGTGCGAGCGCGACGGAGTCGTGGTGCTCCGCGGTCAGGGCGACGAGCTGGGCGCGACGAGGCCATTCGCCCCCCTCCTCGATGCCCTTGCTCACGGTCCCCACGGTGAGCAGACGCAGCGCGCGGTCCGCGAACGGATCGGGCGGGAGCGAAGTTCGCCGCACACCCTGCTCGAGACCGAGCCCGGCCTCCAGTCGGTGCTGGTCGACGACCTCGTGAACCGGATCGAGGAGCTGTGTGTCGACCAGCCGGTCGCGCTGTGCGTCGACGACCTGCACTGGGCCGACGGCGCGACGCTCACTGCACTGGCGTCGTTGGTACGCCGCGCCGTCGACCTGCCGCTCCTCGTTGCGCTGGCAATGCGCCCGATACCGCGCAGCGGTGACCTCGCCGCGTTCGTGGACATGCTCGATGACCGGCCTCCCGGCGTGCGCGCGACCCGCGCCGAGGTCGACCCTCTGGGACCCGACGACGTGAACGTGCTCGCGACCGGGGTGCTCGGAGCCCGGCCGGGACCGGGTCTCGACAGCCTCCTCGGTGCCTGCGCGGGGAACCCGCTCCTCGTCGTCGAGATGCTTGCGTCTCTGCGCGACGCCGGGCTGCTGGCGCGGAACGCCGGGACGGTCGACACGGCCACCGACCCGGCCGACCTGCACCTGCCGACGACGCTCACCCAGACGGTGCGGCGGCGGATGGCCCGCCTCGACGAAGAGCTGAAAGCCGTCGCCACCGTCGCCGCGCTGCTGGGGACCCGCTTCACCCTCGGTGACCTCGCGTCGGTGACGGCACGGCCGGCGACCGAGCTGTTCCCGCTCGTCCAGACCCTGATCGAGGCTCGGCTGTTCACCGACGACGGCACCGCACTCTCGTACCGGCATGACCTCGTGCGCGAGGCGGTCGTCTCGGCCCTGCCAGAGAGCGTCCGCGCCGAGCTGCACCGTGGGATCGCCCGCGCTCTCCAGGACGCGGGTGCACCGACCATGCGCGTGGCCGAGCAGCTCGCGCTGGGCGCGACCCCCGGTTCGGTCGAGGCCGTCTCGGTGTTGCGGAGCGCAGCCGAGGAGATCGCCCAGCAGGACCCGGGAGGCGCGGCGTCGCTGCTCCGACGGGCGCTCGAGCTCAGCGCACCCACCGACAGCCAGCGCGACCTCGTGCACGCGCAGCTCGTCGATGCCCTTTCGTGGAGCGGCCAGGTGACCGAGGCGCAGGCGATGGCCGACGAGGTCTTGTCGCGACCGGTCAGCCCGGACGCGGAGATCGGGCTGCGATCCGCGCTCAGCCGGTCGCTCTTGCTGCTGGCGCGACCGCACGACGCCATCCCCCACGAGGAGCGGCTCATCGAGTTGCGGCGAGGTGAGGGACGGTCGACAGCGTCGGCGCTGTCAGAGTGCGCGGCCTGCCGGGTATTCGGCCTCGACCTCGACGGCGCGCTCCACGACGCGGCCGAGGGGGTCCGGCTCGGTGAGCAAGACGGCGACGCCATGGCGGTGATCCTCGGGCTGTCGATCCAGGCGTTCGCCCAGACGGCGCTGGGTCACAGTGCCGTGGCCGTGGATCTCGCGACCCGGGCAGCCACCCTCGCGGATGCGACACCGGGTGGGGAGGGCCACCGCTTGCACCCCAACCTGTACCGCGGCGTCGCGCTCCAGTCGCTCGGCCGGCACACGGAGGCGGCGCACGCGCTCGAGCGCGGCCGGACCCTCGGCGAGGCGCTCGGCGCGGCCTGGGCGCTGCCCATCTACCACCTCACCACCGCCCTCGCCCACTGGGACAGCGGCCGCTGGGACGACCTCCTGACCGAGATCGACGCCGGCACCGTTCACAGCGAAGAGCGGGCGCTCTCGATCGGGCAGGCATGGGCTTGTGCCGTCGCCGGCCGGGTCCACGTGCACCGAGGTGAGCTCGATCAGGCGGGGGTGATGCTCGACGCCGGCGACCGCATCGTGCAGGAACGGGGCATGCAGTTCGGGGGTGACTGGCTCGCGCTCTCGCGGGCGCTCCTGCTCGAAGCGCAGGGCAGACGGGCGGACGGTCTCGACCTCCTGCGGCTGGTCTGGGAGACCGCCGCCGGGTTGCACGCGTCGGCATCGCTCGTGCTCGTCGGCGGTGACCTCGCCCGTCTGGCCGTGGAGGCGGGTGACGACGAGGGCGCACACCGGGTCGCGTCCGAGCTCGCCCGGCTCGTCGACCTCTCGCCGGACGATCTCGTCGTGCGAGGGCGCGAGCGGCGCGCCCGCGGGCTCGCGGACCGCGACGCCGGCGCCCTCCGTGCATCCGTCGAAGCCTTCGACCGGCTCGGTCACCGGTTCGAGACCGCGCTCGTACGAGCCGAGCTCGCCGAGCTGCTTCTCGCGCACGGTCGAGCCGACGACGCGTCGGGGCTGTTCGAAGAGTCTCTTGCCGGCTTCGACGCGATCGGCGCCGCGCCGGATGCCGACCGCGTGCGCGCCCGCCTGGCTCGCCTGGCGCCGTCGAAGGACCGCGTCCCCGCGCCCCGACGGGCGGTGTCGGGGTGGGATGCCCTGACCCCGACCGAGCTCGAGGTCGTCGACGAGGTTTGTGGCGGGCGGTCGAACCCGCAGGTGGCCGAGCGCCTGGGCATCAGCCGCCGGACGGTCGAGGCCCATCTGCGCAGCATCTACTCCAAGCTCGGCGTGTCGACGCGACTGGCGCTCGCGATCGCCCAGCGCGAACGCGCGGTCGCACCCACGCCGGATTGAGGTCAAACCACCCGTTTCGCTCGCCTGGACCCGGGAGAAGCGAAAGCAGCACGCGCTCGAACCAGGGATCTAGGTGAGTTCACCGATGACGACGGGGCTCGCCGACCGTACGGTCCGTCGCGATGCGCGCGATGTTCGATGTCCTACCGGGCAGCTGAGGGGAAGCGGATGCGATCCCTCGCGCGCTTCGTCCTTCGGCGACGGCGGTGGATCCTCGGCGGCACCCTCGTCTTCCTGCTCGCTGCCGGGGCCTTCGGCAGTTCCGTAGCCTCTCATCTCTCGGTCGGCGGATTCGAGGATCCCGAGTCGGAGTCGGCGAAGACCGAGCGCAGCCTTCGGGAGCAGTTCGGGGCGGGCGACCCGGACTTCATTCTCCTCGTCACCTCGATCGACGGCGACGTGGACATGCCGACCGCGGTGCGCGCCGGCCGGGCGCTGACAGACGAGCTGTCGAGCGAGAGGCACGTCGCCGACGCGGTCTCGTACTGGAGCCCGAACAACGCGCCGCCACTCCGCAGCGCCGACGGATCCCAGGCGCTCGTGCTCGCGCGACTCGTTGGCGACGACGACGAGGTGCGGGCGGTGGCCGAGGAGCTCTCGCCGCGGTACACGCGCCGCGGCGACGGGATCACGATCACGGTCGGCGGCGCGGGTGAGGTGTTCCGGCAAGTCACCGCCCAGGCGGAGGACGACCTCCGCCGCGCCGAGCTCCTGACTGCTCCCCTCGTCGCGATCGCGTTGCTCGTGGTGTTCGGGAGCATCGTCGCCGCGACACTGCCGTTCGCCGTCGCCGTGCTCGCGGTGCTCGGAACATTCCTGACGCTCACGGTCCTGGGCGAGCTGACGCAGGTCTCGATCTTCTCCTTGAACCTCACGACGGCGCTCGGCCTCGGGCTCGCCGTCGACTACAGCCTGTTCGTCGTCTCTCGTTACCGCGAGGAGCTCGCCGCCGGGCGGCCGACGGAGGCGGCCATCTCGCGGACGATGCAGACCGCCGGCCGCACGGTCGCGTTCAGCGCGGCCACGGTGGCGGTGTCGCTGGCCGCCCTGCTCGTGTTCCCCGTCGCCTACCTGCGGTCGTTCGCGTACGCGGGCGTCGCGGTCGTCCTGCTCGCCGGCATCGGAGCCGTGGTCGTGCTCCCGGCGCTCCTCGCAGTGCTCGGGCCTCGCGTCGAGCGAGGGCAACTCTGGAAGCGGGCCGCGCGCGCCGGCAGCGGCTTCTGGCACGACCAGGCGACGCGGGTCATGCGTCGCCCGGTGCCCTACGCGGTCTTCGTCGTCGCGGTGCTCCTCCTTCTCGGGGCCCCGTTCCTGCGCCTCGAGGTGGGGCTCACCGACGACCGCGTGATCCCGGCCGGCCTGAGCAGCCGGGCGACCAACGACGCCATCAGGGAGAACTTCACGACGCGAGAAGCCGGTGCCCTCTCCGTCGTCGCCGACGCGGGCGACGGCACGATCGCGACCGCCGACATCGATTCGTACGCGACCCGGCTCTCCCGACTCGACAGCGTCGCGCGCGTGGATGCGCGTTCCGGGTACTACCTCGATGGGCAGCGACTCGCGCCCGACGAGCTCTCGGAGCGCTTTCGCGGCACGGGCTCGACGTGGCTGTCGGTCGTCCCCGACGTCGAGCCGTTCTCACCCGAAGGGGAGCAACTCGTGAGCGCGGTCCGCGAGCTCCCGAGCCCCTTCGAGGTCGCGGTGACCGGGCCTTCGGCGCGACTCGTCGACACGAAGGATTCGATCACGAGCCGGCTCCCGGCTGCGCTCGGCGTCGTCGCGCTGACAACCTTCGTTCTGCTGTTCCTGATGGTCGGGAGCGTGGTCGTTCCCCTCAAGGCACTCGTGCTCAACGTGCTGAGCCTGACCGCCACGTTCGGCGCAATGGTGTGGGTATTCCAGGACGGGCACTTGGCCGGCGCGCTCGACTTCACGCCAACCGGCTTCATCGACGTGTTCACCCCGATGCTCATGTTCTGCATCGCCTTCGGGCTCTCGATGGACTACGAGGTCTTCCTCCTGAGTCGCATCAAGGAGGAGTACGACCTCACCGGCGACAACCGCAACGCGGTGGCGCTCGGCCTGCAGCGCACGGGACGGATCGTGACGGCGGCAGCGGTGCTGCTCGCACTGGTGTTCGTGGCCTTCGCCACCTCCCAGGTCGCGATCGTGAAGCTGTTCGGAATTGGCCTCGCGCTCGCAGTACTCATCGACGCGTTCCTGATCCGCGCCACCCTGCTGCCGGCGTTCATGCAGCTGGCCGGCCGCGCGAACTGGTGGGCGCCGCGGTCCATGCGGCGATGGCACCTCCGTTGGGGACTGTGGGAAGCGGAGCCGGTCGCGATCCTCGACGACGCTGTCCCGACCGGCGAGAGGGGCTGAGGAATGGCGAAGAAGCGCGAGCTCGTCGAGCGTCTCGCCACGGTCCCGCTGTTCTCGCGTTGCTCACGCCGCGAGCTCCAGATCGTCGCGCGGCACATCGACACCATCAGATTTCCTCCGGACACGGTGATCGTGACCGAGAACGAAGAAGGCGACGCATTCTTCGTCGTGCTCGACGGGCGGGCGCGCGTCAACCGCGACGGCGGCGCCGTGGGCAGGCTCGAGCCCGGCGCGTACTTCGGCGAGCTCGCCTTGCTCGACCCCGCGCCCCGGAGCGCCACTGTCGAGGCCGAGACCCCCGTGGAGGTCGGCGTGCTCGGAACCCGCATGTTCCGCACGCTGCTGCGGGAGCTGCCCGCCATCAGTGAGCGGCTTCTCGCCGGGTTGGCACGCGAGCTCCGGGAGGCGACGCGCCGATGAGCCCGCGAGCGAGCGGCACGTGGACGATCCTCTTCACCGATCTCGTCGGCTCGACCGAGCTGCGCGCCCGACTCGGTGACGACGAGGCCGACCGGCTGCGAGCCGCTCACGACCAGCTGCTGGGCGAGGCGGTCGAGACGCAGGGCGGCGACGTCGTCAAGGGGCTCGGCGACGGCATCATGGCGGCGTTCTCGGGTGCCGCCGACGCGGTCACGTGCGCCGTCGCGATGCAACAGGCGATCGATCGCCACAATCGCAGCTCCGCCGAACCGATCGACGTCCGTATCGGGATCAGCCTCGGCGACGCCCGCGCCGAGGAGAACGACCTCTTCGGCACCCCGGTCGTGGAAGCGGCTCGCTTGTGCGGCCGCGCCCAGGGCGGCCAGATCCTCTGCTCCGACCTCGTACGCGCCGTCGCCGGCACCCGCGCTGCCCACGGCTTCAACCGCGTCGGCGAGCTCGAGCTCAAGGGCCTCCCCGAGCCGCTGGCGGTCTCGGAGGTGCTGTGGGAGCCGCTGCCGGTCGAGAGCCCGGCGTCGCCCATCCCGCTCCCCGGCGGCCTCGGCGTCGCCACGGACCGGTTCGCGTTCGTCGGCCGGGAAGACGAGCTCGAGAGCCTGCGGACGGCGGCGAAGCTGGCCGCCGAGGGAGATCGAGCGACGCTGCTGCTCGCGGGTGAGCCGGGCATCGGCAAGACGCGTCTCGCGTACGAGGTCGCACACGCACTGCACCACGATGGCGGCACCGTGCTCTACGGACGGTGTGACGACGAGGTCGGCGTTCCGTACCAACCCTTCGTCGAGGCGCTCGAGCACTTCGCCACGCACTGCCCGCCCGAAGAGATCTCGCGTCGCATGGGTCGGTACCCCGGTGAGCTCGCCCGCCTCGTGCCCTGGCTCACGGAGCAGATGCCCGACCTCCCTCCCCCGGTCGAGTCCGACCCGGAGACCGAGCGCTACCGCCTGTTCGAGGCCGTCGCCGGCTGGCTGGCCGCGACCTCCGATACCGAGCCGACGATCCTGATCCTCGACGACCTGCACTGGGCGGCAAAGCCCACCCTGTTGCTGTTCCGGCACATCGCGCAGTCGCAGGACGCGGCGCGCCTGCTCGTCATCGCCACCTACCGGGACACCGACCTCGAGCGCACCAGCGCGCTCCCGGAGGTGCTCGGCGACCTCCGGCGCACCGCCGGCGTCGAACGCGTCGCGCTCCGCGGCCTCGACGAGACCGGCGTCGTCGACTTCCTCGAGCACTCGGCCGGCCACACGATGGACGCCGCCGGGCTCGCCCTCGCCACCGCGATCCATCACGAGACCGAGGGCAACCCGTTCTTCATCGGTGAGGTCCTCCGCCATCTGCGCGACACCGGCGCCATCTACGAGCAGGACGGCCGGTGGACCACCCATCTCCAGGTGAGCGAGCTCGGGATCCCCGAAGGTGTTCGGGAAGTGATCGGCCGCCGGCTGACGCGCCTCTCCGACGAGGCCAACCAGACGCTGACCCTGGCCGCGGTCGTGGGCCGGGGCTTCGAGCTCGAGGTCGTCGAGCGCGTGAGCGACCTCGACGAGGAGGAGCTGCTCGGCGCGCTCGACGAGGCCGTCGACGCCCGTCTCGTCCACGATACCGGCGTCGGTCGGTACCGCTTCGCGCACGCGCTCGTGCGGTCGACGCTCTACGACGAGGTTCGCCCGACTCGCAGGGCACGGCTCCACCAGCGCGTCGGCGCCGCCATCGAGGCCGCGCACGCCGCCGACCTCGACGACCACCTGGGCGAGCTCGCTCATCACTACGCCCGCTCGGCCGGGGGCGGCGAGGCCGCCAAGGCGGTCGAGTTCGCACGGCGGGCCGGCGAATACGCGCTCGCGCAGTTGGCCCACGACGACGCGGTCTCGTTGTTCGAACAGGCCGCCGACCTCCTCGACGACGGCAACGAGACCGAGCGCGGCGCGGTGCTGCTCGGGCTCGGCGTGGCCCGGCGGCGCGCCGGCGATCCCAGGTACCGGGAGACGCTCCTCGAGGCGGCGCAGCTGGCCGACGAGCTCGGGGACGCCGACCTGCTCTGCCGAGCGGCGTTGGCCAACAACCGGGGCTTCTTCAGCGCGACCGGTGCCACCGACACCGGGCGCATCGCGGTGCTCGAGCGTGCGCTCGAGAAGATCGGGTCCGACGACAGCGCGACCCGGGCGCGTCTGCTCGCGAACCTCGCCCTCGAGGAGATCTTCGCCGGCGACCTGACGGATCGGCTCGCCCGGAGTGACGAGGCGCTCGCGGTAGCGCGCCGAGTGGGCGACGACGCGACGCTGGCGCACGTGCTGACGACCCGGTCGGCGAGCATCTGGGATCCGAGCACGCTCGACGAGCGGCTCGCGAACACCGCCGACGTGGTCGAGCTGGCCGAGCGACTCGGCGATCCCTCCGCGCTCTTCTTCGCCACTTGGTACCGGATGGCCACGTGCCTGGAAGCAGGACGGGTCGACGAGTACGAGGGGTCGCTCGCGGACGTGAAGCAGTGGGCGGGCGAGCTGGGCCAGTCGACGCCGATCTGGATGGCGGAGTTCACCACCGCCAGCCACGAGTTCCTCCGCGGCCGATTCGACCGCGCCGAGGAACGCGCGCTGGCGTCACTCGACCTCGGTCAGCGCGCCAGCGAGCCCGACGCGGTGTTCTTCTTCGGCGTCCTGCTGTTCGGGATCCGGCGCGAGCAAGGACGGCTCGTCGAGATCCGGGACCTCGTGCGGGTCGCGACCGAGGAGAACCAAGGCATCGCCGGCATCAGTGCGATGTTCGCCGACACGTGCACGCAGCTCGGCGAGCTCGACGAGGCTCGCGCACTCCTCGACCGGCTGGCGGAGTCGGGCTTCGGGAATCGACCGCGCGACCAGATCTGGTCCAGCTTCATGTGGATCTGCGCCGAGACTGCGGCCAGGCTCGGTGACACCGAGCGGGCACGCGCGCTCACCGACCTCCTCGAGCCCTACGAGACCCAGCTCGTCTACAACGGCCTGGTCCCGTTCGGTTCCGTCGGCTGCACCCTCGGCCGGCTCGCGCTCGCTCGGGGGCGCCTCGAAGACGCCGAGCGGCACTTCAGCCGCTCGCTCGAGACGGAAGAGCGCATGCGGGCGCCGGTGCTCGCGGCCCGGAGCCGCCTCGGCCTCGCTCGCGTGTTCCTCGCCCGTGGCACTGATGGTGACGGCGAACGCGCCCGGGCACTGCTCGACGAGGTCCTCGACGTCGCCCGCGAGTGCGGCGCCGCGGCCCTGGAGGCGGAAGCGCTGGCGACGACGGAGGGTGCCTGATGCTGCGAGCCACCGAGCTGCCACCGCGGACGTTCCTCGGTCAGCTCTCTCCCGACGAACGCGACCAGCTCCTCGCTCGCTGGCCCCGTCGCCGCTTCCCGGCAGGCTCGATCGTGATCGAGCGGGGCGAGCTCGGGGCGGGCGTGTACGTGGTCTTGACCGGATCGGCCGAGGTCCTCGCCCCCGAACCGTCGGGGGAGGCCCGGCGGCTCGCGCTCGTCGGCGAGGGTGACCTGCTCGGCGAGCTGGGCTTGTTCAGTGGACAGGCGGCCTCCAGCACCGTGCGCGCGGTCACAGATGTCGAGGCGCTCGCGGTGGAGGCCGACGATGCACTGGACGCGGCGCGGGAGTTGCCCTGGCTGTACCCCGCCCTCGGCAGCGTCGTCGCCGAACGCCTCGTGCGCACGCAACGCCAGTTGCTGGCGACGCGGACGGGACGCGTCATCGTGCTGCGCGACCAGGACGCTCCGCCGATGCTCCCCTTCGCCGTCGGTGCGAGCATCGCCTGGCACACACGCGAGCGCGTCCTTCTCGTTCTCTCCGGCGCGCCGGTGGGTGACCTCCCGGTGCCCGTGCACGACTGTGCCGACGCCGACGACCTGCTCGCGCTCGCCGGCGAGGTCGGCGCGGACCCCGCGTGCCGCGTGGCACGTGTCACGAGGGCGTGGGACTCGGTCGAGCTCGCCGCGGCGGTGCGGCGGGCGGCCGAGCTCGCGCCCACGGTCGTTGTCTGCAGTCCTGCGTCGCTGGGCGTAGACGTCGGAGCTGACATCGAGGCGCAGATCACCGCGCCGGCGAGGCCCCGTCCGGCGGAGGGATCGCTCACGATCGTGGGGTGGGCGACCGGGGCGCGACCCGGCGAGCTCCCGGTGCGCGAGCCGCGCGGGCAGGAGCTCACCGACCTCACCGCCGGGCGCATCGGCCTCGCCGGGCCCGCGGGCCGCGATCTCGGGCGCGCGGCGCGTTCGTTGATCCGCCATCGCGTCGGTCTCGCACTCGGGTCGGGCAGCGCGCGTGGCTTCGCCCACGTCGGGGTGTTGCGAGCCTTCGCGCAATACGGCATACCGGTGGACGCCATCGCCGGGACCAGCATCGGCGCCGCCGTCGCCGCTCTCCATGCGGGTGGCGAGACGCCGGAGCAGATCTTCGCCACGCTCACCCAGGCCGGGCGGCTGGCGGTGCGGCCGTTCGGAACCGGGCGATCGCTGCTGTCGATCGCGGGGCTCCGCACGCTGATCGAGCACCGGGCGGCCGGCCGCCGCATCGAGGAGCTCCCGATCCCGCTCGCGGTCGTCGCCGCCGACCTCGACACCGGACAGGAGATCGTGCTGCACCGGGGTGCGCTGGCCGCCGCCGTCCTGGCCAGCCTGGCGATCCCCGGGGTCTACCCACCGCAACACGTCGCCGGCCGTCGCCTCATCGACGGGGCCTACGTCGATCCGGTACCGGTGCAGGTGACCGCGTCGCTGGGCGTCGACAAGGTCGTCGCGGTCAGGCTCGCGACCCGGCCGCCGACCGGCCTCGTCGAGACCGAGTCCGCCGTGACGAAGGGCGAGTCCCTCTGGGCACCGCAGGTCATCCTGCGCTCGCTCGACGTGATGGCGGGCGCGATCGCCGCGTCCGCGGCCACCGCCGCGGACGTTCTCGTCGAGCCCTCGTTCCACGGCCTCGGCGGCGGCCTGCGCGACTTTCGCCGGGGACGCGAGTACGAGCGCGTGGGCGAGGCAGCCACCCGGGCGGTGCTCCCCGCCCTGGCCGACGCGCTGCCGTGGGTCGACGCGTGACGTGAACGTTCGCAAACGACGAGTCCGAGGAGGACTGTGATGCCGACCGCGACCGAACCAGCCGCTGCGATCTCCGACGACGAGCTCTTCGCTCGCATCGAGGTGCGCCCGCCGTACTTCTCGCTCACCGACCTCCGGCGGGGCCACGACAACGCCATGTCGGCGCGGGTACAGACCCGGCAGTCGCTCGGAGGTGAAGCCGGCCCGGTGAGCGCGGCCGAGACCGGCCGGCACCTCGCCATCCTCGGGTCGTGCTCGGCGGCGTTCGCCAACCCGGCGGCCGCCCGGCACTTCTACCTCGCCTACGACGCCGAGCTGCGCCGGTCGCGTACCCGGATCGAGCCCGACTACGCAGGTGAGCTCGTCGCCCGCGGCCGCGCCGATTTCATCGATCCGTCGACCGCGATCGCGGTCACCGAGCTCCGGACCGAGGACGGCCGCACGATCTACAGCCTCATCGTGTACTACCTGGTCGTCCCGGAGAACGACTTCCGGACGCTGTTCGCGGCGCACGCGCACCCGGACGCCGCCCTCGAGGGACGACCCGACCCATTCGAGGACGTCATCGGCTTGGACGACGTGTCGGTGTGGGACACCCGGCTCCACGGCACGCTCGGGCGCATCGACCCGTACCGCTGCGCCGGGCACTTTCCGGGGCTGCCGGCGATGCCGGTGGCGTTCCTCATGTCGAACCTCAGCGCGGCGGCCGCTCGCGTTCTGAAGCACGTTCTCGACCGCGACGAACTCGACTACGTGATCCGCGAGGCCTCGGTACGGGCCGAGAACCTCGCGTTCACCGACGAGCGCGTCGACATCCACGTCGAGTACCAGCGGTTCGCGAGCGGTACACACTGGCTGCACTGCGCCGCGATCGCGGAGGGAACGAAGTCCGTCGGGCAGACGCACATCAAGGTTCGCGTCCGCGACTGACTCTCTGGTCGCACTCGCTCCGCTCGCCGCTCCGCACGCGCCTGGCGGTCCGGAGGCGGGCGACAGTCGTCTTGCGGTGCGCCGGGCTTCGGTGCTGAGGTCCGTCTCATGAGCCTTGTTCCACTCGAGCCCGACCGCGTCGAGATGGACCGTATGGGGGCGGCGGCACTGGCGTTCGTCAACGACTTCATCGACGCGCGGACCGTCGTACCGGCATCCGCCCTCGAGGGCGCCTGGCCGCTCGCCGACGACCTCGTGGCTGCGCGACCGCCGGCGATCGGCCGCCCGCTGGGCGAGCTCCTCCACGTCGTCGACGCCGCGGCCGCACGCGCGGTCGATACCGCCGGGCCCGGCTACCTGGCCTACGTTCCCGGCGGCGGGCTCTTCGCCGCTGCTCTGGCCGACTTCGTCGCGTGCGCGATCAACCGGTTCGTCAACCTTGCCGATCTCGCCCCGGCAACGGCCGCGATCGAGGCATCGGTGATCCGCTGGCTCTGCGAGCTGTTCGCCCTGCCGGCGTCCTCGCAGGGGATCCTCACGTCGGGCGGGTCGATGGCCAACCTGTCGGCGATCGTGACTGCCCGCGCCACGCTGTTGGGCGACGACTTCGCCGACGGCACGCTCTACGTGTCGCCGCACACGCACCAGTCGGTGGCGAAGGCGGCGATGATCGCGGGCTTTCCGCCGGCTTCGGTGCGATCCGTCGCCTGCAGCGCCGATCTCGCGCTCGATCCCTCGGCGCTCCGAGAGGCGATCCGAGCCGACCGCGCGTCCGGTCGGCGTCCGTTCTGCGTCGTCGCCACTGCGGGAACGACCAACACCGGTGCCGTCGACCCCATCGACGACATCGCGACCGTCGCCGCCGAGGAAGAGCTGTGGTGCCACGTCGACGCCGCCTACGGGGGGTTCTTCCAGCTGACGGAGCGAGGACGTGCTCGCTTCACCGGGATCGAGCGCGCCGACTCGATCACCCTCGACCCCCACAAGGGCATGTTCCTGCCGTACGGCACGGGCTGCCTGCTCGTGCGCGACGGGGGGCGACTGCGCGCCGCCCACCACGTCGGCAGCGAGCTCTTCCAAGATCTCGGCGCGGCCGGCGGCATTCCGAACTACGCCGAGTACTCGCCCGAGCTGTCGCGCGACTTCCGCGGCTTGCGTGTCTGGCTGCCGCTCCATCTTCACGGGGTCGACGCCTTCGGGGCCGCGCTCGACGAGAAGCTCGACCTCACCCGGACCGTCTTCGACGGCCTGCGGGCCACGGCCGAGATCGAGATTTCCTGGGACCCGCCGCTCAGCATCGTGGCGTTCCGTCTCGCCGGCCGCGACGACGCCGCTAACCGGCAGCTCCTCGACCGGATCAATGCGTCGAGGCGGATCGCGCTCTCCAGCACGATGGTCGGCGGCCGTTACACCCTGCGGGTGTGCGTGCTCTCGCACCGGACGCACCGCGACCGGATCGAAGAAGCCGTGGCGATCATTCGCGAGTCGGCGCTCGCCGAAATTGGCAAATAGAATGGCGCGCCAATAGATCAATAGCAGGGAGACGATCGATGGCCGCAGCCCGAAAGAAGACGACCATGACCACCGCCCACAAGCGGGCGCTGGCCGAGGGTCGCGAGCTCGGCCGGGCGGTGCGCCGCTACCTCGACGCCCTTGATCAGAACCGCCCGCGGCGGGGCCGGAAGCGCACGCCGGAGTCGATCGAGCGCCGCCTCGACGCGATCTCCGCGCAGCTCGACTCCGCGACCCCGCTCCAGCGACTCCAACTCGTGCAGGAGCGCCTGGATCTGACGGCCGAGCTCGACCAGCTCGACGCCAAGATCGACCTCTCGGCCCTCGAGCGCGACTTCGCCAAGGTGGCGAAGGACTATGCGCAGCGCAAGGGCATCTCGTATGCGGCCTGGCGCGAGCTCGGCGTCCCCCCCGACGTGCTCAAGAAAGCCGGCATCGGCCGCGGGAGCGCCTAACCGTCTCGGCGCGTTGGGTCGAAAGCGCGGTTATACGCCGACTTTCTGACCCAACGCGGTGGGGGGAGAAGTGCCGCCCGCCGCCGCGAGGAGCGAGCGCAGCAGGACGGTGCCGTCGGTGGAGCCGATGAGGGCGTCGGAGGCGCGCTCGGGGTGGGGCATGAGCCCGACGACGTTGCGTCCCTCGTTGCACACGCCGGCGATCGAGTCGAGTGACCCGTTGGGATTGCTCACGTAACGCGCCACCACCCGCTCGTCGGCGCGGAGACGCTCGAGCGTGGCGGTGTCGCACACGTAGTTGCCCTCGAAGTGGTTGATCGGCAGGCGCAGCACGGCCCCCCGCTCCGCTTGGTTGGTGAGCACCGTGGTGGTCGTCTCCACGCGGCACTCGACCGTCTCGCACAGGAACTTCAGGCCTGCGTTCTTCTGCAGCGCACCCGGCAGGAGCCCGGCCTCGGTGAGCACCTGGAAGCCGTTGCAGATCCCGACCACCGGCCCGCCTGCGACCGCGAACGCCGCCAGCGCCTCCATCACCGGCGAGAAGCGCGCGATCGCGCCGGTGCGGAGGTAGTCGCCGTGGGCGAACCCGCCCGGCACCACGACGGCGTCGACGCCGTGGAGATCGCGCTCGCCGTGCCACAACAGCTCCGCCGACCCGCCGACGTGCTCGACGGCCCAGGCGACGTCGTGCTCGCAATTCGTCCCGGGAAACAGGACGATCCCGACGCGGGCGCTCATGTGCGGCTCAGCTCCGAGAGCTCGATCTCGTAGCCCTCGATCACGGGATTGGCGAGGAGCCGGCGACACATCTCGTCGACCTGCGCTCGGGCGACGGCCTCGTCGGACGCTTCGACGACCAGACGGATGCTCTTGCCGACGCGCACCTCGGAGACGTTGTCGTAGCCCAGGGCCGGCAGCGCCCGCTCGACCGTTGCACCCTGCGGATCGAGGATGCCGGGGAGATGTGTGATGTCGACGCGCGCCTCGAACCGGCTCACTTCAACCAGCGTACCGACTCAGTCCTCGACCCCGTGCCACTCGTCGAAGCTCTCGCCAGTCAGCAGCTCGTAGGCCTCGACGTAGCGAGCGCGGGTGCCGTCGATCACCGCGTCAGGGAGGCGCGGCGCCGGCGCCACCTGGTTCCACCCCGTCGACAGGTAGTGGTCGCGCACGAACTGCTTGTCGAACGACGGCGGCGACGTGCCGACCTCGTACTCCTCCACCGGCCAGTAGCGCGACGAGTCAGGCGTCAGCACCTCGTCGATCAGCAGCAGCCTGCCGTCGAACGTGCCGAACTCCAGCTTGGTGTCGGCGAGGATGACGCCGCGCGACTCGGCGTGAGCGGCACCGAACCGGTACACGTCGAGGGTCGCCGCGCGAACCTGCTCGAACGTGTCGGCGCCGACGAGCTCGACGGCTTCGGCATCGGTGAGAGGAAGATCGTGCCCGGTCTCGGCCTTGGTGGTGGAGGTGAAGATCGGCTCGGGGAGACGCTCGGCCTGTCGCAACCCGGGTGGAAGGCGCCGGTCGTTCACGATGCCGCGCTCGTCGTACTCCGACCAGGCCGATCCGAACAGGTAGCCGCGCGCGATGCACTCGAGCCGGATCGGCTGCGTGGCGCGCACGAGCATCGCCCGCCCGGCGACCTCGGGGCCGGCGGTCTCGGGGAAGTCGGTGGGGTCCGACGAGATCAGATGGTTGGGGAAGACCGATTGCGTGCGCTCGAACCAGAACGTCGCCAACGCCGTGAGAACCCGGCCCTTGTCGGGGATCTCGTCGTCGAGCACCACATCGAAGACGGAGATGCGGTCGGACGCGACAATCAGCATGCGGTCGTGGTCGACGTCGTAGAGGTCGCGCACCTTGCCCGTGTAGTGGTGCGGCAGGGCAATCGAACGGGTCACTCGCCCACGGCCTCGAATACCCGGTCGGCGTGCTCGAGGGCGCTCCCGAGGTCGAAGCAGGCCTCGAGCCGATCGGGCGAGAGCGAAGCGGTGACCTCGTCGTCTCCGCGTAGCACGTCGAGGAACTGACGGCGCTCTTCCCACGCGCGCGCCGCATTCCGCTGCACGATGCGGTAGGCGTCGTCACGGGAGCGACCCGCCTCTACCAGGGCGAGCATGACCGGTTGGCTGAACACCAACCCGTGCGACGACTCCAGGTTGGCACGCATGCGCTCGGTACCGACGTGCATGCCCTCGACGATGCCCTCGAAGCGCACGAGCATGTAGTACGCCAGCTGCGCCGAGTCGGCGAGCACGATCCGCTCGACCGACGAGTGCGAGATGTCGCGCTCGTGCCACAGCGCGACATCTTCGAGGCCGGCCTGGAGGTTGCCCCGCAGCACCCGGGCGAGCCCGCACAGCTGCTCCGATCGCCACGGGTTGCGCTTGTGGGGCATCGCGCTCGAGCCCTTCTGGCTGCCGGCGTGGAACGGCTCCTGCACCTCCGACACCTCCGTGGTGGCCAGCAGACGCACCTCCAGCGCGAACGACTCGATCGTCGCTCCCAAGGAGGCGCAGGCATAGAGGAACTCGGCGTGCCGGTCGCGAGCGAGCACCTGGGTGGCGGGCGCAGGCTCGAGGCCGAGGCGCTCGCACACGAACGCCTCGACGGCGGGGTCGAGATTCGAGAACGTGCCAACCGCGCCGGAGAGCTTGCCGACCGCTACTGCGGACCGCGCCCGCCGCAGCCGCTCGCGATCGCGCCGCAACTGGAGCGCCCAGAGCGCGAGCTTGGAGCCGAACGTGGTCGGCTCGGCGTGGATGCCGTGCGTGCGCCCCACCATGGGTGTCGAACGGAACTCGCGCGCCCGGGCGGTGATGACGCTCTCGAGGTTGGCGCCGGCATCGAGGAGAATGTCGCACGCCCGCACCAGCGTGACCGAGAGCGCGGTGTCGACGACGTCACTGGACGTCAGACCGTGGTGCACCCACGCCCCCGCCGGCCGGCCCACGCGCTCCTGCACCACGTCGACGAAAGCGGCGACGTCGTGGTCGGTGACCCGCTCGCGCTCGTCGACCGCGGCGGCGTCGACGCTCGCCCGCTCCCGGATGGCGGCGGCGTCTGCGGCCGGGACCACGCCGAGCTTCGCCCAGGCGTCGACCGCCAGGAGCTCGACCTCCAGCCAAGTGGCCAGACGCGCCTCGTCGGTGAACAGCTCGGCCATCTCGGGCAGGGCGTAGCGAGGGATCAAGGCGCTCCTTCTGAGACCGATTGTACGGCGGCAGCCGCGGCGATGTCGCGGCGATACTGCATGCCGGGCCACGAGATGCGGTCGCTGGCTTCGTACGCGCGCCGGCGCGCGTCGGCGAGCGTTGGCGCGAGCGCGGTGACCGCGAGCACGCGCCCACCCGCGGTCACCAGCCGGCTGTCACGTTCGGCGGTTCCGGCGTGGAACACGTTGATGCCGGGGAGGTCTTCGGCCGCGTCGACGCCCTCGATCTCGTCACCTTCCCTCTTCGTCACCGGATAGCCCTCGGTGGCGAGCACCACGGTGACGCAGGCGTCGTGGCCGAAGGCGACGTCGAGATCGGAGCGACCGGTTGCGGCGTCGTGGCAGAGCCGGGCGAAGTCGCCCGCGAACCGGGGCAGCACCACCTGGGCTTCGGGGTCGCCGAAGCGCACGTTGTACTCGAGCATCTTCGGGCCGGCGGGCGTCAGCATCAGGCCGGCGTAGAGCACACCCTTGTAGGCGACGCCGCGACGCGCGAGCTCGTGGAGCGTCGGCCGCACCGACCGCTCCATGACCTCGTCGAGGAGGCCGGAGCCGGCGGCGGGAACGGGCGAGTACGCGCCCATCCCCCCGGTGTTGGGCCCGGTGTCGCCGTCGCCAATTCGCTTGAAGTCCTGCGCCGGCGCCAGCGGCCAGCCGTCATCAGTGCCGTTGCACACCACGAGCAGCGACAGCTCGGGCCCGGTGAGGCCCTCCTCGATCACAACGGTGCGGCCGGCCGCGCCGAAGGCCTCACCGGAGAGGTAGCGGCGCACGGCGTCACGGGCGTCGGCGATCGACTCGGTCACGAGCACGCCCTTCCCCGCGGCGAGCCCATCGGTCTTCACGACGTAGAGGCCCGGCAGCTGCTCGAGGAACGCGAGCGCCTTGTCCTCCTCCCCCGCGCCGAACGATGCGTACCGCGCGGTCGGCACGCCGGCGTCGGAGAGCACCTCCTTCATCCATGCCTTGGAGCCCTCGAGGCGGGCCCCGTCGGCGGTGGGACCGAACGCGGCGAGGCCACGGGCCTCGACCGCGTCGACGACGCCGCGTACGAGCGGCTCCTCCGCGCTCACCACGACGACGTCGACGTCGAGGTCGTCGGCGAGCTGCGCCACGGCCCCCGGGTCGTTGGCGTCGACCGAGTGGCAGTCGGCGACCGCGGCGATGCCGGGGTTGCCCGGCGCGCACCAGACCGACTCGACCGACGGGGACGACGCGATCCGCCACGTGAGCGCGTGGGCGCGCCCGTCGGACCCGAGAACCAGGACGTTCACGCGGCGCGGGGAAGCACGACCGTCTGCTCGCGGGACGGGCCCACGGACACGAACGTCACGGGGACGCCGGCCAGCTCCTCGACGAATCGCACGTAGTCGCGCGCGGCCGACGGCAGGTCGTCGATGCGGGCGGCGCCGTCGATCTCGCTTCCCCACCCCGGCACGGTCTCGTACACCGGCCGCACCTTGTGCAACACCGACTGGTGGTAGGGCACGTGCTCGTAACGGGTGCCGTCGTCACCCTCGTAGGCGACGCACACCTTGATCTCGGGGTACGGCGCCAGCACGTCGAGCTTGGTGATCGCGATCTCGGTGCAGGTGTTGAGGCGCACGGCCTGGCGCAGCATCACGGCGTCGAGCCAGCCCGGGCGGCGGCGACGGCCGGTGTTGGTGCCGAACTCGCCGCCCCGCTCGACGAGAAGATCGCCGTCAGCGTCACCCTCGGCCAGCTCGGTGGGGAACGGGCCCGAGCCCACGCGGGTCACGTACGCCTTGGTGACACCGACGATGCGGTCAATAGCACGCGGGCCGACTCCCGCGCCCGTGCACACGCCGCCGCTGACGGGGTTGCTCGACGTGACGAACGGATACGTACCGTGGTCGAGGTCGAGGTACGTCGCCTGCGCGCCCTCGAACAGCACCCGCTGTCCGGCCTCGAGCGCCTCGTGGAGCATGTGCACGGTGTCGGCGATCAGCGGCTCGAGACGCGGTGTCATCGCAAGGTAGCGGGCGCAGATCTCCTCGGCGTCGAGTGGGAGCCGGTTGTAGACCTTGGCGAGCACTCCGTTCTTCTCCCGCAATACGAGATCGAGCTTCTGTCGGAAGATCTTGGGATCGAGCAGGTCTTGCACCCGAAGGCCGACGCGTAGCGCCTTGTCCGCGTACGCGGGCCCGATTCCGCGCTTGGTGGTCCCGAGCTTGTTCTTGCCGAGGTATCGCTCGGTCACGCGATCGAGCTCCTCGTGGTACGGCATGATCAGGTGGGCGTTGCCCGACACTCGCAGTCGGCTGGTATCGATGCCCTTGCCCTCGAGCATGTCGAGCTCCTCGACGAGCACGGCCGGGTCGACGACGACGCCGTTGCCGATCACCGGCGTGACGTAGTCGTACAGGACACCGCTCGGCACCAGCTGGAGAGCGAACACGTCGCCGTCGACAACGATCCGATGGCCTGCGTTGTGACCACCCTGGTACCGCACGACCAGCTCGCTCTCCTTGGCGAGATAGTCGGTGAAACGGCCCTTGCCCTCGTCACCCCATTGGGTGCCGACGATCACCGTGCCGGGCACGCACGCTCCCAGAGCGAGAGGAGAGGGTGAACGGTCGCGACTGCGATCACGTTGACGAGATCGTACTCGGAGCGCGGCGCTCGAGCACAGCCAGGTACACCGCCCGAACCGCCAGCGACCGGCGCATCTCTCCCACGATCTCCTCGAGGAACTCTTCGCGGTACTTCGTATCGGTGAGCACCGAGATGGCGAAGTAGAACCCGGAGAAGACGGCGAGGAACCCCGCGACGCGCAAGAGCTCCTCGGTCAGGACCATGTGCCGGCCCCACAGGTCGAGCGTCGCCAGAACGTGCGGCTCGGACCCGACGAACGTCTCGATCGTCGGCTCGGTGACCACCACCATTCCGAACCCGACGAGGAAGAGCCCGATCATCACGGTCACGAGGATCACCTGCAGACCCTGGCTGAACAGGACGACGAGGCCGACGTTCCCCCACTGCCGGTTCGACAACGCCGGCGCCTCGACAACCGGTCTCGCGACCTCGCTCGCCACCTGTGCGACCGGAGTCTCCTCGACCCTGCCGACGACGACGTCCCACGACTCGAAGTCGGACAGCTCGTCGATCACCCTCGGCAGGCGGATCACGGCGAACAGGACACCGATGACGACGAACAAGCCCAGCACGATCCAGTAGAAGGGCCCGTCCAACTCGTCGCTCACCTGCCACACCTCGGCGGTCAGGAAGAGGAAGGTGACGAAGAGGAGCAGCAACGGCAGGGCTCGAACGAACAGCCCGACGACCGCGTTCAGCTCGCGCACTGTCTCCGTCGCCCCCCAGCGGGTCATCGGTACCACGCCGTAGCTGGTGACCAGGTAGATGGCGCCGAGCAGACCGAGATTGACCGCTGCCGTGACAATCGCCGAGCGCCACTGGCCGCCGAACACCAGTGGGATCGCCGGTGGCGCGAGCACGAACACCGCGACCTCGAACACTCCGACGCTGTCGGGACGCGCCAACAGCGGGCGGTGACGAAGGACGTTGGCGACCATCCACGCGCCCAGCAGGATCGCGAAGCCGACGGCGACGGCCACGGCATCGAGCCAGAGCGGGAAGCTGCGTTTGGGCGCGTTGGCCACCTCGACCAGGAAGATCAACGTCAAGACGGGCACGGCACGCGTCAGAACGTCGCGGGTCGCGCTGTAGTCGTCGATGAAGTGCGGCAGCCCGCGCCGCACGAACCAGTGTTCCGTGTCACGGACCAGCGCAGCATCGGTGACGCTCACGACCCCATTGTCGGTGACTCGAGGCCTCGGGGTCCGGATTCCGGACTGCAGGGCCTCGAGTCTGGGGCTTTAGCCGACGCGCGCGGGCTCGCCCTTGGCGAACACGAGACCGTCGGGCGAGGCGTCGACACGGATCGTGTCGCCGTCGTGGTACTCGCCTTGGAGCAGCGCGAGCGCGACCGGGTCGGCGATCTCCCTCTGGATCACCCGCTTCAGCGGGCGGGCCCCGAAGTCGGGGTCGTAGCCCGTGCGGGCGAGGTGCTCGCGTGCGCCGTCGGTGACCTCGAGCCCGAGCCCGCGCTCGGCCAGGCGCCCGGCGAGGTGCTCGACCTGGATGCCGACGATCTCGGCGATGTGGTCCTGCGACAGCGGATGGAACACCACGATCTCGTCGATCCGGTTCACGAACTCCGGCTTGAAGTGGTTCCGCATCGCCGCCAGCACCTGGGACTCGTCGCCACCGGTGCCGAGGTTGCTGGTCATGATGAGCACGGTGTTGGTGAAGTCGACCGTGCGGCCCTGGCCGTCGGTGAGGCGGCCGTCGTCCATCAGCTGGAGCAGCACGTTGAACACGTCGGGATGGGCCTTCTCGATCTCGTCGAGCAGGAGGACGGCGTACGGGCGCCGGCGAACCGCCTCGGTGAGCTGGCCGCCCTCGTCGTAGCCGACGTAGCCCGGTGGCGCGCCCACCAGGCGCGACACGTTGTGCTTCTCCTGGTACTCGGACATGTCGATTCGCACCATCGCCTGCTCGTCGTCGAACAGGAAGTCGGCGAGCGACCGCGCCAGCTCCGTCTTGCCTACACCCGTGGGGCCGAGGAAGAGGAAGGAGCCGATGGGTCGGTGGGGGTCGGAGAGGCCGGCGCGCGACCGGCGGATGGCGTTCGCCACCGCCCGGACGGCGTCGTCCTGGCCCACGACCCGATCGTGCAGCGCATCCTCCATGCGCACGAGCTTCTGCAGCTCGCCCTCCATGAGGCGCGACACGGGGATGCCGGTCCACTTGGAGACGATCTCGGCGATGTCCTCCTCGTCGACCTCCTCCTTGAGCATGGCCTGGGAGCTCTGGAGCTCGTCGAGGCGGGCGGTGCGGCTCTCGATCTCGGCGTCGAGCTCGCGCATGGTGCCGTAGCGCAGCTGTGCGGCCCGCTCGAGGTCGCCCTCTCGTTCGGCCCGTTCGGCCTCGCCCCGCGCGTTCTCGAGCTGCTCCTTCAGGTCGCGGATCTCGGTGATGGCGCGCTTCTCGTTCTCCCAGTGCGCCACCATCGCCGCCCGCTGCTCGCTCAGCTCGGCCAGCTCGGCCTCGATCGCGTCGAGCCGCTGCTTGGAGACGTCGTCGGTCTCCTTCGCCAGCGCCGCTTTCTCGATCTCGAGCTGCCGGATCCGCCGCTCGACCACGTCGATCTCGATCGGCATCGAGTCGATCTCGATGCGGAGGCGCGACGCGGCCTCGTCGATCAGGTCGATCGCCTTGTCGGGGTGCTGGCGCCCGGTGACGTACCGGTGCGAGAGCCTGGCCGCGGCGACGAGCGCGGCGTCCTGGATGCGAACGCCGTGGTGCACCTCGTAGCGCTCCTTGAGCCCGCGCAGGATCGCGATGGTGTCGTCGACGGAGGGCTCGCCGACGAACACCGGCTGGAAGCGCCGCTCGAGCGCGGCGTCCTTCTCGATGTGCTTGCGGTACTCGTCGAGCGTGGTCGCGCCGATCATGCGCAGCTCGCCACGGGCGAGCATCGGCTTGATCATGTTGCCGGCGTCGACCGCGCCCTCGGCGCCACCGGCACCCACGATCGTGTGCAGCTCGTCGATGAAGGTGACGATCTCACCCTCGGCGTCGGCGATCTCCTTCAGCACCGACTTGAACCGCTCCTCGAACTCACCGCGGTACTTGGCGCCCGCGACCATCGAACCGATGTCGAGCGCGATCAGGCGCTTGTTGCGCAGGCTCTCGGGCACGTCACCCTCGACGATGCGGCGGGCGAGGCCCTCCACGATCGCGGTCTTGCCCACGCCCGGCTCGCCGATGAGCACCGGGTTGTTCTTGGTGCGGCGCGAGAGCACCTGGACGACGCGGCGGATCTCCTCGTCGCGGCCGATCACAGGATCGAGCTTGCCCTTGCGCGCGTCTTCGGTGAGGTCGCGACCGAACCGCTCGAGCGCCTGGTACTGCTCCTCCGGGTTCTCGCTCGTGACCCGGTGGCTCCCGCGCACGTCCTTGAGGGCGTCGAGCACGGCGTCGTGGGTGACGCCGAGCGAGCGCAGGAGGTCACCAACGCCCCCGGTGACCTCGGCCATCGCGAGGAGGATGTGCTCGGTCGAGAGGTAGTCGTCGTCCAGGCCCGCGCGCTCGCGGTCGGCGGCCTCGAGGAGCTGGTAGGCCTCGGTCGAAAGCTGCGCCTGCTGCGCGGTGGCCCCGTACACCTGGGGGATGCTCGCCAGCACCTCGTCGACGCGGTCGCGCACGACCTTGGTCGACACCCCGACCCGCTCGAGCACCGGGAGGACGACGCCCTCGGGCTGGCTCACCAGGGCGGCGAGCAGGTGCTCGGGGGCGACCTGGCTGTGGTTCCGCTCGCGTGCCAGCGCCTGGGCGGACCCCAGGGCCTCGCCGGTCTTGCGGGTGAACCTGTTGGGGTCGAGGGCCACGGGCTCTCCTCAGGTCGGTGTTGAAGTTGACAACACTGGTATCAACTTTCCCATTCCCGCGGGCGGCCTCATCTCCCTTCCTCGTCCTCGTGCCAGAGGACCTCGTACACGGTCTGGTCGCCCTCGATGCCCTTGAGGCTCACCTGACGGGGCGCGCCGAAGCGGAAGTCGCCGGTATGGGCGATCTCCTTGGTGATGCCCGACGCCAGGATCTGGCCGCCGTCGGCCAGGTTGGCGATCCGGGCCGCCACGATGATGTGGCGGCCGAAAAGGTCGCCGGTGGCGTCGGCGATCGCCTCCCCGGTGTGGATGCCGATCCGGACCCTGATCTCCTCGTCGGGATGCTCGCCGGCGTGAGCGGCGAGCCGGCGCTGGACCTCGCTCGTGCAACGCACCGCCGCCCGGGCGCTCGGGAAGGTGAGCATGAACCCGTCACCCTGCGACTTGACCTCCTTCCCCCGATAGTCGCGGACCAGACCGCGCACGATGTCGTTGTGGAGGCCCAGCAGCCTGAACCAGGCGGTGTCGCCGAGCTTCATCGCCGCCTCGGTCGATCCTTCGATATCGGAGAAGACGATCGTGACCGTGCCCCCCTCGGCCTGGAGCCGGGACGCGTCGAAGGTCTCCTGCTCGGCCGCCGACGCCACCACGTCGATCGACGTCTGGCGGGCAGCGGAGCTTCCCCCGGCGCGGGCGCGCACGACCGCGGTGTCGCCCGACGCCACCACCGTCCCGCGGGACGGGCCGGCTCCGGGTGCGGCGGCGATCGCCGGCTCCTGGACCATCCGCAACTCGGTGCTCCCGAGCCGGGCGACGTCGGCCTCGGTCATCTTCGTCGGCCGCTCCAACGGCTGCCCGTTCAGGGTGGTGCCGTTGGTGCTGCCGAGATCCTCGATCGTCAGCGCGTCGCCATCCAGTCGTACCGCGGCGTGCCGTCTGGAGACCTCGGGATCCATGAGGAGGAGGCCGTCGCAGTCGCGTCCCAGCTCGAGCGCGTGCTGGATCGCGAGCACGAGCGGCTTGCGGCCCGGTTGGCGCACTTCCAGCAGTGCATAACCCATTGCAACGGGAGGATACGCTCCCCCCCGCCGGGACCTCCCGAACAGCTCGCAGGAGCGATCCGGCTCAGCCGGGATGGCCATCGCCGTGAACATGCAGATCCGGGAGGCGCTACCGAGTTACGAGCTCGGCGCCGAGCTGGGACGCGGGGCGATGGGTGTCGTGCTCTCGGGGACGCACCGCCAGCTCGAGCGGACGGTGGCGATCAAGCAGTTGCCGGAGGCGTTCGCAGTCGACCCGGACGTGCGGCGCAGGTTCGGCACCGAGGCGAGGACGCTCGCTGCGCTCAGCCATCCGCACATCGTTCCGGTGTACGACTACGTGGAGCGCGAGGGCGTCTGCGTACTCGTGATGGAGGCACTTCCCGGCGGCACGCTGTGGGACCGCTTCACCTCCGAGGGGCTCACCATGCCCACGGCATGTGCAGCGGTGCTCGCCGCGTGCTCGGGTCTGCACTTCGCGCACGGCAAGGGCGTGCTCCACCGTGACATCAAGCCCGAGAACCTGATGTTCGCCGCCGACCGCACGCTCAAGGTGACCGACTTCGGCATCGCCGAGGTCTTCGCCGGTGAGGAGACGGTGACCACGGTTGCAGGCACGGTCATCGGCACGCCCGCGTACATGGCGCCGGAGCAGGCTCGTGGTGCCGGCCTCGGCCCGCCGGCCGACGTGTACGCGGCCGGCACCGTCTTGTACGAGCTGCTGTCGGGAACCTTGCCGTTCTCGATCGAGGGCGATCCCATTGAGGTCCTCGAACGCCGGGTCGAGGAGGAACCGCTCGCGCTCGCGGACGCGGCGCCGCAGGTTCCCGAGCCGCTCGTCGCGGTCACGATGAGGGCGCTGCGACGCGAGCCGGCGGAGCGCTACCCCAGCGCGGAGGCGTTCGGGATCGCGCTGGGGCACGGCGCGACCGAAGCATTCGGGGAAGGGTGGCTCGGTCGCGCGGGCGTCACCCTGCTCGCGAGCGGCTCGATCGCCGCCGCCGCCGGCCCCGCGGCTGCACCGCACGACCCGGCCACGGAAGGAGAGGCCACCACCGCGATCGCCGGGCGAACCGGGGCGGGCACCGTCGTCACCGGGAGCGCTCCGACCGACGGACCCGCGGTGAAGGTACGGGGGACGTCGGTCCACCGCCGGGCCGACGAGGCGCTCGCCGACCTCCGGCCCGAAGACCTCGTTCGGGTCGACGACCTGATCGCCCCGCCCGCCCGGCCGGTCCCGGCGCTCGTCGGCACCGTGCTGCTGCTGGCCGCGATGCTCGTCGTGGCGGTGATCGGCCTCGGCGAGCCGGGCCGCTCGGATTCGCTCCTCCCGGGGGTGGTGACCGTGGCCGGCACCGATCTCGGGTCCAGCGACGCGGTCGCGGCCGACCTCGCCGATCCGATCCCGGTGAGCGTGGAGGAGCTCCCGCGGCGCGCCGGCGCCGCGCGCTTCGCGCAGATCGGCTTCTCGGCAGCCGGGGTCGGCCTCGGCTCCTCGCGGTCGGGCCCACTCGACCCGGCCGGTGGCGGCGCGTTCACGGCCGATGTCGACGCCGAACGAGTGCGCATCCTCTCGAGCGGGGACCTTACGGCCGAGTTCCGCCTCCTCGACGAGAACAAGCGGATCCTCCTCCGCCACGAGTTCGCCCTCGACCCCGAGCAACCCTTCTTCCTGGCGGCCAACGGCGTGGCGGCATTGCTCCTCGCCCTCTTCGTCGTCGCCTACGGCCTCGCGATCACCCAGCCACTGCGACGCGGCTACACCCGCCGGTCCGCGTACCCGGGAATGGCGATCCTCGGCGGTGCCGCGGGGTTCACCACCGTGTTGGGGGTGTGGTCCCTCGGTGCCCCCGAGCCGTCGTTCGTCACCTTCGTGATCGCCGCCGCCCTGGGCGCGGCCGCGTTCGGCTTCCTGGCGCGGGTGATGATCGTGACCGGACGACGGCGGCGGCTCCGGCGGGCGGAGCTCCGTGCGGGTGGGGCGCACGACGAGCCTGTTAGCGTTCCCGCCTGACTGGGAGCAACGGGGTGAGGGCAGGCACAGTGAGGGCAGGGTGGGGGATCCCGGCGCGTCCTCTGGTCGTCGCGATGGTCGCCGGCTCGGCCTACGCCGTGGCCGGCCTGTCGATCGGCAGCGGCCTCGCGCTCGGCCAGCCTCCGGGCCACGACCCGGTCACCGTCTGCCACCGCGGACAGGCAATCACCGTCGACAGCAGCGGGGTCCCGGCCCACACCGCCCACGGCGACGCGGTGGGCGGGTGCCCGGCGCCGCCTCCACCACCTCCTCCTCCGCCGCCACCACCACCTCCACCTCCACCTCCACCTCCACCTCCTGCTCCGCCGCCGCCTCCGGGACCGCCGGCACCGCCACCGCCGTCACCGCCGGGCCCACCCGCGCCGCCGCCCCCACCCGGACCGCCCTCGTTCAACCCCGCCGCGCCCGACGTGCCGACGGTCGTCCTGGGGGTGGCCGCCGAGATCCCGACCGCGGACGCCCCCGCGAGCCCGGGCGCCGTGACCACCGACCGCACCGTGACCGTGCTGCCCAGCGGGCTCACCCTGACCAACTACCAGCTGCGCCGGGCGTTCGTCCCGGGCCAACCCGTCCGCATCGACGGGACCGCTCCGGCCGGCTGTGACCCGGTGCTCCACGTCGACGACCAGCCCGCGGGGAAGATCGACACCAACGGGGCGGGTGACTTCTCGCTCGACGTCGACACGAGTGGGCTCGGTCCGGGGCAGCACCGCGCCGAGGTCGTCTGCAGCGACGGCACGATCCTGCAAGCCGGCTTCTGGGTCGCGGCACCCCAGACGAGCTCGAGCACACTGAGCGTGGTACTCGTCGCGCTCCTCGTCATGGGCGCGCTCGGTTGGGTCAGCGTGCGCGGCATGGTGAACAGCGCATTCACGCGCACGTGACGCGGGTCGGGGCACTCCTCGCCCTCGTCGTCGCCTCCCTCGCGGGAACGATCCCGTCGGCCGCCGCGGGATCCGAGGGCGGGTTCTCCTTCAGGGCGAGCCTCGACGATCAACGCCTCGATCTCTCGAGCAGCAGCGACCCGGTCCTCATCGACCCCGGGCGCGAGTCGACGCTGACACTCGAGCTTCGCAACGCCACCGATGCTCCGGTGGTGGTTCGTCAGGTGCAGCTGCGCGGGAGGGCATTCGACGTCACCCTCGTGTCGTACGACGTCCTGATCCAAGCCCGCGTGCCGGCGCGCCGCGACCTCGTCGTGGACGTTCCGATCGACTTCGGCGACCTCGACGACCAGGTGACGGGACTGTTCCCGGCGTCATTGATCCTGGTCGATCCCGATCGGCAGAGTCTCGCGAGCCAGGAGTTCACCCTCGACGTCCGAGGGAAGGCGCTCTCGCTGATGGGCATGTTCACGTTGCTGGTCGCGGTCGCCACCGGGCTCAGCATCCTCGCGATCTGGCTGGCGCTCCTCCGGCGCCGCCTGCCCCCGAGCCGGTGGCGGCGCGCCCTGCGGATCGGTGTCACCGGCGCGGGCGTCGGCGTCGTGCTCACATTGCTGCTCGCGGAGCTGCGGCTGGTCGCGCCGAGCGGAGCCGTGTGGATCCCCGTCGTGCTCGTTCCGACGCTGGCGGCGTTCGCCCTCGGCTACCTGTCCCCGGGTCCGCTCGCCATCGAGGAGGAGCACGAGCTCGAGGACTGGATGCGACGCGCCACGACGGCCAGCCCGGTCTGACGGCCGTGCGGTCAGCTGCGCCTGACGCGAACGACGGTCTTCGCCACCGGCACCAGGTCTCCACCCGCGGGACGGGCGCGCCTGGCCGCCTCGAGCTCACGGAGGGCGGCGGCCAGCTCCCCTTCGAGACGATCGATCTCGGCCTCGGCGTCGGCCAACTCGGCCTCGAGGTCGAGGATGCGCCGCACACCCGCGAGGCCGACACCCTCGTTGGTGAGTTCCTGGATGCGCTGGAGGAGCTCGATGTCGCGCTCGGAGTAGCGCCGGCTCCCGCCCTCGGTGCGGGCGGGCTCGATCAGCCCCTTGCGCTCGTAGATGCGCAGCGTCTGCGCGTGCACCCCGGCCAGCTCGGCCGCCACCGAGATGATGTAGAGCGCTCGTTGGCGCTCGGAAGGCTTACGACTCGCCATCGCCTGTCACCTCACACTTCCAGGTGCTCGCGCGGGTTTCCCCCGAGCACGCCGCGCAGCGCCTCGATCTCTTTGCGCTCTTCCGCCGAGAGCTTCTGGGGTACCGCGACCTCGAACGTCACCAGCAGATCGCCGGGTGACCCCTTGGTGCGCTCGAGCCCGCGCCCGCGCACGCGCACGGTCTTGCCCGACTGCGTGCCGGGAGGGATCTTGACCGTCACCGGCTCACCCAGCGTCGGCACGCGCGCCTGGCCGCCGAGCGCGGCCTCGGGGAACGTGACCGGGACCGTGATCGTCAAGTCGTCGTCGCCCTTCCGACCGAACAGGGGATGGGGCCGTACGCGCACGACGACGTAGAGATCGCCCGGCGGGCCCCCTTCCGCGCCCGGGCCACCGCGGCCCTTGACCCGGATGCGCTGCCCGTCGGCGACACCGGCGGGAATGCGCACCTTCACTGTTCGGCTGTCGAAGCTCAGCTCGCGCATCACGCCGTGGGCAGCCTCGAGGAAGTCGAGGCTGAGCTCGGTCTCGAGGTCGGGCCCGGGGCGCGGTCCGCGCGCGCGGCGACCGCCGGTGCGTCCGAACAGGCCGCCGAAGAGATCGCCGAGGTCACCGACGTCGCTGAGATCGTCGACGAAGATCGTGCGGCCGCCTTCGAAGCCGGGCCCGAAGCCGCCGGGGCCGAAGCCCGGTCGGCCGTACCCCGGGCCGGCGACCCCCGCGGCGACCATCTGACGGACCTCGTCGTATTCCTTGCGCCGCTCGGCGTCACCGAGCACGTCGTAGGCCGCGGAGACGTCCTTGAAGCGCTCTTCGGCAGCGGTGTCACCCGGGTTGGCATCGGGGTGGTACTGCTTGGCGAGCTTCCGATACGCGCGGCTGATGTCCTTCTCGGACGCGCTCTCGGGAACGCCGAGCACCTCGTAGTAGTCCTTCTCGAACCACTCCCGCTGCGGGGGCACGGCGGCGGCCTACCTCGTGACCTTCACCATGGCCGGGCGCAGCACGCGGCCGCGGAGCCGGTAGCCGGTACGGAGCACGTCGCTGACGACGGGCTCTCCCTCACCGTCGTCTTGCGCGACCGCTTCGTGCTCGGTGGGGTCGAAGGGCTTCCCGCTCGCTTCGATGCGCGACAATCCGGCCTTCTCGAGCACGCCGAGCAACTCCGCGTACACGAGCTCGACGCCCTTGCGGACCTTCGACAACTCCTCGCCGTCATCCTCCGCGCTCGCGACGGCGAGCTCGAACGAGTCGAGCACGGGAAGGAGCTGCTCGATGAGACCCTCGGTCGCCCGCTCGACGAGCGCGGTCTGCTCGCGCAGCATCCGCTTGCGGTAGTTCTCGAAGTCGGCCTGCACCCGCCGCAGTGAGTCGAGGTACTCGTCGCGCTCGGCCTGGGCGCGGCCGAGCTCGTCGAGCTCGTGGACGATCTCCTCGGCTTCTCGCTCGCTCTCTGCGGACGGGGCCATCCCTGAAGGGGTAGGCCCGTCCGCGGGCGTTCGCTCGCTGGCGAGCGGCTCGCTCGCTCCGCTGCCGCGCGACGCGTCATCGGAAGCCATTTAGGCGCCCTTCTGCTCGTCCTCGTCGACGATCTCGGCGTCGGCCACCTCGTCGTCGGACGGGGCGGAGCCGGCGCCAGCATCGGCGTCACCGGAAGCCTGCTGACTCGCCTGTGCATACAGCCGCTGGGCGAACTCCTGGCTCGCCGCGATCAGCGACTCGTGCGCCCGCTTGACGGCGTCGATGTCGGCACCAGCCAGCGCGTCCTTCAGCTCCTTGAGCGCACCCTCGATCTTCTCGCGTTCGTCGGCCGAGACCTTCTCGCCCTCGTCCTTGAGGAGCTTCTCGGTCTGGAACACGAGTGCGTCGGCGTTGTTGCGAACCTCGGCCTCCTCGCGCCGCTTGCGGTCTTCCTCCGCGTGGGCCTCGGCGTCCTTCACCATCTGGTCGATCTCCTCGCTCGAGAGCGCGGTACCGCCGGTGATGGTCATGTTCTGCTCCTTGCCGGTGGCAAGGTCCTTCGCCGACACGTGCACGATGCCGTTGGCGTCGATGTCGAAGGTGACCTCGACCTGGGGCACGCCCCGCGGCGCCGGCGGGATGCCGACGAGTTGGAACTTCCCCAGCGTCTTGTTGCGGTAGGCCATGTCGCTCTCGCCCTGGAGCACGTGGATCTCGACGCTGGGCTGGTTGTCGTCGGCGGTGGTGAACACCTCCGACCGCTTGGTCGGGATCGTCGTGTTGCGCTCGATGAGCTTCGTGAAGATCTGACCCTTGGTCTCGATCCCCAGCGACAGCGGCGTCACGTCGAGCAGGAGCACGTCCTTCACGTCGCCCTTGAGCACACCGGCCTGGATGGCAGCGCCGACCGCCACGGCCTCGTCGGGGTTGATGCCCTTGTCACCTTCCTTGCCGGTGAGCTGCTTCACGAGATCGGTGACTGCAGGCATGCGCGTCGAGCCGCCGACGAGCAGCACGCGGTCGATCTGCTCCTTCGACAGCCCCGCGTCGCGGATCGCCTGCTCGAAAGGCCCGCGGCAGGCGTCGATGAGGTCGGACGTGAGCTCCTGGAACTTCGCCCGCGACAGGTTGAGCTCGAGGTGGAGCGGCCCCTCGCTGGTCGCGGTGATGAACGGCAGGTTGACCGTCGTCTCCTGCAGCGTGGACAGCTCGATCTTCGCCTTCTCCGCTGCCTCCTTGAGCCGCTGCGTCGCCATCTTGTCGGCCGAGAGGTCGACGCCATGGGCGTTCTTGAACTCGCTCACGAGCCAGTCGATGACGCGCTGGTCCCAGTCGTCGCCGCCGAGGTGGGTGTTCCCCGCGGTCGACTTCACCTCGAACACGCCCTCGCCGAGCTCGAGGATCGACACGTCGAACGTGCCGCCTCCGAGGTCGAACACGAGCACCGTCTGGTCGTGACCCTTGTCGAGCCCGTACGCGAGGGAGGCCGCGGTCGGCTCGTTGATGATGCGCAGCACCTCGACGCCGGCGATCTGACCCGCCTCGGTGGTGGCCTGGCGCTCGGCGTCGCCGAAGTACGCCGGCACCGTGATGTCGGCCTGGGTGACGGTGTCGCCCAGGTACGCCTCCGCGTCACGCTTGAGCTTCTGGATGACGCGCGCCGAGATCTCCTGGGCCGTGTACGCCTTCCCGTCGACGTCGATCGACCAGTTGGTGCCCATCTGGCGCTTGACCGACCGAACGGTGCGGTCGGGGTTGGTGATGGCCTGGCGCTTGGCCACCTCACCGGTGAGCACTTCGCCGGTCTTCGAGAACGCGACCACCGACGGGGTCGTGCGCGACCCCTCGGCGTTGGGGATGACGACGGGCTCGCCCGCCTCCAGCACGGAGACGACCGAGTTGGTCGTTCCGAGGTCGATGCCGACGGCTTTGGCCATGGGAGTGGGCCTCCTGGATCAGTCGATTTGGGGATCTCGATCTTGTGAGGACGCCAGGCTAGAACCTTGAGTCCGTCACTATCAAGTTCTCCCAACGTGGACGCAAGGCTCAGCATTCCCAACGAGGGCTCCCCCGAGCATCGGGTTGACAATCTCGCTAGATTCCTGTCATGCCTCGGGCGCGGGACGCCTTCCTCGACCACCTGGCCGCGGTACCGCTGTTCGCCGCCTGCTCCAGGAAGGATCTCCAGCTCGTGGCCAAGCGGGCGGAAGACGTCAAGGTCGAGGCCGCCAAGGAGCTGGTGACCGAGGGCGACACCGGTACCGAGTTCTTCGTGATCATCGACGGCAACGCCACCGTCACCCGCCACGGCCAGAAGGTGGCGGAGCTGGGCCCGGGCCAGTTCTTCGGCGACCTCGCCCTCCTCGACCGGGCCCCCCGCAACGCCACGATCACCGCCGACACCCCGATGGAGCTGGTGGTGCTCGGACAGCGCGAGTTCGCCGGCCTCATCGACGACGTCCCCGAGTTCGCGCACAAGCTCCTCGCCGGCCTCGCCCGTCGCCTGCGCGAGTCCGACAGCCAGACGGTCCAGTAGCTCCGCGACTCGAGGCCCAGTGGTCCGGAATCCGGACCCGGCGGCCTCGAGAGTGAAGATCTCACGAGACCCGGCACTAGATTGCGGCCCGTGAGCCGGCCGAAGCCGCATCAGGTCGTCATCGGCGTCGGGATCGTCGCGGTCGCGGGGACGCTCGCGTCCGGGATCGTGCCCCGGATCACCCAGTGGGAGGAAGACTCGCCGGTCAGCCGGCACGTCTTCGGCAACATCCCCGACCCGGTCTACTGGGCCTTCTACGCGACGGTCGGCGCGATGCTCATGGTCACGGCCTGGTTCGTGGCCCAGCGGTTCAGCAACTACGAACGGGGCCAGCCCGACGACCGCCGCACCACCAGGAAGAACCTGCACCGGCGCATGCGCGACTTCCGGGCCGGCGTGTGGATGCGCACGCTGCTGCGTGATCCGGCTGCCGGCACGATGCACTCCGCCATCTACTTCGGGTTCCTGGTGCTGTTCATCGCCACCGTGGTCCTCGAGATCGACCACCAGCTCCCGGAGTCGCTGAAGTTTCTCCATGGCCGCACGTACCAGGCGTACGCGGCCACCGCTGACGTGTTCGGCGTGATCTTCGTGGTCGGCATCACATGGGCGATCGGTCGGCGCTATGTGCAGCGCCCGTATCGCATCCGGATAAAGACCAAGCCCGAAGACGCGGTGATCCTCGGCACGTTCCTCGTCATCGGGATCAGCGGTTTTCTCACCGAAGGGCTGCGCATCGCGCTGGCAGGTCGGCCGCAGTTCGAGGAGTGGTCGCTGGTCGGCTACCCGCTCTCCGGCCTGGTCGACACGTGGTCGGAGGGGACACTCAGCGATGCCCACCGCTGGATGTGGGGCCTGCACGCCGTCGCGTTCGTGGCCTTCCTCGTGATCCTGCCGACCACGAAGCTGCGTCACATGATCACGTCGCCCATGAACATGTACCTGGGCGCCAAGGACCGGCCCAAGGGGGCGATGAAGCCGCTGCCGAACCTGATGGAGACGGAGCTCGAGACGTTCGGTGCCAGCACGGTCGAAGACTTCACGTGGAAGCAGCTCTTCGACACCGACGCGTGCACCATCTGCGGTCGGTGCACCTCGGTGTGCCCGGCACACCTGACGGGCAAGCCGCTCGATCCCCGCGAGATCGTGCTCAAGGTCGGCGAGGTCATGGCGAGCACCGGCGAGCCCAAGGTGTCGACGCCCGTGGGCGTAGACCGTGACATCACCATCGGCGCGAACTCGATGTTCGAGCGCGTGACGCCCGAGGAGCTGTGGGCCTGCACGTCGTGCAAGGCGTGTGACGAGATCTGTCCGGTCGACATCGAGATCCTCGACAAGATCCTCGACATGCGCCGGTACCTGTCGCTGATGGAGAGCAACTTCCCCGCCGAGCTCGGCAACACGTACCGCTCGATGGAGAACTCCCAGAACGTCTACGGGATGAATCAGGGCGACCGGGGCGACTGGGCCGCGAGCCTCGAGGGTGTCGAGATCGTCGACGGCTCCGGATCGCTCGACCGCGAGTACCTCTACTGGGTGGGATGCGCCGGTTCCTTCGACGATCGCAACAAGAAGACGAGCCGGGCCATGGCCAAGCTCATGCAGCGCGCGGGCATCGACTTCGCCATACTCGGCCCGAGCGAGCTCTGCACCGGCGACCCCGCCCGTCGATCCGGCAACGAGTACATCTTCCAGATGCTCGCGATGCAGAACATCGAGACGCTCGACGGCATGGGCGTGAAGAAGATCGTCACGCAGTGCCCTCACTGCTTCAACACGCTCAAGAACGAGTACCCACAGCTCGGCGGCAGCTACGAGGTGCTCCACCACTCCCAGTTCCTCATGGAGCTGATCGACAGCGGCCGGCTGTCACTCGACGGCGCCTCGCTCGAGGAGCGGGTCACGTTCCACGACTCCTGCTACCTCGGCCGCCACAACGACGTGTACCTCGCGCCGCGGAAGGTCGTGGGATCGCTCGGAGGCATCGATCTCGTGGAGATGCCCCGCAACGGCACCCGGGGCCTCTGCTGCGGCGCCGGCGGCGCCCGCATGTGGATGGAGGAGCACACCGGCAAGAAGGTCAACGTCGAGCGCACCGAAGAGGCGCTGGCGACCGGGTCGGAGCGCATCGCGGTGGCCTGTCCCTTCTGTTACGTGATGATGGACGACGGGGTAAAAGAGAAGCAGCGCGACGACGACGTCAAGGTGCAGGACATCGCCGAGGTGCTCGCCGAGGCGGTGGAGCGTGCCGACTCCGATAGCACCGGCACGCCCTCCGCCCCGAACCTCACGCCGGGCGGCTGACCCGGGGCCGCGGGCGCACGAGGAGCGCGCCGCACGCCAGCGTGAGCACGGCCGCGATTGCGATTGCGGCGGTCCCCTGCCACGGCCACGAGTCGCCTGACCCCTGGCCCAGCACGTCGAGCGCCGACATCTCGTCGAGGCGGACGAGGCCGGTGTCGACGACGCTCGGCGACTCCTTCCCCACACTGGTCGCGAGGTCGTAATTGAGGTCGCTGACCGGCGTCTCCAGCTCGAGGTAGGTGAACCACGCGTCCTCCGGCACCCACTCCATGTTCTTGTCCGAGCGAAGGTCGTCGAGGAGCAGGTCGCTCGCAGGTTCCGAACGCTCGAGCGCGAGCCCGGACCCCGCGAGCAGCTCGGGCTTCTCGTCGGTGAGGAGGAAGACGTCGGCCTGCACGATCTCGTCCGCGGGCTTGCCCGTCGCGAGGATCCGCAGCGGCACCCACGGCTGTTCGAGCGGGATGGCGAGGTGCACGGGGATGCCGTCGCCACCCTGGAAGCCGTCTTCACCCGCCGCCTCGGCGTCGAACTTGGCCGCCATGAAGTACGGCGAGCGCTCCGAGTAGAACTCGAGCACCTCGGGTGTGTCGTCGGTGAGCGTGAAGCCCTGCTCGGCGGCCCACGCGCTGACGTCCGCCCCGCCACCGCGCAGGATGCTGACGTCGAGCGACCCGATGCGGGTCTGTTGCAGCACGTCGACGCCCCCCGCGGTTGCCGGCACCGCGTCCTCGAATGCCTCCGACTCGCGCAACGGCGGCGCAACCTCCTGCTGGAGCCGCTGGAGGGTCCAGTCGCCGGCCCGCTCCACGGTGGTGGGCTCCCCCGGCAGGGGGATGATCGACCCGAACGACTCCTGGCTGCCGGCGAACTCGAAGTTGGTGATGTAGTGCTCGACGCCGTCGTGGTGGGCGGCGAGCGTGCTCGTGCGCAGCAGCTGCACGGCGCCGTTGGGCGCGACCAGGCTGCCGCAGGCCCATGCGGCGGTGGTGCCGGCGAGCGTGACGCCGACGACGAGCGCGGCCAGGATCGGGAGACGACGCATCCGGTTTCCCCTCTCTTCCGCCGCCCACATCGGGCGGTTGCGGTTCGGGGACTTGGACGATCCGAACGCGTGCTCCGGTTCCCGGTTAGTCGCGCTTCCGTGATCCGTAGTCGCCGAAGGGGTCGTCGCGGTCGCGCACGACCTGGCGGAAGCCGACCTCCTGGGCTCGGGCGACGAAGTCGAGGCCCTCCTGCGTGTGGCGGGCGATGCCGTCGAAGAGGGTGCCGAGGGTGCGGCTCGAGGCGAGGCCCATGTTCTCGGCCGTCTGGTTGCAGAGGAGCTTGAGCATGACGAGCTGGGTCGTCGGCACCTGGGCCATCCGCTTCGCGAACGCGAACGCGTGCTCCTGGAGCGCGTCGTCGGGCACCGTCTCGAGCACCAGCCCGATGCGAGCGGCTTCGGGCGCAGCGATCTCGTCACCGGTGAGGAGGTAGCGCTTCGCCTGCTCGAGACCGAGTCGGTAGACCCACATCGCAGTGGTAGGCGTGCCCCACACGCGCGAAGGCGGGTAGCCGAAGCTCGCGCCCTCGGCGGCGACAACGAGGTCGGCGCAGAGCACGAGATCGGTGCCGCCCGCGATGCACCAACCCTGCACCGCCGCGATCGTCGGCTTCGACGCGTACCAGAGCTTGAGATAGGTGGCGACGAAGCGGCTCATCATGCGGTAGTCGGCCACCGAGTCCCACACCCGACCCTCGGTGCCCTCCCACGCCTGCGCCGCGGTCGACCAGTCGAGGCCGTAGCCGGAGCAGAACGCCGGCCCTTCGGCGCGCAACAGGATCACGCGGACATCGGGGTCGGCATCGTGGGCGTCGATCGCGTCGGCGAGCTCGTCGCGCAGTGCTGGCGTGATGGTGTTGTACTCGTCGGCGCGGGTGAGCCAGATCGAGCCGACGCCCTCGCTCACCTCGGTGCGCAGCGTCGTGTACTCGGGCACCGCGTCAGCCGTCGTCGCGGAAGTTGAGGTAGTAGCGCGACGGCGTCGGCCCGCGCTGGCCTTGGTACTTCGACCCGGTTGCGCCGCTCCCGTACGGATGGTCCGCCGGTGTGGTCATCTGGAAGAAGGAGATCTGACCGATCTTCATGGCCGGGTAGATGGCGATCGGCAGCGTGGCGACGTTTGAGAGCTCAAGTGTGAGGTGCCCGTCCCAACCTGCATCGACGAAACCCGCGGTTGCGTGCGTGAGCAGGCCGATACGACCGAGGCTCGACTTCCCGTCGAGCCGCGCCGCGAGGTCGTCGGGGAGACGTACGCGTTCGAGCGTCGACGCCAGCGCGAACTCGCCCGGGTGCAGGATGAACGCCTTGCCGTCGGGGATCTCGACCAGCTCGGTGAGGTCCTCCTGGGGCTCCTTCGGATCGATGAACGGTGTGGTGTCGTTGCGAAAGACCCGGAAGAAATGGTCGACGTGCATGTCGACGGAGGACGGCTGCACCGCGCTGTCGTCCAAGGGGTCGATGAGGATGCGCCCCGACGAGATCGCCTCGCGGATGGAACGGTCGGAGAGAATCACGCCGGCGAGGTTATCGGCCCGCTTTGGTAGCCTCGCCGGCTCTCGCGGGTGTAGTTCAGAGGCAGAACATCAGCTTCCCAAGCTGAGAACGCGGGTTCGATTCCCGTCACCCGCTCTCGCTTTCCTGGCGCTCGACTGCGCTCGTGCCACGCCCGTGCCACGACTCGCCGGGGGTCGCGCGCACTTGGTGGCGGCGAATGACCCGCCGCCCCTGGGGGAGCGTCCGCCGCCTGCCGTCGGGCCGGTACCAGGCCCGGTACCGGGTCGACGGTGTGGTGCACACCGCGCCGCGCACGTTCCGGACCAAGCGCGACGCCGACGCCTTTCTCGCCCGGACACGCGCCGACCTCGAGCGCGGCGCCTGGGCCGACCCCGACGCCGGCAAGGTGCCGCTGGCCGAGTACGCCTGGCGCTGGCTCGACGAGCGCCCGAACCTGCGCCCGCGCACCCAGGAGCTCTACGAGGGCCTGCTGCGGCTCCACGTGCTGCCCGCGCTCGGCGACACGCCCCTGCGGGACCTGCGGCGCCCCGCGATCCGCACCTGGCACGCCGGCCTTCGGAAGGGCACGAAGCCGGGAGCCTCGACGGCAGCCAAGGCCTACCGGCTGCTGCGCAGCATCCTCGCCACCGCGGTCGAGGACGACCTGCTCACCAAGAACCCGTGCGCGATCAGAGGCGCCGGCGTCGAGCGGGCCAAAGAGCGGCCCATCGCCACCATCGAGCAGGTCTACGCCATCGCCGACGCGATCGAGCCTCGGTACCGCGCGCTCGTGCTCACAGCGACGTTCACGGGCCTGCGTCTCGGCGAGCTGCGGGCGCTCACGCGGGGGCGCCTCGACCTGCTGCACGCCACCGTGCACGTCGTCGAGGGAACGTCCGAGCTCAAGCACGGCGAGCTCGTCGTCGGTCCGCCCAAGTCCGACGACGGCATCCGGAAAGTGGCGATTCCCGCCGCGGTGATACCGGAGCTGGAAGCGCACCTCGGCCGCTGGAGCGCACCGGGGCCCGACGGACTCGTGTTCTGCGGCACCAGGGACCAGCCGATCCGCCGAGCGAGCCTGTACACGGCGTGGCGGCGAGCTATGCGAGCTGTCGGCTTCGAGGAGCTGCACTTCCACGATCTCAGGCACACGGGCAACACGCTGGCCGCTGCGACGGGTGCAAGCACCAAGGAGCTCATGGTCCGGATGGGCCACGCGTCTCCGCGTGCGGCGCTGATCTACCAGCACGCCACGCAGGATCGAGACAAGGCGATCGCAGAGGCGTTGAGCGAGCAGATCGCCCGCGCCGTCGAGAAGGCTGCAGCGACGGTGACCCGCTCGATCCCCCCTCGGGCGGTGCGTGATCTGGCAGACCCATTGGGTGCACGCGCGCACCAGAACGGGCATTACGTGCGCGTCGACGGCTCCCGCGCTCAGCTGGGCTCACCGGCAAAGCAAGGCGGTCTAGCGGCGACCGAACGCCGATTCCGTGCGACACAGGTCGACACCCGCGCGCTCGTCCGGTGCGCGCCGGCAGAGGGGCAGCTGGCTCTGGAGCCAGGTCAGCTCGTCTGCGCCCGGAACGCGACCACGTCGGAGTAGTCCGTCAAGCGCGAGAGCCTGCCAGCCCGCACCTTCCCAACCATGACGTTGCGCAACGAGAAGGCTCTGCCCGAGGCATCTGGCCCGCGGTCGTGGGTCCCCGTCTCGTCGTACTCGACCGCGAACCCCTCCTCGGTGACCACCGCAAATGTCGTCGTCAGCCGGAAGTCGGAGGACAGCTCCTTGTCATAGCCATCGATCAGCCGAACGATCGCTTCCACGCCGTGAGCCGTCGCCCATGCGTCGCCTGACCAGCAGATGTATTCGGCATCGTCCGTCATCAACTCGCCAACGGCGGCGGCGTCGTGAGCATTCAGCGCGGTTATGAGCTCGTCAACCAACTCGCCTGCCCCACGCCTTCCAGCATCCTGATGCATCCGCCGATCTTGGCCGATCGAACGCCAATACGCAGATGCGATCATCCACGTGCGCCATATCGACGGTTCCGTCGCGACAAACGGTCGTGTACGTGAGTCTTCAGCCGGCGAGCTGCGGCGGTACCCGCGTACCAAACTGCCGATCGGCGCACGTAAACCTCGAGCCGTCCCGTCACAAGCTCAACGGCCAGCTCACCCGAGCCAACAGCTCCGATCACGTCCGAGCCGTCAGACCCGCGTCCACGACGAGGCATTTGCACCTGCCCTGCCAGCCCGCGCGAGCACGGAATCTGCGCGAGACACACTTGTACGTGGACGCCAGGCGCCCACGTTGCGGCGCGCCGGGAGCGATCAAGTTGCCCGACGGGAGTGATCTCGATGACTCCCGCCGGGGCGCCCTGGTCACTCCCGCCGGAGACGCTGATCACTCCCGCGCTGCCTCCACGCTCCCCTGGCGCAATCGTGATGTCGCGCTATCGTGAGGGCATGGCAAAGCAGACGACCGTGAGGCTGCCCGAAGAGCTCGCTGACCAGGCCGAGGCAGTGGCGCGTGTGAAGGGCACCAGTGTCAACGCGCTGATCGTGGAGTCGCTCGCGGCCGAGATCCAGCGGGTGCGGGCGAACAAGGACTTCACCGCCCGGGCCCGCGAGCTCCTCCAGCGTGACAAGGAGCTGCTCGACCGCCTCGCTCGGTGACCCGCTACCTCAGCCTGGCGGAGTACTTCTGGCTCGCTGAGCAGGTCACCGGTATCGAAGCGGCCGTGCTGGCCAAGGCATCGAGGGTCGAGCTCGCCGATTCGGCACTCCACGCGCCCGCGGCCGGCTTCGGAGACCAGGACTTCTATCCCGACCTCCTCGACAAAGCGGTCGTCCTGACCTGTCGCCTCGCCTGGAACCACCCGCTGCCCGACGGCAACAAACGAGCTGCCTGGGCCGCGCTGGTGCTGTTCCCGACCTCAACGGCGTGGCGTGGGAGCCGGACCCACCCGACGTCGACGAGGCCGAAGCGGCGATGCTCGCTGTCGCCGCCCACGAAGTGGACGAAGCCTAGTTCGCCGACTGGCTCCGAACTCGTGTCCGAGTCCGCAATGACGGCGACGAGTGAACTCGCCGCCAGATGACTCCCGCGCGCGACTCAGATAACTCCCGCCGCGCCGCCTAGGTAGACGCCTCGCGTCCACCTAGAAGCGTGTCTCGCGTAGATCGAGAGTTGGATGGCGCGTTTTGGCGGCGGCGCGTGCGGATTTG
>JBOGFJ010000080.1:0-30689 GCA_050743385.1 Acidimicrobiia bacterium
GTCCCGCGCCAGACGGCTCGCGCGCCTCTTTCCGCTCGCGTCCGACCGTTTCATGTGGCGCTCCTGCTGATCGCGGGCGCCGCGCTGCTCGCCCGCATCCTGTTCGTGGTGGTGGTCGACCCCACCGTGCCCCGCGTCGGTGACGCCACCGCGTACCACCTCCTCGCCAACAATCTCGCCGACGGCCGTGGTTACATCCGCCCGTTTGACTTCGCGCTGCTCGACTACGTCCGTCCGACGGCGGAGTACCCGCCGCTGTTCCCCGCGCTGGTCTCCATCGTCTCCTTCGTCGGCGTGACGAGCGTCGAGGGACAGCGTCTCGCCATGACCCTCGTCGGGACCGGCACCGTCGTGGCGGTCGGTCTGCTCGGGCGGCGCGTCGGTGGCGAGAACGTCGGCCTGGTGGCCGCCGGGCTCGCCGCCGTGTACCCGATGCTCTTCCTGAGCGACGGCGTGCTGATGGCCGAGACGCCCTACGTGTTGCTCGTCACGGTGGCGCTGCTGCTCGCCTACCGTGCGGCCGACCAACCGAGCCGGGGGCGGTTCGCCCTCCTGGGTGTCGCCATCGGTCTCAGCGCGCTCACGCGCGCGGAGGGTCTGGGGCTTGCCTTGCTGCTCGTCATTCCGTTGGCGGTGGGCGCCCGGTCGTTCCCCCCGCGCCGGCGGCTCGAGCTCGCGGCCGTGGGACTCGTCGTGGCGGGCCTCGTCGTCGTGCCGTGGACCGTCCGCAACGCCGCGCGCCTCGATGCATTCGTTCCCGTGTCGAACAACGTCGCCACCGCAATCGACGGCGCGAACTGCGACGTCGTCTACTCGGGTGACCAGATCGGGTTGTGGCGGGAGACCTTCTCGACCTTCGGGCCCGACGCCCGCACACGTCCACAGGCCGAGGCTTGCTTCCAGGGGTTCGACATCGAGGATCCCGACTTCGACGAGGCGGAGGAGTCGTCGGCCCTTCGGGAAGAAGGTCTCGACTACGCCCAGGAGCACGCCGGGCGGTTGCCCGTCGTGCTGACGGCACGGTGGCTACGAACCTGGGGACTGCTGCGGCCGTCGCAGCAGATCCAGTTCGAGACACTGGAGGGCCGACCCAAGGGTTGGCTCACCCTCGGCACGTGGATGTACTGGGTGCTGCTGCCGCTGGCAGTCGTGGGCGCGGTGCTCGTCGCCCGTCGCCGCTCGACGCGGCTGTGGCCGCTGCTGTCGACCGGGGTGCTGGTCTCGGCAACGACGATCGTCACCTACGGCCAGCAGCGGTTTCGCGTCGCAGCCGAGCCGGCGCTGGTGGTGCTGGCCGCGGTCACGATCGTGGTGGCGGTGACACGCATCGGACGAGGAGCGGCCGTCCCTCGATGAGGGGTAGGGCTTCGCCCGACCCCGAGCTGCCGCGATGCGGAAGAGGCGAGCAAAGCGAGCGCGACCAGAGAAGTCAGTCATCGTCGGCGGAGGGCAGCAGGAAACGACCCACGATCCCGAAGCTCGCGAGCGTTCCGCCGACGATGAGGAGACTCTGCGCGAGCGATGCGACCTCGAGGCCCTTGTCGGGAGGTGCGGCGTCACCACCGACCCAACCGACGAACAGCACGAAGTCGAGCGCGAGCCCGGCGAGGATCGCGACCGCGCCGAACGCGAGGCACCGTCCCGGGAAGGTCGGGTTCCCGACAAACGCGAACCGCCGGTGGATCGCGCCCCGCGCCAGTGAGGACCGGTAGGCCAGGATCGCCCCCGCGAGCAGCGCCTGGACACCGAGCACGATCGCGATGCCGGAGAAGAACACCGGTTGCCACCGCAGGGAGCCCAGCTCGACGCCCGACGGCCGGAGGAACCCGAGCAACGCGGTCGATACCCCGACCGCGAGCGCGACCGCGCCCGGTCCGACGAGGAGGAGATCGGGCGCGAGTGCCAAGATCAGCTGGAGATGCCGCCAACCGTCCGACACGGTCGACAGTTTCGACTCGCCGATCCGCTCCCGGTACCCCGCGGGGATCTCGGTCACCCGCAGCCCACCGCGCGCGGCGCGGATCAACATCTCGGATGCGAGCTCCATCCCCGTCGACCGGAGGTCGAGGAGGCCCAGCCGATCGCGGCGGAAAGCACGGAAGCCCGACTGGCTGTCGTTGACGACTCGGCGGCCGCACGCGCGCGCCACGAGAAAGGTGAGCGCCGGGGTCCCCACGAGGCGGTGCAGGAGCGGCATCGTGCGCCTGGTGGCGGCGTCGAGCCGCCCCCCCACCACGAGGTCGGCCTCGTCGCGCAGCACCGGCGCGACGAGATCGGGGATCTTGCGGAAGTCGTAGGTGAAGTCGGCGTCGGCCATCACGATGACGTCGCCGCGCGCGGCCGCGAAGCCGGCGCGCAGCGCGCTGCCATAGCCGCGTCGGCGTTCGACCACGACGCGCGCACCCGCGGCAGCTGCCACGTCGGGTGAGCCGTCGCTCGAACCGTTGTCGACCACGACCACTTCCCCGTCGAGGCCCGCCTCCGCGAGCGTTTCGATCGCCTCCTTCACGCAGAGACCGACCGAGTCGGCCTCGTCGAGACACGGAAGCACGACGGACACGGAACCGGTGGAGATCGGCGGCCGCTCCGCCACGTCGGACGGCTCCGCGATCACGGTGCCAGCCTACTCACGACCGCTTGGCGTGTTGGGGCCTTGGTAGCGTCCCGCGCCGTGACCCCCCGCCGGTTCGCATGGTGGCTGGCCGCGATCACCCTCGGCGGACTGGTGGTGCGCGTCGCGTACATCCTCGTCGAACGGCGCGACTTCGACTTCACCGGCGGCCAGTTCTACGGCGACGCGTTCTTCTACCACGAGGGCGCGAAGCTGCTCGTCGACGGGCGCGGGTTCATCTCGCCGCTCGAGCTCGCACAGACGGGCCGCGTCGTCGAGGCCGCCGACCATCCGCCGCTCTACATCCTGTGGCTGGCGATCCCGACCTCGGTCGGCCTCGACACCGAGCTCGCGCACGTCTTGTGGTCGGCCGTGGCGGGCACCGCGACGGTCGCGCTCACCGGCCTCCTCGGCCGCGAAGTCGCCGGGCCCCGGGTCGGCGTCGTCGCGGCCGCGCTGGCGGCGGTATACCCGAACATCTGGTCGCACGACGGCGCCCTGATGGCCGAGACCCTCGCTCTCACCGCCACGACCGGAACTCTGCTGCTCGCGTACCGGTACGTGCACGCGCCCAGCCTGCCCCGACTCGTTTGGGTGGCAGCCGGGGCATCGATCGCGGCGCTGGCGCGCTCCGAGCTCGTGCTCCTGCTCGTGCTGCTCGTGGTGCCACTCGCCTTGCTCACGCGCACGGTCGAGCTCCGCGATCGCTTCCGATGGCTGGTTGGCGCGGGCGTCGCCGCCGCGCTCGTGCTGGCACCGTGGGTGGTGTTCAACATCTCGCGTTTCGACCGGCCCATCTACCTCTCGTCGCAGTTCGAGACGACGTTGGCGGTATCGAACTGCGACGACACGTACTACGGCGAGGGCATCGGGTATTGGAGCTTGGTCTGCGCGGTCCCGACGGCACTCCAGGCCCGAGAGGACGGGCTCGACCAGTCGGGGGAAGCGGACCGGCTGCGCGAGGTCGCACTCGACTACATCAGCAGCCACAAGCAGCGGCTGCCGGTCGTAATCGCGGCGCGTTGGGCGCGGATCACGGGTGTGTACAACCCGTCACACACGATCAAGATCGAGCAGGTCCCCGAGGGCCGGGAACGGTGGGTGGCGGTCACCGGTCTGGTCAGCCTGTGGGCCGTGCTCGTCCTGAGTGTGGCCGGCGCCGTCGTGTTGCGGCGGCGACGGATAGCGGTATACCCGTTGCTCGCCGCGCCGGCGGCGGTGCTCATCGCGGTGACGATCACATTCGCCACCCATCGGTACCGCGCGAGCGCCGAGAGCGCGCTGGTCGTGCTCGCGGCCGTCGCGATCGACGCCGGCTGGCGGCGGGTGCGGGCGCGCCGAGCGACGGCGGCGGAGGCCGGTCCCGACCGACCACCGGCGACCGTCTCGCAATAGCATCGGCGCCCCGTGACCAGCACCGATCAAGGCGTCGGCGTCGACGCCAGCCCGAGCCGGGGAGTCGCCGCCTCCAGGCGGGGCTTGACCCCCCGGCAGCGCAACCTCCTCGCCCTCGGCATCATCGCGGTCGCCTTCCTGCTCCCGCTCCGCGGCCTGTTGCGCACGCAGGGGCCGCCCATGGAAGAGGGCTTCATGCTCGTCTTCCCCGAGCTCGTGCTCGACGGCCAGTTCCCGAACCGCGACTTCCTCCACCTCTACGGTCCGGGGAGCCTGTGGCTGCTCGCCGGCGTGTACAAGGTGTTCGGCACGACGCTCGAGGCCCAGCGACTGGTCGCTCTCCTGCAGCAGATCGGCGTCGTGCTCGGCATCTACGGCATCGCCCGCTACTGGGGACGCACCGTGGCGGTGTTCAGCGCCTTCATCTCGCTCGTCATCATCGTGCCGCCGATCGGGCTCACCGCTCTGGCGTGGGTCGGCGCGGTCGCGCTCGGGCTCCTCGGCCTGCTCGCCGGGCTCGAGGCCCGACGCACGACCGATCCCAAACGCGGCCGCCGCCTCGCGGTCGTGTCAGGGTTCGTGCTCGCGCTCGCGCTCCTCTACCGCCTCGACCTCGTGGTCGCGATCGGGCTCGCGCTCGTCGTCCTGCTCCCCGGCATGGAACGGGCCAAGGTTCAGCGGCTGCTCGCAGGGCTGGGCGGGGGCTTGTCGCTGTACGTCATCCACCTCGCCACTGCCGGGCCCGTCAACGCGTTCGAGGGCATGGTGCTCGACCCGGTGTTCTTCCTGCGGGGCGGGCGCCGCCTGCCGATCCCGCCCCCGCCCGACCACCTCGACGGGTTCCTCCAGCGCACGGGCGCGATCAACCAGCTCGACTGGCCCCAGCCCGCACTCTCGACGGCGTCGCAGCTCACCGCCTGGTTCTTCCTGCTGTTCGCGGCGGTCGCGTTCCTCGTGATCGTGGGGGCGGTCCGGCTGCGGCGCGACCCGACGTCGTTCCGCGCCCGTGCCCTCCTCGCGGGGGCCGTCTTCAGCGTCGGGCTCCTGCCCCAGGCCGTCCAGCGCGTCGACTCCGCCCACTTCGCATGGGTCAGCTGCGTTCCGTTCGCTCTCGTGCCGCTCGCGGTGGCCGAGGTGCTCCGCGACCGTGTCCCGCGCTTGCGGTCCGTGCGGGCACGCGGGGTGGTCGCCGGCGGAGGGGTGCTCCTCGCGCTCGTCCTGTTGATCCCACACTTCACCGCCCGCACCTACACCGACTACGTATTCCAGAGCCTCGGCGTTCACCGCGTCGCGTTCGAGATCGAGCGCGACGGTCGGCGCTTCTACTACGGCCGTGAAGACGTGGCCGACGCCACCAAGCCGTTGCTGGACGACGCGGCCCGCATCTCCGAGCCGGGAGACCGTCTCTTCGTGGGACCGACCGACATGCGCAAGACGCCGTACAGCGACGCGCATCTCTACTACCTGCTACCCGAGCTGACGCCGGCGACGTACTACATCGAGATGGACCCGGGGGTCGCCAACCGCGACGACTCGGGACTGGCCGACGACCTGGCGTCCGCCGACATCGCCATCCTCTCGTCGGTGTGGAACGGCTGGGAGGAGCCCAACGACTCCCGCGATCTCGGCTCCGACGAGCCCAACCAAGTGCTGCGCGAGCAGTTCTGCCTGGTCGACACGTATGGCGACGACCTCTACGAGCTGTACGAGAAATGCGACCGCGACCGCAGTCGGTAGCCTGAGACGCGATGCCCCGGGTCCTCGTCGTCACTCCTACCTACATCGAAGCCGAGAACATCGAGGAGTTCCTCCGCCGGGCGCGCGCGGCCGTGCCCGACGCCGATGTGCTGGTGGTCGACGACAACAGCCCCGACGGGACCGCCGACATCGCCGAGCGCGTCGGCGCCGAGCTCGGCCGGGTCGAGGTGCTGCGGCGCCCGCGCAAGGCCGGGCTGGGTACCGCCTACCGGGCCGGGTTCACGGTCGGCATCGAGCGGGGCTACGACCTGCTCGTCCAGATCGACGCCGACCTCTCGCACGACCCGGCGGCGCTCCCGACGCTGCTGCGCGAGCTCGACCAGGGCGCCGACCTCGCCATCGGCTCCCGCTATGTGGCCGGCGGGTCGATCCCCCACTGGCCGTGGTTCCGCCGGGCGCTCTCTCGCTACGGCAACCGGTACGCGTCGTTCGTGCTGGGCACAGGTATCGCCGACGGCACCTCGGGCTACCGCGCCTATCCGGCCGACACGCTGAAGGCGATCGACTACGCCAGTACGCGGGCGAAGGGCTACGGCTTCCAGGTGGAGACCGCCTACCGGGTCTGGCAATGGGGCGGTCGGATCGCGGAGGTGCCCATCATCTTCACCGACCGGGAGCGGGGCCACTCGAAGATGACGTGGCGGATCGCGGTCGAGGAGCTGAGCCTGTTCACGTGGTGGGGCGCCCGCGACCGCTGGAAGCGGTACCGCCGCCGCGCCCGTTAACCCGCGTCTTCCTTCTCCTCGTGGTACTCGGCCTCCACGTTGACGTTCCAGACGTCGTGGTCGGCGCCGAAGATGTTCTCGACCGAGAGCATGGCCGTGTACATCGAGTGGTCCTGGTTGTTGTACTTGTGCATGCCGTTACGACCGACCGGGAACACATTCGGCGCGTGGTCGCCGAGCCAGGCTGCGAGCATCGCGACGTTGTCCTTGTAGTCGGCGTCATAGAACGGGTACGCCTTCGGAGTGCGCACGACGTAGCCCGACTCCACACGCGACGCCTTCACCAGGCCGATCTGCTCGATCTCGCGCTTGCCGTTCTCGATCAGGTCGGCATCGGCCATCGTCCACCACTCGTCGCCCTCGTTCACGAACAGCTCGAGACCGAGGCACGTACGCCCCTCCCGCACCATGTACGGCGACCAGCGCCCGAAGTTCTGAACCCGGCCCACCTTGACGTCGGGATCGTTGATGTAAACCCAGTTGTCGGGGAAGGCGTCGCCCTCGGGGACCACGAGCCCGACGGTGATGTGCTCGCGGTACCGCAACCCGTTCGCGGCGTCGAGGACCTCCGACGGCACCGGTGGATCCATCGCCCGCAGCAGCGCGCTGATCGGCATCGACGAGATCACGTGGGTGCACTCGTAACGCGTCGGCACGCCCTCCGTGAGTGCCGTGACGGCCACGGCACGACCGCCGGCGTGCTCGATCTTGGTCACGGTCGAGTCGAACACGACCTTCGTGCCCTTGGCGGTGACGAGCTCGGTGCAGCGCTCCCACATCATCCCGGGCCCGAACTTCGGGTAGTTGAACTCCTCGATGAGGCTCGTCACCTGCTTCGACCTGTCGGCCTTCCGGCGGACGCGCTTGGGCTTGAGCGCCTCCCAGACCGCCCGGAACAGCGAGAGATTCTTGATCCGCTGTGCGCCCCAGTCGGCCTGGATCTCGGTACACGGAACGCCCCACACCTTCTCGCTCTGCGTCTTGAAGAAATGCTCGTAGAGGCGCCAGCCGAATCGCGAGGCGACGAAACCCTCCAGCGTCGACTTGTCTCTCGGCGGACGGATCCGGACCCACAGGTAGGAGGCGACGCACCGCAGCGCTTCGACCGGGCCGAGGTTGCGGAGCGCGTTCATCGCCGAGATCGGGTAGTCGTAGAACTTCCCCCGGTAGTAGATACGGCTCATACGGGGACGGCGGAGGAAGTCGTCGGGGCCGAGAATCTCGAACCACACGTCTTCGACCGCCTTCACCTTGGTGAAGAAGCGGTGGCCACCGATGTCGAACCGCCAGCCGTCGCGCTCGGCCGTGCGGCTGATGCCCCCGACGACGGTGTCGGACTCGAGGACGGTCGCGCCGACGCCCCGCTTGGTGAGCATGTAGGCCGCGGTCAGCCCGGCCGGGCCGGCGCCGATGATCACGACGTCGGGCTGACCGGCCGCGGCGGTGCCGCTACTGGTGTCGATGCTGGTCACGCGGGGTGCTCCGGCTGTGGGGGACGGGCACGACGGCGTTATCCAGTGTACGGGGTGGACCGACCGGGTCTCCGCTCATGGCGTCAGGGCACGTAGCGGCCGAGGAAGATCAGCACGGCGTAGCCCACGAGGCCGGCGCCGGCGAGCACGATCGCGGGTCGCTCGACCTCGTCGCGCCCGGTCACGAGCGCGAGCCCGAGCACGAGTGGGAACGCGCTCATCGCGTAGCGCTCGAACGAGTCGAGGTTCTCGGCCGCCAGCCCGAAGAGCACGGTCGTACCCCCATAGGCCGCGTACGACGCCGGCAGTCGCTGCGCGAGTACGACGACGAGCGCGACGAACACGAGCGCCCAGACCACGTGCAGGCCGGACCCGAACCGGTCGCCGCCGAAGAGATCGCCGAAGCCGTCGATGATGCGCGTGACCGGGTTCGCGAACCCGCCGCGCCGTTGCTGCTCGTTCTGGAGGCGCAACGGCAGCCACGAGTCGCCGTACTCGCGGCCGACCCACACGAGGTACAACGCGCTGCCGACGAACGGCGACACCACCGCCCCGATTCGCGCCAGCCGGTCCCGCGACGACGCGCCTCCCCAGGTCCGTGCCACCTCGATGGCGGCGGGCACCGCGAGCAGCGCGGCCGCCGGGCGCGTCAACCCGGCGAAGACGCCGCCGAGCGCAGCCCACCACCACCGGCGCGAGCGGAGGGCGAGGAACATCGCGACCGAGATCGCGAGGAATGTCGCCTCGGCGTAACCCATGACGAGCACGGTCGCCGCCGGGAACAACGCTGCGAACCAGGCTGCTCGCATGGCCACACCGGCGTCACCGGTCTCGCGCAGAGCCAGTCGGTAGAGCAGCACGCCGAACACCAGCGCGGAGACGTTGGCGACGACCAGCAGCGCGAGCGCGTCGTTGCCGGCAAGCAACACCCCCAGGCCACGCGACAGCAAGGGCACGAGGGGGAAGAAGCGGAGCCCGTCGCGGAGCGCGCCGTAGCCGTGCTCGGCGATCTCGCGGTAGAAGGCCGCGTCCCAGGCGAAGAGCCCCTGGTCGAGCGGCACGGGTCGACGCGCCCCCTCGAGGTCGCCGAACCCGTAGCGGGCCAGGCCCAGCGCCCCGCCCACGAGCACACGCGCGACGACCCACGGGATGAACGCGGCACGCAGATCACGCCGTGTGGACGTAATCACGGTGGTGGGTACTCGACGAGGCCCTGGAACTCGAAGAACTCGTTGTCGGGCTCCACTCGGGTCGGCAACGGCGGCCGGGCCGTCGCGAGCGCGGCCCCGACCGCCTCGCACTCGCCCTCGAAGTTCCGGTAGCCGGGGGCCGTCACGTACCAGAGCGTGTTCTCGGGCCCGGTGAGCTCCACCATTTCCGCGGCGAACTCCGCCGGGTCGGTCCGGTCGATGCGGTCCTGGTAGTCGACCCAGTCGATGAGCTCCGGCGGGGCGCCGTCGGGGAAGGTGACCTGCTCGAGGCCGGGCTCGTCGCCGACGAGCCGGCTGACGTCGGGACCGACCTGGTCGGGGCAGTACACGACGACGTCGCCGGGCCGGGCTTCCGCCCGGATGATCCGCGCCGACTGCTCGCCCTGGGTCCGGTTCTCGACCAGGTTGCGCACGCCTCCGACGAACCCGAGCGCGACGACGAGCGCGAGCCCGATGATCTGTACTCGCCTGTCGGCGAACGCGGTGAACCCGAAGGCGGCGACGAGCGCGAACAGCGGGAACACGACCGACGCGTAGCGCCCGACGAACGTCGTGCCGGCCGCGTACGAGGCCGCGATTCCGAGGAACAGCGCGGTGACCAGCACTCCTGCGATCACGCGCACGCCGGGACGGGTCCGGATGTCCAGCTCGATCCGGCGGGCGTCGATCGGCCGCGCGAACAGGGCGAGCAGCCCGAGCAGGAGAAGCACCACGAGGAGGACGTAGGCCTCCGAGTGCGTGATACCGCCGCCGAAGTCGATCGCCGTGTACGCGAAGCCGGCCGGAGGGAGAACGCGCTCGCCCCAGGGGGTGCCCGTGTTCTCGGCCTGGTACAGGAACGTCGGCACCCAGGGCAGGAACGTGATGCCACCCGCGACCATGGCGACGATCGCGGAGCGGGCCCCGTGTCGCTGTTGAGGCGTGGGCGCCTTGACGGCCCACCAGAGCAGGCACACTCCCACTACCGCCAGCAGGTACATCGACCAGTACTGCGTATACAGCAGCAGGCCGACAACCACTGCGAGCGGCGCCAGGCGCGCGAGTGAGGGTTGCTCGAGCGCGCGCAGCAGCAACAGCCATCCCGCGAGCACGAGCAGGATCTGGAGAGAGTACGGCCGGTTCTCGGTCGCGTACCGGATCGCGTACGGCGAGCTGGCGACGACGAGGACGAACGCCCACGCCACCAGTGGTCCTCCGAAACGGCGACCCAGGAACCACGCCAGTGGCAATGCCGCGATCGAACAGAGACCGGAGATGGCGCGCACCGCGAGGTCGCCCGATCCGAAGACCTCCATCCAGAGATGGAGGAGGACGTAGTAGAGAGGTGGAGCCCCGTCGTGGCGCAGTGCTTCTTCGAGGTCGCCGAGTGGAAGCTTGGCGATGTTGACGGTGAGCGCCTCGTCGAGCCAGAGATCGGAGCGCGTCACGAAACGCAAGGCGATCCCCACCGCCAGTGCCGCCACGACGCCGGCGGCGAACCAGCGGTTCCCGCGCGGAGCGGTCTCCCCGGCGGTGTCGCCGGGCGCGCGCGACGGCGCGTCCGACGCGAGCTTCATCTCGTCAAGCTAACAGGATCAGCCCGCGATCTTGGGTACGACCTCGGCTGCGAAGCGTTCCAGGCTCTCGCTCGCCGGGTAGTCGCGGAACCAGAGCACGAACTCGCGGCATCCCGCATCGACGAACGCCTGCACCTTCTCCGTCACCTGCTCGACCGTACCCACGAAGTTGTCGCGGACGTATGTGGGATGGTCTTCGCGACCCCACAGCTGGCCCCCGCCGGGCGAATCGAGCCAGGCGGTGAGGTCGGCGTCGCGGTCGAACAGGCGGCAGTCGGGCCCGTGCGTGCGGACGATGGTGTCGAAGTCGCGTCCGGCCCGTTCGCAGTGCTCGCGCAGTACCTGCGACTTGTGCACGAACTGGTCGAGGCCGACCTGCCAGTTCGTCTTGTCGGCGTGATCGGCTGCGATCCGGAGCGTGGTCTTCTCTCCCCCGCCGCCGACCCAGATCTCCGGGAGCTGCTGGATCGGCTTCGGGTCGCAGTACGCGCCGTCGAGCTGGAGATGGTGGCCGCCGAAGCTCACGGTCTCCTCGCTCCACAGCCGCTTCACGACGACGAGCGTCTCCTCGAGCAGCCGCAGGCGCTCCCGCGCCGGGAGGAAGCCCCAGCCGTACGCCTGGTACTCACGCTCGTACCAGCCCGCACCCAGGCCGAGGATGATGCGCCCGCCCGAGATCACGTCGACGCCCGCGGCCTCCTTCGCCAGCAGGCCGGCGTTGCGGTACGTCGAGCAGGTGACGAGCTGGCCGAGCCGGACCGTGTTGGTCAGCGTCGCGAGCGCGGCCAGCGTGGTGAACGCCTCGAACACGTGCGTAGGCTCGCGGCGCGGCACCGTCTCGACGTGGTCGTAGACCCACAGGTGGTCATAGCCATGTTGCTCGGCGAGCTGCGCAAGCTCGACGGTGCGCGTCCATGCGTCGGATGCGTTCCAGCCCGTGTACTCGAGCTTCCAGCCTTGGGGTGCGAACGCACCAAAGCGCAGCGGCGCGGTCACGCGTCGCCCAGAGCCGCCGACTTCCACGCGTAGTGCTGCACCTCGATCATCATCGGGAGAAGGAAGCGCACGTAGAAGCTCGTGAGGGTGAGGACGCCCTCGTGCTCGTCGGCGCGCTTCTCGACGATCTCCACCCGGTCGTCGTCGGCCTGCAACGCCTTGGCGCGCCCTAGCATGTCGTCCAGCTCTTCCATCGTCTCGACCGACATCCCGAAGTGGTCGAGACGCGGACACACCATGGGTGGATCGTCGGCGATCAGGAAGACGAACTGCTCGTTGCTGTACGCGCGCATGACCAGGCGCTCGCGGTCGAGTGTCTCGGTGGGCAGCTCCTCCCATCCGAAGACGTCGCCGTAGAAGCGCAGGATCTCGGCCCGGCCCTCCTCGCCGAGGAGGTCGGCCGGCAGGCTCATGGCGACGTGGTTGAAGCGTGGTGCGCGGGTCTTGGTGCTCATCGTCGGCTCCCGTTCGGTGCGATCAGGACTTTGGCCGGGATCTCGCCCGCTCCGAGGCGCTCGATGACGCCGAGCAGCCCGTCGAGGGGCACGTCGTCGGGCTCGATGAGCACGTCGCGGGGGAAGCGCTCGGATGCGAGGAGCTCCAGGGCGCGCGGAAAGCCGTCGGCGTCGTAGACCATCGCGCCGGTGACGACGAGCTCGTTGAGCAGGATGCGGTTGGGATCGAAGCGCGGTGGCTTCATGCCCGCGCCGACGAGCACGAGGGTGCCGGCGCGCCGGAGCTGACCGAGGGCCGCCTCCATCGCGACCGCGTGACCCGAGCATTCGAGCGCGACGTCGAAGGGGGCGTCGACGGTGTCGCCCGGGTACGGCGGCGTGACGAGCTCGTCGGGCGTGACCGCGGTCGCACCGAGCCGCTCCGCCAGCGCGCGCCGGCGGGGATGCGGCTCGCTGACGACCACCTCGGCGACGCCCCGAGCACGGGCGGCGGCAACGCTCAGCGCCCCGATCGGCCCCGCCCCCGTCACCAGGACGCGCTGGCCCGCGGTGACGCCACCCCGCGTGAGACCGTGCAGGGCAACTGCGAGCGGCTCGGCGAGCGCGGCCTCGCGAAGCGAGAGACCCTCGGGCACACGCAGCAGCTCGGCCTCGTCGACCAGCTTGTACTGCGCGAACGCGCCCTGGAACTCGTTCCCCTCGCCGAACTTGGCGCGCGTCTCGCACAGCGACGGCCGCCCAGCCCGGCAGTACTCGCACGCGCCGCAGCGCGGCGTCGGCCCGCCGACGACCTCGTCGCCCACAGACCACCGCGTGACCGACTCGCCGACGGCGACCACGCGCCCCGAGTACTCGTGGCCCTCGATCGCCCCGGGTCGTCCCCAGCCGTCGAGCACGAAGTGGAGGTCACTGCCGCAGACGCCGCAGTGGCTGACCTCCAGCAGCACGTCGCGCGGCCCGACCTCGGGGACGGGCCGCTCCTCGACGACCATCTCACCCCGCCCCCGGTAGACAGCCGCCCGCATGTTCGCCGTGACGCTCACTGGACCCCCGTCCCGCCGTCCGTCTCCTGACGTGCGTGTCAGACATCGTAATAAGGTGGCCGACGGCGATTCCGGGGGGGGAAGATGCGCACGCTGGTCGCGGTGGCGTCACTCGTGTTGGCGGGCGCGGCCGGACCCGTCCCGGCAGCCGCGTCCGGCGACGACGCCGGCGGTCTCGGCGTCGTCGACTTCAACGTCCTCCACGGGGTGCTCTGCCCAGCCGAGTCGGACGGGTGTCAGCTGCCCGACCGCATGGAGCTCCTGGGCCGCCGGCTCCAGGAGGCGTCGTGCCCGGAGGTCGTCGGCCTCCAGGAGGTCAGTGGGCGCGTCTACGACCTGGTGGAGGCGCTGCCTGTGATCGACGAGTGCGGCTACGACCTCGTCCTCCGCCGCCCCAAGTCCATCGATCAGGAAGTCGTGCTGACGACGCTGGACGTGAAGGCGACCAAGGTCGTCAAGCTCTCCGGCTTCCGCACCGCCTCGCGTGTCGAGCTGGCGGCCGACCTCGGCCCCGTCGTCCTGGTCGTGACCCATCAGGACGGCGATCCCGAGCCGGGTGCCCCCAGCGCCGGCGCCACCTGCAAGCGGAAGGTGTGCCCGAAGGTGTGCGAGCCCGGCTCGCCCTTCCTCGCGTGTCAGACCACCGTGTCCGCCGATCTGGCCGAGAGGGTCGGTGGCAAGCGGGCGGTCCGCATCCTGATGGGCGATTTCAACGTGACCCCGGCGTCGGCGCGATACGTCGGCCTCGTCGACGACGGCTGGACCGATACCCACCTGGCCGCCGGCAACCCCGAATGCGACGCCACGACCGGCGTCGGGTGCACGAGCGGTCGGCGTGACGACGTCGTCGACGACATGAAGGACCCGAACGCCCGTCAGAGCCAGCGGATCGACTTCATCTTCGTGAAGGCGCCCCGTCGCTGCGACGCGTCCTTCGACCCGGCGACGGATACCGACGGCGACGGGCTCGGCACCGGAATCTGGGATGATCCTGTAGTGGATGGCCCCGGAGGAACGGCGTTCGTCTCCGACCACAGCGGAACATCCGTCGATCTCACCTGCGAGGGAAGCACATGAACGATCTGGTCATCAAGGGTGGCACCGTCGTCGACGGCACCGGCGCGCCGGGCGCCGAGGCCGACGTCGCCGTGCGCGACGGCGTCGTGAGCGAGGTCGGCGCAGGACTCACCGGAGCGCGGGTGCTCGACGCGTCGGACCAGGTCGTAGCGCCGGGGTTCATCGACGTGCACACCCACTACGACGCCCAGGTGTTCTGGGACCCCGCACTCACGCCTTCGTCGTGGCACGGGGTCACGACGGTGGTCGCGGGGAACTGCGGGTTCTCGATCGCACCGTGCCGTCCCGAGCACCGTGAGCTGCTCGTGCACACCCTCGAGCACGTCGAGGACATGAGCCCGGCCACCCTCGACGCGGGCGTCTCGTGGGATTTCGAGACCTTCCCCGAATACCTCGATGCGGTCGAACGCCGGGGCACGGTCATCAATTACGCCGCCTACATCGGGCACACCGCACTCCGCCTCTACGTGATGGGCGACGAGGGATACGACCGCGCCGAGGCGACCGACGACGAGCTCGCCCGGATGGCCGGGGTGGTGCGCGAGGCGCTCGCCGCCGGCGCCGCCGGCTTCGCGTCGAGCTCGTCGGCGACCCACTCCGGCGACAAGGGCCGACCCGTGCCGTCACGCCTCGCGGACGTGCGTGAGCTCGCCGCCCTCCTCGCTCCGATGCACGAGCTCGACCGGGGCGTCGCCGAGCTGCTCCCGGGTGAACGCATCAAGCACCAGGACGCCTACGACCTGGCGAAGCAGGTCGGGCGGCCCATCACGTGGACCGCGCTGCTCACGCTGAAGGGCCATCCCTGGCACGAGGACATGGCCGCGCTCAACACCAGGGAACGGGCCGCGGGCGCCGACGTGTGGCCCCAGGTATCGGTGCGGCCGCTGACCTTCCAGATGAACCTCATCGAGCCGTTCACCTTCAACATGGTCCCCATCTTCGCCGAGCTGATGGGCAAGACCATCGACGAGAAGCTCGCCTCGTACCGCGACCCCGACTGGCGCCGGCGCGCACAGGACGAGCTCGATCACGGAAAGTTCTTCCGACCGCGCTGGCACACGCTGTCGGTGGCGGAGAGCGCGACGCATCCCGAGCTGATCGGCGCGCGTGTCGACGAGCTCGCGGCCGAACGCGGCGTCGGACCGCTCGAGCTCATGCTCGACATCGCCTGTACCGAGAACCTCGAGACCCGCTTCTCGAGCGTGCTCGCCAACGACGACGAGGACGGCATCGCGTTCCTGCTCCAGCAGGAGGGCATGCTGCTCGGCCTCTCCGACGCCGGCGCGCATGTGAGCCAGCTGTGCGATGCCTGCATGTCGACCGATCTGCTCGGTCGGTGGGTGCGCGAGAAGGAGGTGCTCCCGCTCGAGGCGGCGGTGCGCAAGCTCACGGGCGAGCCCGCCGACGTGTACTCGATGACAGGCCGCGGCTACGTGCGCCCGGGCGCCGTCGCCGACCTGGCCGTGTTCGACGCCGCGACCGTTGCGCCGGGGCCGCTGCGCCGGGTGCGCGACTTCCCCGCCGACGGCGAGCGCCTCGTCGCCGACCAACCCGTCGGCATGACCCATGTGCTCGTGGGCGGCACGCCGATCCGCGCCGACGGCGTGTCCATCGAGGAGGCCGTGGCGTCCCGCCCGGGCACCCTTCTCCGGGGGTGAGGGCCGCTACTCGCGGTCGCGGCGCCAGTAGGCGCCCGTCCAGTCGACGGGCAGGATCTCCTCGGTGATGCCGTGGGCGGCGCGGTAGTCGTCGACCGCGCCGCGACACGCGGTCAGCGCGCCGTAGTCGTCGATGATGCAGTAGCCACCCACAGAGAGCTTGGGATAGAGCGCCTCGAGCGCGTCGATGGTCGACTCATAGAGATCACCGTCGAGACGCATCACCGCGAGCCGGTCGACGGGCGCGCTCGGGAGCGTGTCCTTGAACCACCCGGGCACGAACTCGACCCGGTCGTCGAGCAGCCCGTACCGGGCGAAGTTGGCGCGCACCTGTTCGACTCCGACCGCCAGCTGGGCGTGGCCCGTGTAGTCGACGCCCCGGTCGGCCGGGAACGCGTCGGCGTCGGGCTTGGGCAGGCCGTGGAACGAATCGGCTACCCAAACGCGGCGCTCGTCGTCGTCGTGCGCGGCCAGCACGGCCCGCATCAGGATGGCGGTACCGCCACGCCACACGCCCGCCTCGAGCAGGTCGCCGGGGACACCCTGGCGCAGCGCGTCGACGACGCACGCCTCGACGTTGTCGAGGCGTCGAAGGCCCACCATGGTCTCGGCGTGCTCGGGCCAGTCGAGCCCGAACTCGCGCTCGACACCGGCAAGCTCGCGGCTCCAGCCGCGCAGCCGCCGGCGTCGACCGCCGGCAGCGGTACCAATTCGGGAACGGGTCGCGTGGTTGTCGGGGATGATGACGAAGCCGCGACGCGCGAGGAGCCGGGCGAGCATTCGTGATCCGGCCAGGCCCGGCACGCGCCGCACCGCGTGCGCGTCGACCGACGGCATGGCGGGCACGACGATGAAACCGCGCGTCTGCAGCCAACGCATCATCTCGGCCGTCGCGCGCCGACGGTGACCGCGCGCGCTCTCTTCCCCCACGAACCACGCGCGGGTGAGGCACTGCTTCAGGAGCTCGAGGTACGCGTCCCGGGTGTCGACCTGCACGAGGCCATCTTCGCAGGCGCGCCCATTAGCGTGGCCATCCGTGAATCTCGACCCCGAGACGACCGGGCGCGGTCGCTACTACCGGGCGTGTGCAATCGGCGGGCTCGTCGCCGCGCTCGCGTTCACGTGGATGCTCGCCGCCGGCCGCCTCGACCTCCTCCGCGCCGGAGAGCTGAGTCACCTCTACGACTCGCAGGCCCACAGCCTGCTCGAGGGTCGATGGGACATCCCCCGCGACGAGCTCGGGATCGAGGCCTGGATCGTCGACGGCAAGGCCTACACGTACTTCGGGCCCGTGCCTGCCCTTCTGAGGATGCCGGTGGCGGTCTTCACCGACCAGTTCGACGGCCGTCTGACCCAGCTTTCGATGCTGGCGGCGTTCACGGTGCTCATGGTGTTCACGACGCGCCTCGGGTGGCGTGTTCGCACTCTCGTGCGCGGCGGCGCGCCCGTCGGGAACTTCGAGACCTGGACGGCAGGGGCGTTCACGTTCGTGCTCGGAGCGGGATCGGTGGTGCTGTTCCTCGCCAGCCGGCCGATCGTGTACCACGAGGCCGAGCTGTGGGGCGCGGCCCTCGCGATCGCGGCGTACGACTTCCTCCTCGCGTTCATCCTCGAACCCGACCGGAAGCCACTCGCGTGGGCCGGTCTCTTCGCCGGCCTCGCGTTCCTCACCCGCGGCTCGGTCGGCGCCGGCCCCGTGGCGGCACTCGCGCTCCTGCTCCTGGTGCGGCTCCTCGTCGCGGCCCACCGGCGCATCGGGCGGGACGCGCTGCTCGCGCCCCTGCGCTGGCTCGGTGTCGGCGACGAGGAGCGGAACCGGGGCTATCTCCTTCCGCTTGCGCTCGCGGTCGCGATCCCGGCGGCGCTCTACATGTACGTGAACTACGCCCGCTTCGAACATCCGTGGTCGCTGCCGATCAGTCAGCACGTGACCGTGCTCGAGGCCGCCGACCAGACGCGCATCGAGGCACTCGCAGCAAACGGCGGTAGCCAGTTCGGTCTGAAGTTCATCCCGACGAACGTCCTGGCGATGCTGCGTCCGGATGGGATCGGCTTCGACGGGCTCTTTCCCTGGCTCACCTTCCCGCCACCAGCCGACATCATCGGCGGGGTCAAGTTCGACACCATCGACTGGTCGGGGAGCATTCCGGCCACCATGCCCGTGCTGTTCGTACTCGCGGTCGCCGGTGCCGTTGCGGTGTTCCGGCGTTCGGGAAACGAATCGGGACCCTCGCTCGCGGCTTTGCGCGTACCGGTCATCGGCGCGTTCGCCGGCGGGTTCGTCACGCTCACCATTTACTTCATCGCCCATCGCTACATGTCCGACTTCCTCCCGCTTCTCGTGCTCCTCGCGTTGGCCGGACTGCATGTCCTCGTTCGCGGCCTCGTCGCCGCCGAAGGTCGCAACTTGCTCGTGCGGTCGACCACCGTCGGCCTCGCGGCACTCGCGGTGCTGTCCCTCTGTGCCAACTTCGCGCTCGCGCTCCAGTACCAGCGCGTGTTCAACGAGTTCCTCTCGCCGTCGGAACGAGCCGCGTTCATCGGTTTCCAGAACGAGATCGATGACCTCGTGCCGGGCGGCTCGCGGTTCGACCTCGGCCGGGGGCCCGTGCTCCCGCGTCCCGACCAGGGGCTCGCCGACACCCTCTTCGTGGTCGGCGATTGCGACGGTCTCTACTGGTCGAACGGCGAGACGTGGTTCGGCGTCGAGCGCACCACCGTGACCGGCGAGTACCCGCTCCGGGTCACGTTCCCCGACCGTCGCGCGGGTGCACGCGAGGCCCTGCTCACGGTCGGAACCGGTAACGAGGTCGACCGCGTGGTCGTCGAGTACCGCGACGACGACCGGGTCGTGTTCGGGCTCGTCTCGGCGTTCGACGGGCGCACCTTCCGCGGCGATCCCGTCGAGGTCGAACCCGGTCGCTCGTACCTCCTCGACGTCGTCGTCGATTCGCAGGTCGGCCGGTTCGAAGTCGATCTCGACGGTGAGCCGCTCGACGGCTTCACCATCCCGATCAGCCCGGGACCGGTCGCCATCGCCGGTACGGGCTCGGCCACCGACGACACCGACTTCAGCGGCACCGTCGAGCGCGTCCCGGCACGGCCGACCCTGTGCCGCGACTTGGCGTCGGCGCGCTGAGAGCCGCACGGGTCGATTCGTATACTCGGCCGTCGTGAACCCCACGCGCGCGCCCGGCGTCTCGCGCCCCGAGCCGTCCTCGACCGGCACCGACGCCCCGGGTACCGAGGCTCCCGACGGCGCCCAGAGCCGTTCCGGCGGCGTGCGAGCACGAGCGCTGCGGTCACCGTCGCTGCTGGTGAGCATCGGACTGCTCGCAGCCTTGGCGCTCCCACTCGTGATCGCGCTGGTCACGTTGCACGCGCCCCACGAGTACCCGACGCTCGACATGGCCATGACCGAGATCCGGGTGCGCGCTGTCGGCACCGGCGACTCCCCCCTCGTCGGGCTGCCCGGTCGCATCGGCGGCTTCGGACGCCAGGGCAGCCATCCCGGTCCGCTGAGCTTCTGGTCGCTCGCGCCCGCCTATCGGATCTTCGGCGCCAGCGCATGGTCGCTCCACGTCGCCGCGGTGTTCGTGCAGGCGGCGGCGATGGGCGCCGCCCTGTGGATCGCGCACCGTCGCGGCGGCATCCGGCTGGTCGTGGGGGTGGCGGCCGCGTTGGCCGTGCTGACCCGCGCGTACGGCGCCGGCACGCTCACCGAGGCATGGAACCCGCACCTGCCGCTGCTGATGTGGGTCGTGCTGCTGCTGGCGGTCTGGTCGGTGCTCTCCGACGACCTCGCGATGCTCCCGGTCGCGGCGTTCGCGGGGTCGTTCTGCGCCCAGACGCATATCCCCTACCTCGGCCTCGGCGCGGGGATGGTGGCGTTCGCGTTCGCGGCCGGGTTCGTGCTCGCGTACGCCCGCCGGGCGCGGGATCCGGAGGCGATGGGTCGGTTCCGGCGATGGGCGCTCATCGGCGTCGGGGTCGGCGCGCTGGCCTGGCTGTTGCCCGTCATCGACCAGATCACCGCGTCGCGCGGGAACGTCACGATCATCTGGGAGCACTTCGGCGATCCGCCCGAAGACCCCGTCGGCCTGCGTCGGGGTATCGAGCTCATCCTGATCCACCTGAACCCGTGGAAGCTCGTGACCGACCAGGTCGTCACCGACTCACCCCAGACCACGACGACGGGATCGTGGGTTCCGGGATTGCTCTTCCTCGGCGCGTGGGGGGCGACGGTGGTGGCGGCGTGGCGAGCACGGTTGCGCGCGCTCGTGCGTCTCGACCTCGTGCTGGGCGTCGCGCTCCTCCTCGCGGTCATCTCCGCCAGCCGGATCTTCGGCTTCGTCTGGTACTACCTGCTGCTGTGGGCGTGGGGGATCACCGCGCTCATGCTGCTCACCGTCGTCTGGGCAGCGGCGGTCGTCGTGGGTCGGCACCTCGACGACCGCCGGCGCGAGCACGCCGCCGCCGCCGGAATCGTCGCGATCGGCGCGGCCACGCTCGTGATGGTCGCGCTGTTCGCAGTCGACGCCGCCGACACCGAGCTGGCGGTGCCGCGCCTGTCGGAGACCCTCGGCGAGGTCAGCGCGCCGACCGCCGCCGCGCTCGACGCTGACGGCCGCTACCTCGTCACCTGGGACGACCCGGTCGCGATCGGCGCGCAGGGCTGGGGACTGCTCAACGAGCTCGACCGGCGCGGCTTCGACGTCGGCGTTCCCGAGAACAACTGGCCCGCGGCAACGCCCGACCAGCGGATCACGGCCGGCGACGCCACCGACGAGGTGCATCTCGTCATCGGGCCGGGCATCGGCGAATGGGCCGCGCGCCCCGGGGTCGAGCGGGTGGCCTACGTCGAGCCTCGTACGCGGGCGGAACGGGCCGAGTACGAACGGCTCCGAGAGCAGGTGATCGACGACCTCGAGGTGTCGGCGCCCGACCTCGTCGACAACGTCGACGCCAACCTCCTCACCGCCGCCGCCGATGCACGCATCTCCGAGCGCACCCAGGAGCTGGTTGTGCGCATGATCAACCTCGGGCTGCCCACCGCCGTGTTCGTCGGACCGCCGGCCGACTAGTCAGGCGGGTGCGGGCTCGAGCTCGTAGAGGAACTGGTAGGCGAACAGCGTCGGCGCCAGCATCACGCCCACGCGGTCGATCCGGCTGACGACGCGGGCGGAGCCCCCACCCGTCACGTCGGTTGCCGCCCCGCGGTCGGCGACCTCGAGCGGGAGGCCGACCGCCTCCCGACGGCGCGGCGAGAGCCCAACCGTGCTCGTCAGATGCTCGAAGCTGCGGCGGGTGAAGAATCGGATGTGGTCGCGGTCGAGGATCCCCCGACGGTCGTAGTCGAACCGACCGAGCGCCACCCGCGTGCGCGGATACCAGTGGCCGAAGTTCGGGACACTGGTGACGATCGACCCCCCGGGCGCCAGCCGGTCGCGGGCGTCGGTGAGCAGCTGCTCCGGCCGCCGGACGTGCTCGAGCACGTCGGCGGCGAGCACGACGTCGTAGCCGCGACCGACCTCGTCGGGGATGCCGTCGTCGAGATCGGCGGACACGAAGCGGTGCAACCGGTCGAGCACGCCGTCGTGCTCGTCGCGATCGACCCCGGTCACCTCGTGGCCGTGCACGCGGAGCTGCTCGGCCAGCGCGCCGTCGGAGCAGCCGAGATCGAGGATGCGGCTGCGGGGCCGGGCGCTCAACCAGGCCAGGAGCCGACCGTGCGAGGTGTCGTCGCGCTCCTTGGCCTCGTACGCGTTGCTGGCGAAGGCGGTCTCGCCGCTGCCGAAGCCCATCTTGTGGAGCCGGTAGCGGGTCGTGTGCTTCACGATGTCGCGGGCGTACTGGATGCCGTCGACGTAGCAGATCTCGTCGCCGTAGTACGTCGGGATCGGTACCTCCTCGATGCGCTTCCCCGCCTCATGGAGCTGCACGATGATCTGGGTGTCGAACGCGAACCCGTTGTCGTTCTGCTCCAGGGGAATGTCGTGCAGCGCGGCGAGGCTGTACGCGCGGTAGCCGCTGTGCCACTCACTGAGGTCCATGCCGACGACGGCGTTCTCGAACCGGGTGAGGATCTTGTTGCCCACGTACTTGTAGAGCGGCATGCCCCCTCGGCGGGCGGCGCCCGTGTCGATCATCCGGGAGCCGAAGACGGCGTCGCACTTGTCGAGCTCGAGCGGCTCGATGATGTCGGGGAGGATCTCCGGGGCGTACTGCCCGTCGCCGTGCAGGAGCACCACGATGTCGAGGTCGTGCTCCATCGCCCATCGGTAGGCAGCCTTCTGGTTGCCGCCGTAGCCGAGGTTCTTCGGCTGGCGGATGACGGTGAGGGGCAGATCGGTCGTCTGCTGATACCCGAGTCCGACGAGATAGGTCGCGTCGGTGCTGGCGTCGTCGGTGACGAGCACCCGGTCGATGCGCCCGACGAAGTCGCGCGGGATGCGATCGAGCACCTGCGCCAGGGTGGAGGCAGCGTTGTAGGCGACGATCAGGATCCCGATCCGCTTCATGGGCCGACAAGGCTACTGCGGGCCGGTCCGGCGTTTAGGCTTGGCGGGTGTCCGGCACCGTCCCGTGTCCGCTGTGCGGTGACGACGCCAGACTCCGCTACTCGGGCTGCGAAGACCTCGAGTACTTCCTGGAGGCGTCGTACGACTTCTACCGCTGCGGGGGCTGCGGGCTCCTCTTCCTGCACCCGCTCCCGACGCGAGAAGAGCTTCCCCGGCTGTACCCGAGCACGTACCACAACTTCGAGCCGCCCTCGAACCCCGTGTCGCGCTGGCTCCTCGACCGTTATTACGAGCACCAGTGCACGATCTGCCGGCGCCACCTCGCCCGCGACGGCACCCTGCTGGAGGTCGGGTGCGCCGCCGGCGACGTGCTCGAGCGGATGCAGGGGCACGGCTACCACGACGTTCAGGGGATCGAGCTCTCGCTCGAGGCCTGCCAGCAGGCCTGGCAGCGGGGCCTGAAGGTGTTTCACGGCACGCTCGACGAGTTCGAGACCGATCAACGGTTCGACCTGATCTTCATGAGCCACGTCATCGAGCACGTCATCGAGCCCGTGGCCACGGTCGCCAAGCTGGCATCGCTGCTGAAGCCGGGAGGGGTGCTCTACCTCGAGACCCCGAACGTCGGCTCGCTCGATGCACGCCTCTGGAAGCAGGGCTGGGGCCTCATCCATTACCCGCGCCACCTCCACCTCTTCGACCGCTCGACGCTGCGCCGGCTCGTCGAGCGCGGTGGCCTCACGCTCGAGGACGTCGCGTGGGAGACCAACAGCTGCGGTTGGGCGCTGAGCGTGCAGTCGACCCTGCGGCGGCGCGGCATCGACCGCTCACGCCGCGCCCGTTCGCCGTACTATCCGCTCCTGCTCCTCCTCTTCCTGCCGCTGAACCTCCTCGACCGGTGGTTCGGCGGGACCGCGTTCATGTCGGCCATCGCCCGGAAGGCGGGGTGAATCTCGTGCAGACGAGCTCGACCTCGGCTTCCACACCGACCGCGCCGGCACCGGCGGACGCACCCATCCCGAAGCGGCGCGAGTTCCTCACTCGTCGCCACGGTGTGCTCAACGTCGCGCACGTACTCGCTGCACACGCGCTGCTGGTGGCGTGGTTCTGGCTCGGCTACCGGTTCCTCCCCTTCGCTGTCTACGTGCCGCTCTCGCTGGTGGTGTGCGTCGTGCACCAGCGGGCGATGTCGGAATGGATCCACGAGGGCGCACATCTGAACCTCATCCCGAGCCGGCGCTGGAACGACCTCGTCACCAACCTGCTCGCGGGCCTGTGGTTCGCGCTTCCGGTCGGCGTGTACCGCGACATCCACTTCCAGCACCACCGCAAGGATGCCTTCTTCGTCCCCGACGATCCCGACACCAGGTTCCTCGACGTCGAGTCGCGGCCCGGGTTCTGGCGGGCGCTGCTGAGCGACCTCACCGGCCTCACAATGATCCGCCAGTTCCTCCGCTTCCAGGAGAAGGACCTCGTGCCGACGGGTGAGCGGCGGTCGCGTGCGCTCACCGCGATGGTGCCGCTGGCGGTGCTCGTCGGCGGGTTCGCCATCGGTCGCCTCGATGCTCCGCTCCTCTACTACGCGTCGCTCGCCACGCTCTACCCGCTCTTCAACCGGCTGCGTACGTACGCCCAGCACGTCACCATCGACGAGCTCGGGCGCAGCCGCTTCGACGGAAGCGTGACGTCGCGCACGATCGAGGGCGGGATGCTCGACCGCGTGGTGAACACGTCGCCGCGCCTGATGTACCACCACGAGCACCACGCCTATCCGCACCTCCCCTACCGCGCACTCGAGCGCCTCGTGGTGCGGGGCGACGACGACGTCAATCGCTACACGCGTAGCCGCTGGCGGATCTTGCGGTCCGTCTATCGGGGCCTGCCGGGCTGAGCGCGCTCTGAGCGCGGCCGCGGCTACCCGCGGGGCGGTGGCTTCCCGATGCGTTCGTACGCCTCGGCCGGGATCGCGTCGACGTTCTTGTAGACGTGGTGCACGCACGCCTCGCCCCGGCGCTCGGGCGGGTGCTCGATGCTCGTGGGCGCTCCACCCCATTCGACGGGCTGGATCTCGTTGTTGACCGAGCAATGGGCGCAGTACACCGGGAGCTCGTCACGCATGAACGTGCGCCCGCTCCGCTCCCGCAACGTGAGGTAGGCCTGCTCCCCCTCGTAACGGCCTTCGTCGATGAGACGACCTCCGGTGCCGCAGCGGAACGACAGCGAGATCTTCTCGTCGTCCTCGCTCACCTCGACCGCGCCCATGTTGGCGACCATCGCCCGGGCGATGACCTTCGCCCGCGCGGCTGCCGGCAGCGAACCCCAGTCGGTGCCCGTGTCGCGGCGCGGCCGCACGAACTCGTCGCCGGTCTTGCGCAGCGCCCGCTCCACCGCCTCCTCGCCGAGCTCCTCCCCCACGAACGTCAGCAGCGACGTGACCCAGTTGATCGAATAGTCCTTGAGCGCGCTCCACTGCTTCACCGCGGCATCGAGGAGCCGGTCGCCGTCGTCGGTCCGACCGTCGCGGTAGGCGGCCCGGGCCTGCTCCCACAGCGGCGTCGACATGCGCGCAATCTCGTCGTCGGTGAGCATGCGGTCGGCTCCTCCCCGAGGCGTCGTCGTGTCAGCATGTTCGCATGGACACGACGGAGGCCCCCTATTACCGCCGCGATCTCGCGCTGGTACACCATCTCGGGTACGGGTTCCACGCCGATGCCTGCGCGCCCGGGATCCTGGAGCTGCTCCACCCCGTGCGCGAGCGCGGCGGGCTCGTCCTCGAGATCGGCTGCGGCAGCGGGCTTCTCACCCGGCACCTCATCGACGCCGGGCACCGTGTGATCGCGACCGACGCGTCGCCCGCGATGCTCGAGCTCGCACGCGAGACCGCCCCGGACGCCGAGGACATCCGTCGTCTCGTGCTTCCCGACGACGCCGTTCCCGACGCGGACGCGGTCGTCTCGGTCGGTCACGCCCTGAGTTATCTTCCCGACGAATCGGCCGTCGACCGGTCGCTGGTCGCGGTCGCCCGGGCGCTTCGCCCCGGTGGGGTCCTCGCGATCGACTTGTGCGACCTCGAGTGGGGAGTCGCGCGGCGCGACGCCTCCGACTTGGGACGAGTGAGCGACGACTGGGCGATCATCACGAGGTTCTCGGTCCCGTCCCCCAACCGGTTCGTGCGGGAGATGACCACCTTCCTCCGCAACGACGACGGTACGTGGCGGCGTGACGACGAAAGCCACGACAACGTCCTCGTCGACACCACCCTCGTCCCCGGGCTGCTCGCGCAGCACGACGTCGAGGCGACCGTCGGGTCCGCGTTCGCGGCCGAGCAGCACCCGGTCGGGCTCCGGGTGATCGTCGGACACCGTCCCGCTTGAGGCCGAGCCTGCGTCGAGCGGTCCCTGGCCCCGTGATCGGGATGCGCGCCCCCGGCGACCGGGAGCGCTTGAATGGGTTGCGGGACTTCCGATCCAGGGTAAAGGGGCTCGCATGATCGATGAGAACGATGCCCGGTGGCTTCGCGAGCGTTTCGACGGCGTCGCCAGCATGCTGAGCGAGGCCATGGCGACGAAAGGGCACCACGAGCTCCTCGATGGGGCGACCACCGCCGCCTTCGGCGCTGCGATCGCCTATGCCGAGATCGGAGGGCGCTTCGGCGCGTTCGACCGGGAGACCGCGATGGGGCTCCTCGCGTCCTATCTCGACGACGACTACTGGACGCGGATCGCCGGCTGACCGGCCGTTCGTCCGGCTCCCACTCAGCGAAGGTCGATCGAGTAGTCGATCCACTCCTCGCGAACGGCACCCAACCGCTCGTACACCGCCTGGGCCCGCTCGTTGTCTTTCGCGGTCTGCCAGGAGAGAAGGGTGACGTCGCCGCGGTCGCGGCATCGCTGGGCCGCGGCTTCGATGAGCGCGTCCGCGAGCCCGGTACCCCGTGCATGCGGGTGGACGAAGAGGTCGTTCATCACGCCGATGCGCGCGGCTGACAGCGTCGACCATGACCAGAAGAGAGTGGCGAAGCCCATCGCTCGGCCATCGCTCCGGCGGGCGATCAGCTGGATGCCGCCTCGACGCGGGTCGTCGATCAGGGCTCGGGACATCGCCAGCAGGCGCTCGTCCGGAGGGGACACCCCGTAGAAGTCGCAGTAGTCGCGCATCAGCGGCAGCAGGTCTGGGAGGTCCCCTTCGGCCACGAGCGCGATGTCGTAGGCCACGGCGGTGATCGTACGAGAGGAGCGTCATGACGCGCGCGTCGTCGAGGACGAGAACTGGCTCTCAGCGCAGGCGATCGTCTTCGCGGTGGAGCCACGTCAACAGGTCCGCGGGGGCAATCTGCACGACGCGATCCTGGTAATGCGCCAGCTCGTCGCGAGAGAGCACCTCTCGGCCGGCCCCCGAGAATCCCCTCCGAAAGAAACGCGACGGATCCTTGAGGACGCCTGCCGCATCGGGTGCGAGCTCGGCGGCGCGGGCTCGCATCTGGTCGAAGCGTGCCGCTCGAACGAGTTCGGGCCATCGGGTTTCCGGGATCGCGATCCTGAGCCGGCGAGCGAGGCGGCGCATCTCGCCATCGAGGTCCGCGCTCAGATCGCGGTAGTGGACCAGCACGACGTTGGGCTCGCGCCGGCGGGTCCACGCATCGCGGAGGTGCCACAACACCCCGGGTAAGGAGTCCATGTCATCCCGTGGGCTGGCGTCCCTGTCGAGCCAGGCCAGCAGCCACTCGCGCAGCGGCGGGCGGGGCGACCGCGGCGATGAGGGTCGGCCCTGTCCGGTGAGCCGGGAGATCCGCTCCCGGTCCAGGTTGTCACCCTGGTGGTACAGCGACACCGCCATGTCGAGCGGGTGGCGGGCGACCACGATGTACGTGGCGCGCGCATCCAGAGGGAGCCCATCCAGAGGAGTGTGAGTCTTGATGAACCGACGGTGCTGCTGTGCCGCCAACCGCGCGTAGACCTCGTCACGGGGATTGAGCAGCCAGTCCAGCCATGGTGACAGTTCGACGAGCGGCGCGGGCAACTCCGACGACTGGAACACCAACAGGGCGCAGATCATCTGCATCCAGGTCGTGCCGCTCTTGGATCTCGCGCTGATTACGACATCGCCCTGCCGAAACGGGAACTCCAACCACCGAACACTGTCCTCGTCGACAGAGCGATAGCGGACAGGCAACACCTCAGACACGCGATGACCGTAACCCTTGCCCTCCCGATCGAGCACGAGACGCACTCGCGGGCGGGCGTTCGGCCGGGAATCAGTGCGAGGGCCGCCGACTGAAGCGAAGCAGAAGCTTGTGGTCGTGGTAGTAGGCGAGCCACTCGAGGGAACGATCCTCATGGTGGTGCCCGTGGCCTGTGGTCGGTACGAAACCGATCGCGAGCCGTGCTACCGACGCTTCGAATCCGGCTTGCCGGAAGGTGGCGATGACGTCGTCGACGTCGTACAGCGGTGGCAACCGCAGTTCGTCGCGGTTGGCGGCGTGCCACTCGACCATCAGCGGGCTGCCGGTATGCACGCCCATTGCCGCGAAGTACACGCCGCCGGGTCGGAGGGTGCGATGGATGGCGACCGCGTGGGTGGCGAGGTCGGGCAGCAGGTAGAGGACCTCATGGCTGAACGCCACATCGAGACCGCTCCACGCCTCGGGGGCAGAGCTCGACGCTTCGAACCTCAGCGACCGGTTGCCGGCCAGCCGCCGGGCGTCCTCGATGGCGCCCGCGGCGGGGTCGTACCCGAAGCCCTCGGCGATGCCGTACCGGTCGGCGAGGAGGCGGAGGAATCCGCCGCGGTTGCAGCCGGCGTCGAGGACGCGTCGGCCGGCCAGGTCCACGTCGATCGTGTCAAGCATGGCTCGCCAGATGAAGCCGTGCTCGTCCTGCATCGCTTCGTCATCGGCGGCGCTGCGCCAGTAGGTCGTTTCCACGACGCAATGATCGCCTTTCACCGGCCCCAGCGGTAGACCCCAGATCGATGGCATCCTCATAGGCTGTCGCTATGACTATCGAGTTCGAAGACCTTCGCGTTTTCCTCGCGGCCGCGGAGCACGGAAGCTTCGGGCGGGCCGCGAGTGCGTTGGGCCTGGCGCAACCGTCTGTGTCCAACCGGATGGCCGGGCTCGAGCGGCGGCTCGGTCGGCCGCTGTTCGCCCGTTCGACCCGCGGCGCCACGCTGACGCCGGCGGGCGAGCGTCTCATCCCCCACGCGCGGCGGGCTCTCCAGGTCATCGCGGACGCGCAGATGGCCGCCCGCACTACGCACTACCTACCGCCCACTCGTGTCCTGCTGTCGGCGTCCTACGCGACCGTGCTGCTACCCGCGGTTGTCGACACCTTCGAGGCCGTCGACCGCCCATTGTCGGTGTCCTACGACCATGGTCCCAACATCGTCCGGGCGATCGCTACCGGGGAAGCCGACATCGGCTTCCTCGCGCCCTGTCCCCACCCCACCACCGTGTCCCTGCGGTCGCTCGGCGTCAGTCCCGTCGTGGCCGTCGTCGCACCGGACCACTCGCTCGTCTCCCACCGTCGACCCACCCTCGCCGACCTCGGCAACCATCTCATTGCCTTCTCTGCCTGGGGTGAAGGAACGGAACTCTTTCTCGAACAACTGCCCGGCGACGCCCGCGTCTGCACCGTCTTTCCCGTCTCCGCCGCAGCCCAACTCGCCCGCGATCGCGGCTACGTCGCCCTCGCACCCCAGGCGGCGTTGGCGGCCGACCTTCGGACGCACGCTCTGACGCAGCTTCCGATCGTCGACCTGCCGACGGCCAATGTTGCCTTGGCCGTTGCCTTCCCCCGGGCCGGAACCATCGCGACGGCCGACCTCATCACCCGCGCCCGCCGAGCTCTGCGCCCACCGAACACCAACGCCTCGCATTGAAGCAATCGCGCGGTCTCGAACGCTGACGAACTCTCACGCCGTGGGTCCGAAGCCGACTGCTTGGCAAGCACACATCGAGCGCCACACCGAAGTCACGACCACCCCTTATCGCCGGCTGCCCCTTGGTCGCTCACGCAGATCGCGGAGCTGCTTGACTGAGTGGCATGGACCGTCATCTTGATCGAGTGCTCGCGTGGTCGGGAACGCTCACCTTCCTCCTCGGCTGGGCAGCGATCGTCTATCTGATGATCGACCCGAGCTTCTACGCCGAAACCGTCGGTCGCGGCAGTGTGGAAACGGCGCTCGCGTACGGTCGCAATGGTCATGGTCGCCTCGGCGGCACAGTGGCTTGTCGCCGCCTACATCAAGCGCGGCAGCCGGTCAGCCTCAAACTGAGCCACTACCCGGCATTCGACCACGGCGGTGGTGGGCGTATGGTCGTCGCGTGACCAGCGGTGCGCGGTTCCGCATGGGACGACTCGATCACGTCCACATCCGAGTGCCCGATCGAGCGGAGGCTGCTGCCTGGTACTCCGAGCATCTCGGCTTCGAACCGGTCGAGAGGTTCGATTTCTGGGCCTCGGGCTTCGAGGGCGGACCGCTCCAGATCTCTGCGGACGGCGGCCGCACGATGCTGGCATTGTTCGAAGCCGGCGAGGACCACCCGATGATCCCGCAACAGACAGGCGTCGCTTTCAGCGTCGACGCCGGCGTCTTCGCCGAGTTCGCACGATCGTTGCCAGGTGGAATCGACGGCCCGGACGGACGGCCCCTGATGCCGACCGACGTCATCGATTACGACATGTGTTGGGCGTACGACCTCGTTGATCCGTGGGGAAACCAGTACGAGTTGAACTGCTACGAGTACGACGAGGTCAGGGCCGACTTGATCGAGGCTGAAGCGATCACACCTACGCGCTACTGGCCACGGGATCTGTACCTCGAACACGGCCGCCACCACCGTTCTCCCACCGAGACCCCCTGACACCCACCGGCAACCCGAACCGCGCCGGGCGCCACGGCGTCACCGAACGCCGGGAGTGCGTGTTCTGGCACCCCGTTCACCGGCCGACTGCTGTTAGGACGGCTGCTGTGGCTGCGGGCCGACGACCATCCACGGCGTGCCGAACCGGTCGACGCACATGCCGAACGCCTCCGAGAAGAAGGTGGGCTCGAGCGCCTGGGTGACGTTGCCACCGTCGGCAAGCGCATCGAAGACACGCTTGGCATCCGCGACGTCGGCGGCGTCGCAGCTCACCATCATCCCCTGGACCGGACCGAAGCTCTCGGTCGTCGGATCGTCGGACGCCATCAGCAGGTCGTCGCCGATGG
>JBOGFJ010000081.1:0-6222 GCA_050743385.1 Acidimicrobiia bacterium
GAGACGACCTCCTCGACACCGCCGAGCGGCGCGAGGCGGCCTATCCGTCCTACTACGGGGCGGCGTGGGTCGCGCTCGGACGGGTGCTGCTGACCACCGAGCTCGCGGGGAGGTGCCCGTAGCTCGCGATTTTCGTGTGCTGAGGCGACTGGATCGGTCAGTTCCGCACACGAAAACGGTTCGCCCGCCGGTCCGCCGTCGGGGAATCCCGCCCGTCCCCGGTAGGTTGGAACGAGCCACATGACGCACTACGGGACGATGATGGGCTTCCGGCGAGATCCGGAGGCGCTCCGAGGGAAGCGGATCGAGCGGGCGCTCGTGCGGCGCGTGCTGGGCCTGGCCCGCCCCTACCGGAAGCTGCTCGTCGGTTTCGTGTTCGCGGTGGTCGGCGCCGCGGTGGTGACGGCGATCCCGCCGCTGCTGCTGAAGGCGCTCCTCGACACCGCGGTACCCGAGGAGAACCGGGGCATGGTGACCGCGCTCGCGATCGGCGCCGTCGGGCTCGCCCTCGCAAGCGCCGCCCTCTCGCTGCTCCAGCGCTACTACTCCGCCCGCATCGGCGAAGGCCTCATCTACGACATGCGGGTGGCGCTCTTCGATCACGTGCAGCGGCTGCCGATCTCGTTCTTCACCCGCACCCAGACGGGTTCGCTCATGTCGAGGCTCAACAACGACGTGATCGGGGCGCAGCAGGCGGTGACCAACACGCTCGGCACCGTCGGGTCGAACGTGATCACCCTGGTGGTGACCCTCTCGTTCATGCTCGCGCTCGAGTGGCGGCTCACGCTCCTCACGCTGCTCGTGCTGCCCGCCTTCATCATCCCCGCCCGGCGGATCGGTCGACGGCTGCAGACGATCACGCGCGAGGGGATGCAGCTGAACGCCTCGATGAACAACACCATCGCCGAGCGCTTCAACGTGGCCGGTGCCCTCGTCGTCAAGCTGTTCGGTCGCCACGAGCGCGAGCGCGACGGGTTCGAGAAGCGCGCCGGGCGCGTCCGCGACATCGGACTCGCGAGCGCCATGTACTCCCGGGTGCTGTTCGTGGCCCTCGGGCTCGTGGCCGCCGTCGGCACCGCCGTCGTCTACTTCGTCGGCGGCAACCTCGTGATCTCGGGGGCGATCGAGATCGGCACCATCGCCGCGTTCGTCGTGTACGTGAGCCAGATCTATCAACCGCTCACGCAGCTCACGAACGCACGCGTCGACGTGATGACCGCGCTCGTCAGCTTCGAGCGGGTGTTCGAGGTGCTCGACTTCCCGCCGCTCGTCTCCCAGCGGCCGGGAGCGGTCGACCTGGTCGAGCCCGACGGCCGGATCACCTTCGACCGCGTGTGGTTCCGTCACCCGCCCGCGGCGCTGGCATCGCTCGCCTCGCTCGAGGAGGGCCTCGTGGTGGCAGGCGACGACCCGAGCGCGTGGATCCTGCGTGACGTGAGTTTCACCGTGGAGCCGGGCGAGCTCGTCGCGCTCGTCGGCCCGTCGGGTGCGGGCAAGACGACCACCGCCATGCTGGTGCCTCGCATCCACGACGTGAGTCAGGGCCGCGTGAGCATCGACGGCAACGACGTCCGCGACCTCACGCTCGACTCGGTTCGCGACGCGGTCGGCGTCGTGATGCAGGACCCGCACCTGTTCCACGAGTCGATCCGCGAGAACCTGCGGTACGCCCGTCCGGATGCAACCGACGCCGAGCTGGTCGAAGCGGCACGTGCGGCGCGCATCCACGACCTCATCGGGTCGTTCCCCGACGGTTACGACACCGTCGTGGGCGAGCGCGGCTACCGGATGTCGGGAGGCGAGAAGCAGCGCCTCGCCATCGCCCGCATGCTGCTCAAGAGCCCCCGCGTCGTGATCCTCGACGAGGCGACCTCACACCTCGACTCCGAGTCGGAGCTCTCCATCCAGCGGGCGCTCGCCGACGCGCTGTACGGCCGTACCGCGCTCGTCATCGCGCACCGGCTGTCGACGATCGTGGCCGCCGACCGGATTCTCGTGATGGACGAGGGCCGCATCGTCGAGACCGGCACACACGAGGAGCTGCTGCGGGCCGGCGGTCTCTACGCCGACCTCTACCGCACCCAGCTCGACCGCGCCGCCGAGCCCGCCTGACGCCCGGCGCAGTGCCGGGCTTGGCCCCGCTCGGCGAGACGCCGGGCGGTAGCATCGGGCGCATCTTCTCCCCCTCTTTCCGTCGGTTCGCGCCTTGATCCCCGAACCGGACGAATCCGCCGACACTCGTCGGGCTCGTCGCCACGATCGGCGGCGGCGTCGGACGCGTCGTGGCCTCTTCGTCGCCGGCGCGGTCGTGGGCGCGCTCGCGGTCGCCGCCAGCGCGCTGGCACTCACGGGGATCGTCGAGATCGGACGAGACTCACCGTCCGCGGGAGCGGGCGCGAGCGCATCGCCCGAAGCCACCAGTGTGACCGTGGCCGGCGAGGCGACGACCGATCAACCGTGCCGGCGCTCGCTCAACCCGCTCGACCCGCTGCGGTTGTGGATCGGAGGAGACTCGCTCGCGGGCTCGCTCGGACCGTCGCTCGGTCGGACGACCGCCGACACCGGCGTCGTGCAGCCGGTGTTCTTCTCGAAGGTGTCGAGCGGGCTGAGCACGCCCGACTTCTGGGACTGGCCCGAGCACGGCACCGAGGAGATGTTCAAGCTCGATCCCGAGGTCGCCGTGTTCATCGTGGGCGCGAACGACACGATGATCATCGGGGAGGACGCGGCGGAGTGGCGGCCGCAGTACGAGAAGGCCGTCGAGGAGATGATGAGCGTCCTCATCGGCGAGAACCGCACGGTCTACTGGGTCGGTGCGCCCGTCCTCGAGGACGACGACTCCCTGCATGTCGCCCAGCTCAACCAGGTGTTCCAGGAGGTCGCGGCCCGCCATCCCGAGGTCGTCTACATCGACGCGTACGGCTTGTTCGCGACGCCCGAGGGTGAGTACACCGACTCCCTCACCGACGGGGAGGGCGACACGATCCTCGTGCGAGCCGACGACGGCGTGCACTTCACTCCCGAAGGCGGCGACCACCTCGCGAACGCGATCTTCCCCCTGCTCGACGCCCAGTGCTCGCTGCTCGCCCAGGCGGTGCCCGACGCGGCCAAGGACGTCATCGAGACCGAGGGCAGCTCCCGTGTGCCCGGCACGTCCAGGGAGGAGGACACGACCGTGACCACCGGTTCGACCGGTTCGACCGGTTCGGGCGCGCCTGCGCCCACGAGCTCTCCGCCGGCGACCGCCCCACCGACGACCGCGCCGCCGACGACGGCGCCGCCGACGACCGCGCCGCCGTCCTCCACGCCACCCAACAGCCTCGTGGACGGCATTGTCGGGTAGGGCTCGTCGCTAGGCTGCGCCCGGCATGGACGAGCACGACCTCAGCGCGGCCGCGGCCGCGGTCGACGTCGCAACCGAGATCGTGCACGGGGCCGCCCGGCACGTGGCAGCGCAGACGGCGAGCGGCGGGCGCATCTCGGTGGCGGAGCTCGACCGCCATCAGGTCGTCGCCTACGACCTCGCCCACGCCGCCAGCGCCGTCGAAGGCTGCCGGGTCATGCTCGACTACGCCGGTCACGGAGACCTCGAGTCGATGCTGGCGCGTGCATTCATCGCCGACGCGGTCGCCGACGTCGGCGCCCGCCTCATCGCCCGCGACGAGGCCTGGGGGGTCGAGCCGGGGTTGCTGGCGCCGGCGCGCCCGTTCCTCGTCGCCGGCCGCGCCCCCGAGTTCCTCGAGGAGCTGGCCGAGCAGGTCGAACGGCACGGGACGGGCCCCACGCACCTCTCCGAAGACTTCGACCTCGTGCGGGAGACGTTCCACCGCTTCGCCGACGAGAAGGTGCGGCCGGTCGCCGAGCACGTGCACCGTGCCAACGCCGACATTCCCGAGGACGTCATCGCGGGGTTGGCCGAGATCGGCGGCTTCGGCCTGTCGGTACCCGAGAAGTACGGCGGCTTCGCGAGCGGCGGCGAGAGCGACTACCTCGGCATGGTGGTCGCGACCGAGGAGCTGTCGTGGGGATCGCTCGGCGTGGGCGGCTCGCTCATCACCCGCCCCGAGATCCTCACCCGCGCCATCGTGAAGGGCGGCACCGAGGAGCAGAAGCAGCGCTGGCGCCCGCGCATCGCGAGCGGCGAGCTGATGGTCGGCGTGATGGTCACCGAGCCTGACTACGGCTCCGACGTCGCCGGCATCAAGGTCATGGCCACCTCGGCCGACGGCGGCTACCGCGTCAACGGGGTGAAGACCTGGGCGACGTTCGCCGGACGCGCCAACCTGCTCATGCTGCTCGCCCGCACCGATCCCGACCGCGCCGCCGGCCACCGCGGCCTCTCGCTGTTCGTGGTCGAGAAGGAGCCCGCCGAGGGTCACGCGTTCGCGTTCACGCAGGAAGGCGGGGGCAAGATCGAGGGCCGCGCCATCGACACCATCGGCTACCGCGGCATGCACTCCTACGAGGTCGCGTTCGACGACTGGCTCGTGCCGGCAGAGAACCTCGTCGGTGAAGAGGGCGGACGCGGCAAGGGCTTCTACCTCCAGATGGAGGGCTTCGAGAACGGGCGCCTGCAGACCGCGGCACGGGCGGTCGGGTTGATGCAGGCCGCGTTCGAGGCCGGCCTCGCGTACGCGCAGGAGCGGAAGGTCTTCGGCAAGCCCGTCTTCGAGTACCAGCTGAGTCGGGCCAAGCTCGCCCGCATGGGCGCGCTCATCCAGGCCGGGCGCCAGTTCTCCTACGACGTCGCCCGCCGGATGGCCAAGGGCGAGGGCGCGCTCGAGGCCTCGATGGTGAAGGCGTACGTGTGCCGCGTGGCCGAGTGGGTGACCCGCGAGGCGATGCAGCTCCACGGTGGGATGGGCTATGCCGAGGAGTTCCCGGTATCGCGCTACTTCGTCGACGCCCGGGTGCTGTCGATCTTCGAGGGTGCGGACGAGACCCTGTGCCTGCGCGTGATCGCCCGGCGGATCGCCGAGCAGGCCCTTGCCGAGGGAGCGTCGGCCAAGAGGCCGCCGGAAGGCGCGGAACGCTGAGCACCGACGGCGGGACCCAGACGCCGGTCGCCCCCAATCCGAGCGAACGGCAGACGAGTGACCTGATCCGGCTGGTCGCGGGCGCGCTGATCCTGGCGTTCGCGATGGTCTCGATCCGCAACGGCCGCGTCGGAGTGACCGAGGCAGCGCTCTTCCGGGTCGTCAACACCCTGCCGGACTTCCTCGAGGATCCCTTCCGGATCGTGGAGGCCGCCGCCCTCGCCGCCGCCGTGGTCGCGCCGCTCTGGGCGCTGGCAGTGCGCCGATGGGCCCTCGCCCGCGACCTCGTGCTCGCGGCGGCGGTGGCGTGGATCGGCAGCGAGGTGTTCGAGCGGATCGCCGAGCGGGGGCGACCCGGAGGGCTGGTCCCGGACATCGAGCTCCACGGGGAGGCCGTGTCGGGCTTCGGCTTTCCATCCGTCACGGTCGCGGTCGCCGCCGGGCTCGCGACCGCCCTCGCGCCCTACGTCACGCGTATTCCGCGCCGGATCGCGTGGTCGCTGGTCGTGCTGGTCGCGATCAGCCGGATCTTCGTCGGCGCGCACCTGCCGGTCGACGCGGTAGGCGGGTTCGCGGTCGGGCTCATGGCGGGCTCGCTCGTCCACCTGGCGTTCGGTTGCCCCGGTCGCCGCGCGACGCTCCCCGACGTGCGCGATGCGCTGGCGCGGGCGGGCGTCGCGGTCGCCGACCTCAGGCCGCTCGGCATCGGCCGGAGGGGCTCGACGATGTTCGCCGGCCACGCCGCCGACGGGAGCGAGCTGTTCTGCCGGGCGATCGGACGTGACGAGCGCGACCGCGACGCAGTCGACAAAGCATGGCGGGCGGTGGCGCTGCGCGAGGAGCGCGACCAGCCGTTCTTCACCTCGATCCAGGCGGTCGAGCACGAGGCTTATCTCGCGCTGCTGGCTGCCCGCGCGGGCGTGTCGGTGCCCGACGTGCGGATCACGGCCGGCTTCACCGACGGTGCGGTGCTCGCCGAGGACCGCGCGCCCGGCACGCGCCTGAGCGCGCTCGATCCCGACGCGATCGACGATGCCGTACTCGACGACGTGTGGCGCAACGTCACCATCCTCAGGTCGGCACACCTGGCCCACGGCGCCTTACGCGCCGAGAACGTGTTCGCCGCCGGCCGCGCGGTCTCGATCGTCGACTGGGCCGACGCCCGCTCGGCCGCCGACGATCGCCG
>JBOGFJ010000082.1:0-8651 GCA_050743385.1 Acidimicrobiia bacterium
TCGCTCGACGCGTCGGTGCCGATCGAGCTCTACGGCAGCGGCGAGCGCATCGGCCCGCTGCCCGCCCGGCTCGAGGCCGTGCCGGGCGCGCTGCGGGTCATGGTGCCTCGGGCGTAGGCGTCTCGCCGGGCTGACCGTCCCCACCCGGCTCGCCCTCTCCGCCCGGAGCGGGCTCGGCTCCCGGCGCGGGCGGCGTGACCGTGAGCAGGGCCTCCATGCCGGCGGCGCGGTGACCGGGGATGTCGCAGTAGATGGTGTACTCGCCCTCGGCGATCTCGACCTTGCCCTTGTCGGTGGGTTGCCCGTTGACGGCGAGCTTGAAGCCGGCGAACTCCTGCTCCTCGAACACGAGGGTGTGGCCCCCACCCCGGCCGACGTAGTCCAACTCGAGGATCCCTCCGGCCACGGTGAACTCGTCGGCTTGGAAGCTGAGGCTGGGCAGCGCGTCGACCTCGAGGGTCGACGTCGGCGCACCCGCCGGCTCCTGGAACCCGCCACCGCCGCCTTCTTCGTGGGGCTCGCTCGGGCCGAGGGTGATCATCCCCGCACCGATCACGATCACGATGACCAGCGCCACCGTCATCGTGAGCGTCGACGACCGCAGTTGCGGCATGGCCGAGATGACGGCAGCGCCGGCGAGGATCCCGATGGTGACGATCGCGGCGACGATCACCGACGGAGCGCCGTTGCCCCCGGCGAGGAAGACCCGGGAGATGTTGAGCACGTACAGCGCCACGGCCGCGATCGCGAGGATCGGCAGGAGCAACGGGAGCAGGAGCCGGTCGCGCACGGGGTCGGGCGGCACCGGCCCGGCCTCGAGCTCGGGCGGCGGAGCGGGCGGCTCCTCGCCGCCGCCGTCTCCTTCCTCTCCCTCCCCGGCCGGGGGCGGGGCGGCGGGCTCGTCGCCCTCGGTCTGGTCGAGCTCGGACTGGTCGATGGTCATGGTCTGGTGGCTTCCATCCGGCTCATCCGGGTCACTTCCCGATCGAGATCCTGCCAGCTCCGGCGCGCCGCGTGGCCGCGCTCCTCATCGGCCGCCCAGCGGAAGAAGATCACCGCGATCAGCAGCCACAGCAGCAGGCCGGCCCCGATCTTCATGATCAGCCCCGCCAGGCGTTGGTCGTCGAGCGTCGAGAGGCCCCACAGCTGGGGCACGTCCTCGTAGAACCGGTACAGCGGGGCGCTGCCGAAGGTGAGAAACGACGCAGGGACGGTCGGCACCACCGACTGGAGGAACAGGAAGACCATGCGGCCGGGCGGCGACAGCCGCGGGATCTCGGGGAGCGGGCTCACGATCGGCATCCACACGATGAGGGCCGACACGAAGATCAGTGCGTGCACCAGGAAGTGCAGCAGGCCCGAGCGCAGGCTGGCGTCGACGAGGGCGGGCCAGTGGGTCAGCACGAGCACGACGTTGAACATCACCAGCGCCGGGAAGAACCGGGCGAGGGTGCGCACGGTTCGGAACAACACCGGCGGCCGGAGCACGCGGCGCAGGAGCCATGCCGGTGTCCCGAGCAGCAGCAGCGGCGTCGCCACCATCGAGATCACGAGGTGCTGGACCATGTGGGCGCTGTACAGCGAGCCCTCGGCGACGTCGTGGACCGGCCAGTCGCTCGCGAGCCACAGCGCGGCGATGCCGAGGCACCAGCACGTCACCTGGAAGCGGGTCACCGCCGGTGCCCCCGGAGCGGAGTGGGCGGGCCCGAGACGGACGATCGCAATCGCGTACCCCGCCGCGAACAGTGCCACCAGCAGCCACACATCGGGGTGCGGCTCCCATGCCGGGAAGTTCGCAGTCGCGCTGACGATCATCGGCTCATTCGAAGACGTGCAGGGTGAGGAGGACGACCAGGTACAGCGTGATCGCCGCGATCGCGCCCAGTACGAAGAAGCGGCGGAAGATGGGTTGGTCGGTGCGCAGGTGCATGTACCACGCCGCCACCATCGAGAACTTCAGGAGCCCGAAGACGAGGAGGAGGGCGATGATCACGCCGTTCGACAGCACCTGGTCGAGGTAGGAGGTCCACACCTCGGCCGCGGTGACGAGCACCAGCACCACCGCGATCATCACGTACTTGAACGGCGACGGGTGCGGCAGCACCTCCCCCGGCAGCAGGCCGGGGGCGGCATGCGTCACGCCCGGGGCGAGATGCTCCTCGGCGACCTTCTCGATCTCCTGCCCCGGGTGCTCGAGCGCCTCGACCGCGCCCTCCGGCTTCGAGCTCTCGGCGTCGGTGTCGGTGTCGGCCACGAATGGGTCCCTACCTCGGGATCAGGTACACGACGGTGAAGATCACGATCCAGACCACGTCGACGAAGTGCCAGTAGAGCCCGGCGACCTCGATCTTCTCGGAGTCGGCGCTCGTGAGCCGCCTCTGGTTGGCGAGACCCCACAGCGACAGCAGCCAGATGATGCCGGCGGTGACGTGGGCGCCGTGCAGCCCGGTGAGCACGAAGAAGGTCGAGCCGAAGAGGTTGGTGTCGAGCTTCAGGCCCTCCCGGTAGAACTCGGTGAACTCGAACACCTGGCCACCGATGAACGTGGAGCCGAACAGCGCGGTGGCGAGCAACCAGATGCGCAGCCGCCGGTAGTCGCCCCGCTGGATCGCGGCGAGGGCGAGCACCATCGTGAGGCTGCTCATCAGCAGGATGAACGACGTCGCCGACGTGAACGGGATGTTGTAGACGTCTTCGGGGAACGGCCCCTCCTGGCTGCGCCCGCGGTACAGCAGATAGGCCGAGATGAAGGCGCCGAAGAACAAGCAGTCGGACGACAGGAACAGCCACATCGCCAGCTTCGTGTTGGTGACGCCGGTGGCGGTGGCGTGCGGGTCGTGAGGAGCCGGACGGTGGGCGGTCATGTCCGCCATCAGTGAGCGCCCTCCTCCGTCGCCGGCTCGATCGCCCACGCGTACATCCCGAACAAGAGCACGATGGCGCCGAAGGGCACGAACGCGAAGTTCTTGAACACCGCCCCGTAGCCGAGGATGGGCAAGCCGAGCGCCACGACGAACGGGAAATACGACGGCGACGGCATGTGGATGCCGTGCCCCTCACCATCGCCGTCACCGTGATCCGCCGCGCCGCCGTCGCCCGCGTCCCGGTCGGTGGTAGCGACGGCACCGCCCGAGGGCAGGCGCACGAGGCGGCCCTCGTCGTCCTCGGTGTACTTGCGGTGCCAGAAGTCGTCGCGGGCCTCGACCTCGGGGATCTCGGCGAAGTTGTACTCCGGCGGCGGCGACGGGATCGCCCACTCGAGGGTGCGGCCGTCCCAGGGGTCGGTGCCCGCCGGCTTCCCGTTCTGACGGCTCGCGATCAGGTTGACGATCAGAAGCAGCATCGAGAAGGCGATGACGAACGAGCCGACGGTCTCGAGCTGGTTGAGGAAGTCCCAGCCGAGGCCCTCGTCGTAGCGGTAGGTGCGACGCGGCATGCCGTAGAGGCCGAGCACGTGCATCGGGAAGAACGTCAGGTTGAACCCGATGAGCATGGTCCAGAAGTTGAGCTTCCCGAGGCGCTCGCTCATGAAGCGACCGGTGACCTTGGGGTACCAGTAGTAGAGCCCGGCGAAGATGCCGAACACGAGCCCGCCGAACAGCACGTAGTGGAAGTGCGCCACCACGAAGTAGGTATCGGTCTGCTGGGTGTCGGCGGGTACGACCGAGTGGAGCACACCCGACAGGCCGCCGATCGTGAACATGGCGATGAAGCCCAGCGCGAAGAGCATCGGGGTGGTGAGCCGTACCGAGCCCCGCCACACCGTCCCCAGCCAGTTGAAGATCTTCACGCCGGTCGGAACGCCGATGAGCATGGTCGAGAGCGCGAACGCCGAGATCGCGACCGGGCCGAGGCCGGTCGCGAACATGTGGTGCGCCCACACCCCCCAGCCGAGGAAGCCGATCGCGATCCCCGAGAACACCACGACCGGGTACCCGAACAACGGCTTGCGCGAGAACACCGGCAGGACCTCCGACACGATGCCCATGCCCGGGAGGATGAGGATGTAGACCTCGGGATGGCCGAACAGCCAGAACAGATGCTGGTAGAGCAGCGGATCGCCGCCGTTGGCGGCGACGAAGAAGTTCGTCCCCCAGTTGCGGTCGAAGTACACCATGATCAGCGCGGCGGTGATGATGGGCATCGCGAAGAGAGTGAGGAACGCGACAACGGTCATCATCCACGTGAACACGGGCATGCGCATGAAGGTCATGCCCGGCGCCCGCAAGTTGACGACGGTGACGATGAAGTTGATCGCCGACGTCGTCGACGCGATGCCGAGTATCAGCAGCCCGATGGCCCAGAAGTCGGGCCCCCGGCCGGGGAGGAACCCGTCGGAGAGCGGCGTGCTCGTGAGCGGCGTGTAGCCGAACCACCCACCGTCGGGCGCACCACCCAGGAAGAAGCTCGAGTAGAGGAAGATCCCGCCGAAGAGAAAACCCCAGTACCCGAACGCGTTCAGCCGTGGGAACGCCACGTCGCGCGCACCGATCTGGAGCGGGATCAGGTAGTTGCCGAACGCGACCGAGAGCGGCATGCCCATGAGGAACACCATGGTCGTGCCGTGCATCGTGAACAGCTGGTTGTACTGCGACGCGGTGAGCAGGGTGCCGTTCGGCGTGGCGAGCTGGAGCCGGAGCAGCAGGGCCTCCACGCCGCCGATCACGAAGAAGGCCATGGCGGTCACGCCGTACATGAGGCCGATCTTCTTGTGGTCGATGGTGGTGAACCACGACCAGAAGCCCGTCGTCGCCTTCGGGCGGCGGAGCAGGCCGAGCTGGCGCCGGGGGGTGAGGGTGCCAGAAACCGTCGTCATGATCTGCCCGCCATTATCTCAGCGAGAGGAGATAGTCGGCGATCTGCTCGGCATCGCCCTGGGACATCACCGGGCCGGGGCCGTCCTCCGTGAACGACGGCATACCCACACACGTGCCGCCCTCTACCGCGGGAGCGCCGGGCTCACGGCAATCTTGCGACTCCATCGGGATCAGCGAGGGGGCGTCGAGCAGCCACTCGATGAGGCGCTCCCTCGTCACCTCGTAGTAGCCGCTGGCGAAGGTCGTGCGACTGGCGAAGTGGGCGAGGTTCGGACCGTAACTGCTGACGCTGGCGTCGTCGAACGAGTGGCAGTTGGTGCACTGGTACTTCTCCGTCACCAACGACTGGGCCGGCCCCGCCGGCTGGGGATCGTCGCCCCCGCCCTGGAGCGGGACCGCAGGCGGGGCCTGCTGCTCCTCGATCCACTGCTCGAAGTCGGCGGGCTCCTTCGCGATCACCCGGAAGCGCATGTTGGCGTGCGACAGGCCGCAGTACTCGGCGCACTGCCCGAGATACGTCCCGGCATCGTCGGCCTCGATGGTCGTGGCGTTGTCGCGACCGGGGATCACGTCCATCTTCCCCGCCAGCTCGGGCACCCAGAAGCTGTGGATCACGTTGCACTCGCCGGGAAGGGAGTCGTCGCAGGCAGTGAGCTTGACCCGCACCTTGGTGTCGGTCGGGATGACGAGCTCGTTGGCGGTGACGACCTCCGCGTCGGGGTAGTCGAACTGCCACCACCATTGCTTGGCGACGGTCGTGACCTCGAGGACGTCGCCCTCGGGCTCGCGGGCGAGGTCGAAGACGGTGCGGATCGTGAACACCGCCACCACCAGCAGGATGAGGGCGGGGACGATCGTCCACCCGATCTCGAGGGGCGTGCTGCCGTGGATCTGCTTCGGGTTCTCGTCTCTCCCCGGGCGGGACCGGAACCGGATCGCGACGAAGATCGTCATGGCGAGCACGCCGATGCCGATGACGGCGGCGATGTAGAAGACGGGGACGAACAGGTTGTCGATCGTCCTCGCCGCCGGGCCTTCGGGATTGAGGCTGTTCTGGTCGTTGTCGGGCCCGCGGCAGCCGGCGAGCACGGCGACGGCGCCGAGCGCGACCGAGACGGTGACCCACCGCCTGGCGCGCGAGACCCGTCTCCCCATGTCCCTTCCCCCGTGGGCCGGAATCGCGCGCACTCTAACCTGGGGTTCTTCGCACCCGGCAAACGAGCGCTTGTGCGTTCGAGAACGCGAACGCGGCACAGTTCGGGAGGGCGGCGGAGGGGGTCGCTTCGGAGCGAGTGGGCTCTTCGAGCGAGGAAGCGATCCCCCGCAGCCGCCCTCCAGACGCTCCGCCCGTGATCAATAGCCGAGGCGATCGAGTGACGCGGGGCGGCGCTGCCAGTCGCGCTCGACCCGGACGCGGGTCTCGAGGTGGATGCGGGTGCCGAGCAGTGCTTCGAGCTCGCGCCGGGCTTCCGAGCCCGCGGCCTTGAGCACGGCGCCGCCACGCCCGATGACGATGCCTTTCTGCGACTCCCGCTCGACGCGCACGGTCGCCCGCAGTCGCAGGAGATCGGCGCGGGCGTCCTCGTCGTCGTCGACCTCGCAGGCCACCGTGATCGAGTGGGGCAGCTCGTCACGGGTGACGGCGATGAGCTTCTCCCGCAGGATCTCCGCCGCGAGGAAGGTCTCGGGCTGGTCGGTGACGACGCCCTCCGGGTAGTAGGCCGGGCCCTCGGGGAGCCGGGCCTCGAGCTCGTCGACGAGGGCGTCGGTGCCTGCGCCCGTCTTGGCCGAGAGCGGCACGAAGGCGTCGTAGTCGCCCAGCTCCGCCGCCGCGGTCGCCAGGTGGTCGCCTATGGCCACCTTGCCGACCGAGTCGACCTTGTTCACGACGAGCACCGAGGGAGTCTCGACGCGGTGCACGATGTCGGCGACGAAGCGGTCGCCGGGCCCGATCGCTGCCGCGGCATCGATCAGGTGGCAGATCACGTCGACCTCGGCCAGGGTCGCAAGCGCGCGCTGGTTGGTGCGCTCTCCGAGCGCGGTACGGGGCTTGTGCAACCCGGGCGTGTCGAGGAACACGATCTGGCTGACGGACTGGTTGGTGCGCACCCCACGAACCTCGCTGCGGGTGGTCTGAGGACGATCCGACGTGATCGTGACCTTGGTGCCGACGAGCCGGTTCACCAGGGTCGATTTCCCGACATTGGGTCGACCTACGACGGTCACGAACCCCGATCGGAACGCGGTCAAGACGCTGGCGCCTCGCGCACGCGTTCGGTCGGACGGTCCTCCCGGCCGTCGCCGCCGGGCGCGGGCCGGATCCGCACGCTGACGATCCGCTGGCCCTGCACTCGCTCGGCTTGGAACTCGAACCCTTGGAAGCGGACGGTCTCCCCTTCGTCGGGCACCTTGCCGAGCAGGTTGAACACCAGGCCGCCGACGGTGTCCCATTCGTCGGCGGGGAGCTCGATGCCGAGCTCCTCGTTCACATCGTCGATCGCGGTACGACCCGGGACTCGCAGCGCACCGCCGGGAAGGTGCTCGACGCGTGGCTCGTCGACGTCGTATTCGTCGGCGATCTCGCCGACGATCTCCTCGAGGAGATCCTCCATGGTGACGAGGCCGGCGGTACCGCCGTGCTCGTCGACGACGATCGCCATGTGGAACTGCTGGCGCTGCATCTCCCGGAGGAGCTCGGCGACGCGTTTCTGCTCCGGCACGAACTTCGCCTCGCGTAACGCCAGGCGCACCGGCGCGTCACCCTCACCCTGTTGGTAGTGACCCACCAGGTCCTTGAGGTAGACGAGCCCGACGATGTGATCGGTGTCGTTGTCGAACGCGGGGACGCGGGAGAAGCCTCCGTCGATCGCCCGCCGGATGCCCTGCTCGATGGTGGCGTCGGCCTCGATCGCGATCATGTCGGGCCGGGGCAACATGACCTCGCGCACGACCCGGTCGCCGAACTCGAAGATCGAGTGGATGAGCTTGCGCTCCTCACGCTCGATCTCACGCTCGTCGGCGGCGACGTCGGCCATCTGGCGGATCTCCTGCTCGGTGACGAACGGCCCCTCCTTGATCCCCTTCCCCGGGAGCACCACGTTGGCGAGCCCGATCAGCACGCGCGACAACCACCGCAGCGGCGGAAAGTTCGTGAGCAGCCAGAGCGGACGGGCGACGAGCAGCGCCGCTCGCTCCGTGTGCTGGATCGCGAACGTCTTCGGAGCGACCTCGCCGAACACGAAGAAGGCGGTGATGTTGACCACGATGCCGACGACCGCCCCGTAGGGGCCGAAGACGCGGGCGAGGAAGATACCCAGGAGGCTGGCCGATCCGAGCTGGCAGATCAGCACCACGAGCAGTACGACGTTGAGGGTCTGCTCGGGGCGTTCCAGCATCTGGCTCAGACGGTCGGCGCCCTTCTTCCCTTCCTCCGCGAGCGCGAGCGCGCGGATGCGGTTCATGCGCACGAAGCCGGTCTCGGCGACGGCGAGCCAGATCGAGACGAGGAAGAGGAAGAGGACAGCGCCGAGCAGCGCGACGTCGCTGCTCACCGTGAATCTGGGGGTCTCACCCGTCAGCTCCCTGGATCGAGGTCGCGGAAGCGCTCCAGCAGCTCGCGCTCGCGGCCCTTCATGGCCGCAGACTCACGCTCCTCGGCATGGTCGTAGTTCAGCAGATGCAGGACGCCGTGGACGACGAGGAGCGCGAGCTCGTCGTGCAGCGCGTGTCCCCGCTCCGCCGCCTGGCGCTCCGCCACCCGCGGGCACACCACGACGTCGCCGAGCACGATCGGCGGATCGGCAGGCTCGGAGGGCGAGCCCGGACCGCGCCCGC
>JBOGFJ010000083.1:0-3235 GCA_050743385.1 Acidimicrobiia bacterium
GCGAACTCGGCCGCGCAGGTGTCGACGGTCTTGAACGTGACCCCTACGCCCGCGGCCAGTCGGGCGGCGCGCACCTCGCCTTCGGTGACACCCCACAGGTAGGCGAGCTGGGCGTCGGAGAAGCCCATCCGCTTGGCCACCCGCCAATCCGCTCGGGTCGTCGTCTCCGGACGGAGCCGAGCGAACTCGGCCCGGACCTCGCCGATGCGCGCCGTCTGGTCGAGGAACCACGGATCGACACCCGTCTTCTCTGCCAACCGGTCGACGGCGACACCACGCCGCAGCGCGGCTTCGAGGGCGAAGACCCGGTCGGGCGCGGGGGTGGCGCACGCGACCACCAGCTCGTCGTCGGAGCGGGCATCCCACTCGGATTCGGCGGGATCGCAGTTGACCCCGTCGCGGCCGGTCTCGAGCGAACGGACCGCCTTCTGGAGCGACTCGGGGAACGTGCGCCCGATCGCCATCGCCTCCCCGACCGACTGCATCATCGTTCCCAGCACGGGTGAGGAGCCCGGCAGCTTCTCGAACGCCCACCGCGGCACCTTCGTGACGACGTAGTCGATGGTGGGCTCGAACGACGCCGGCGTCTCGCCGGTGATGTCGTTGACGACCTCGTCGAGGCGGTACCCCACGGCCAGGCGGGCGGCGATCTTGGCGATCGGGAACCCGGTCGCCTTGCTCGCCAGCGCACTCGACCGGGAGACCCGCGGGTTCATCTCGATGATGAGCATGCGGCCGTCGGCGGGGTCGACCGCGAACTGGATGTTCGACCCGCCGGTGTCGACGCCGATGCGACGGATGCAGGTGAAGGCGGCATCGCGCATGCGCTGGTACTCGACGTCGGTGAGCGTCTGGGCAGGCGCGACCGTGATCGAGTCTCCGGTGTGCACGCCCATCGCGTCGAGGTTCTCGATCGAGCAGACGACCACGACGTTGTCGGCGTGATCGCGCATGACCTCGAGCTCGTACTCCTTCCAGCCGATCACCGACTGCTCGATGAGGATCTCCGAGACGGGGCTGGCCGCGAGGCCTCGCTCGGCGACCCTCCGCATCTCGTCGGCATCGTGGGCGATGCCGGTGCCGCCGCCGCCGAGAATGAACGACGGGCGGACGATCAGCGGGTAGCCGACCTGCTCCGCGACGCTGATGGCCTCGTCGAGCGTGTAGCCGAACCCCGAGCGCGGCACTGCCAGGCCGGCCTCCTCCATGGCCGCCTTGAAGCGCTGGCGGTTCTCGGCCGTGCGGATGGCCTCGATGCCGGCACCGATGAGCTCGACGCCGAGGCGGTCGAGCACCCCGCGCTCGTCGAGCTCGATCGCGAGGTTGAGCGCGGTCTGCCCACCCAGAGTCGGAAGCAGGGCGTCGGGGCGTTCCCGCTCGATGACGCGAGCGAGGGTCTCGACGTCGAGTGGCTCGATGTAGGTGGCGTCGGCGAACTCGGGGTCGGTCATGATCGTCGCCGGGTTCGAGTTGACGAGCACGACGCGGTAGCCCTCGTCGCGCAGCACCTTGCACGCTTGCGTGCCCGAGTAGTCGAACTCGCACGCCTGCCCGATCACGATCGGGCCGCTGCCGATCACCAGGATCGACTCGAGGTCGTCGCGGCGCGGCACGGTCTAACCCGACGCGGCCATGAGGCTGGTGAAATCGTCGAACAGGTAGCGAGCGTCGTGCGGCCCCGGGCCCGCCTCCGGGTGGTACTGCACGCCGAACGCGGGTGCGTCGAGGACGCGGAAGCCCTCGCACACGCCGTCGTTGAGGTTCACGTGCGTGCGCGCGACCCCGCGGATGCCGTCGACCTCGACCGCGTAGTTGTGGTTCTGGCTCGTGATCTCCACCCGTCCCGTCGACTCGTGGCGCACGGGATGGTTGGCGCCGTGATGTCCGAAGCGGAGCTTGAGCTTCTCGGCACCGAGCGCGAGCCCGAGGATCTGATGGCCGAGGCAGATGCCGAACACCGGGACCTCTCCCACGAGGGCGCGCACGTTGTCGATCGCGTAGCCGAGGGGCTCGGGGTCGCCGGGGCCGTTGGAGAGGAACACGCCGTCGGGATCGCGGGCGAGCACGTCGACGGCGGGCGTCGCCGCCGGCACCACCTCGACGAAGCAGCCCGCCGACTCGAGGTGGCGGAGGATGGTGCGTTTGATGCCGAAGTCGTAGGCGACGACGTGGAAGGCGGCGTCGGGGTTCCCCGCCTGGTAGGGAGCGTCGACCGTGACGTTCGAGACGAGGTCGAGCCCGTCGGTGCCGATGGCCGTGGTCGCGGCCGCTCGCACGGCCGACTCGTCGGTGCCGAAGGCACCGGGAAGCGCGCCCCGCTCGCGCAGGTGACGGGTGAGGCGTCGGGTGTCGACCCCGCTGATGCCCGCCACGCGGTGGCGGGCGAGGAAGTCGTCGAGGTCGCCGGTGGCGCGCCAGTTGCTCGCCCGGCGGGCGAGGTCGCGCACCACGACGCCGGAGCAGAACGGGCGGTGGCTCTCGGCGTCGTCGTCGTTGACGCCGTAGTTGCCGATGTGGGGGTAGGTGAAGGTGATGACCTGACCCGCGTACGACGGGTCGGTGAGGACCTCCTGATAGCCGGCGAGTGCGGTGTTGAACACGACCTCGCCCGTCGCGACGCCGTCGGTGCCCGGGTCGAGCACGGCTCCGATGGCCTCGCCCTCGAACGCGGTGCCGTCGCTCAGGACGAGCACGGCCTCGGGACGCGTCATGCCGACCTCATCCTTGCCCGCTCCCGGCCCTTCGGGCCGGGCCGCTCGGGCCCCGGCTCGCTCTCGCTCCGGGTACCTGCGCCGCGGTCGCTCGCCTCATCGCTGGGCCGTCCCGTCGACGACGACCGGCTCGCCCCGCAGGAGGGTGTGACGCACCCGGCCCGTGAGCTTGCGGCCGGCGTAGGGCGTGTTGCGGGAGCGGCTCGCCAGGCGGGCGGGGTCGACCTCCCACGTCGCCGCGGGATCGATGACGCAGAGGTTCGCCGGGTGCCCGGCGTCGACCGGCCCGCCGTGGTCGGCGAGGCCGGCGATCGCCGCCGGCCGCCACGACAGGAGCGCCAATGCGGCCGGCAGCGTGAGCGTGCCGGGCTCGACCAGCTCGGTGAGGGTCAGCGCCAGCGCGGTCTCGAGGCCGAGCATCCCCGGCGGCGCCTCCTCGAACGGGCACTCCTTCGTCTCGGGCGCGTGGGGCGCGTGGTCGGTGGCGATGGCGTCGATGGTGCCGTCGGCGAGGCCCTCCTTGA
>JBOGFJ010000084.1:0-6020 GCA_050743385.1 Acidimicrobiia bacterium
GGGCGCCGCTGAGCTCGAGGTCGTCGCGGCGGCGGGGGTGGCGGAAACGGCGCAGACGGGCCGGCGGACGGGCGGGGTCGGCAGCCGCCTCGGGCGCGGGCTCGGTCGCCTGCAGCCAGACCTTCACGAACCGGTGGACAGCAGTGATCGCGCTCAGTGCGACCATCACCCACAGCGCCGCGACCAGGACGTCGAACGCCAGCCCGATGGCCAGGAGCACGAGGCGCTCGGCCCGCTCCATGAGCCCACCCTTGGCGGAGAAGCCGAGCCCCTCGCCCTTGGCCCGCTCGTACGAGATCAGCATCGACAGTGCCATCGCCGCGAACGCGAGCATCGGGAGATAGGCGCTCTCGCCGGCGAGGAACCATGCCACCCCACCGAGGAGCACGGCGTCGGAGACCCGGTCGACCACCGAGTCGAAGAACGCACCCCGGGGGCTCGCCTTGCCGCTGTGGCGGGCAAGACTCCCGTCGAGGATGTCGGGCAGCCCGGTGAGGACGACGCCGACGACGGCCAGGCCGAGACGACCATTGGCGATCAGGAAGGCGGTCGCGACCGAGAACACCAAGCCCACGACCGTGAGGACGTCGGGGTCGACGCGAGCGCGGTGCAGGCCCTTGCTGACGGGTTCGAGGCCACGCTCGACCCTGCCGCGCCAGCGTCCGTCGAGCATGTCCGCGATCCTTCCGCCGCCGCGCCGGTCCGACGCCTTCGCGACGCCTCCGACGATAACACCTGCCCCCCGAGGCGCCGGGCAGCATGCACGGCCGCGCTGCGTAGAATCCGTCTTCCAGTCACACGCGACCAGATGATCGGGGGGAGCGCGTGAAGACGTTTCCGTCGGAGAAAATCCGCAACGTCGCGCTGGTGGGCCACGGCGACTCGGGGAAGACCACCCTGGCCGAGGCGCTGCTGTTCGTGGCGGGCGCGATACCGCGCCGGGGTCGGGTCGAAGACGGCAACACCGTCTGCGACTTCGACCCCGAGGAGGCGCGGCGCAGCATCTCGGTGTCGCTGGCGATGGCTCCGTTCGAGCACGACGGGCACAAGGTCAACGTCATCGACACGCCCGGATACGCCGACTTCGTCAGCGACGTCGCCGCCACGCTTCGTGCGGTTGACCTTGCGATCTTCGTCGTGTCGGCGGTCGAGGGTGTGGAGGTGCAGACCGAGGTCGCCTGGCGCCTGGCGGAGGAGCGCGGGATCCCCCGCGCCGTGTTCGTCAACAAGCTCGACCGCGAGCGCGCCTCGTTCACCCGGACGCTCGACGACCTCAAGGCGAAGTTCGGCACCGGCATCGCGCCGCTCGAGCTCCCGATCGGTGAGGAGGGCTCGTTCCGGGGCGTGATCGACCTGCTCAGCGACACCGCGGTGACGTACGAGAGCGACAGCGGCAAGGGCACCCCAGGGCCCGTTCCCGACGACATGGCGTCGGAGGAGCACGCGGTCCACGACGCGCTCGTCGAGGGCATCGTCGTCGCCGACGACGACCTCATGGAGCGCTACCTCGACGACGAGAAGATCGAGGTCAAGGAGCTGGAGCACGGGCTGGCGAAGGGAATCGCCGAGGCAAGCGTGTTCCCGGTGCTGTGCGGCAGCGCGACCAAGCCGATCGGCGTCGACCGTCTCGCCCGCTTCCTCGTGGAGGAGAGCCCGGCGCCGGCGTTCGCCGACAGTCCGGGCGACGCCCCGCCCGTGGCGTTCGTGTTCAAGACGGTCGTCGACCCCTATGTCGGGCGCGTGAACCTCTTCAAGGTGCTGCAGGGCACCGTGAAGACCGATGCCCATCTCGTCAACAGCCGCACGATGGCCGACGAGCGCCTCCACCAACTCTCGACGATGCGGGGCAAGGAGCAGGAGACCGCCTCCGAAGTGCCGGCGGGCGACATCGCCGCCGTCGCCAAGCTCAGCGACACGACGACCGGTGACGTGCTCGGCGCCCGCGGCGCCGAGATCGACGTCGAGCCGTTCTCGGTTCCCGAGCCGGTGCTTGCCGTCGCCATCCTCCCGAAGTCGAAGGGCGATGAAGACAAGCTCGCGACCGCCCTGCACAAGCTCCAGGATGAAGACCCGGCGCTCCGGGTGGAGCGCAACGCCGAGACCAAGCAGACGCTGCTCCGGGGTATGGGTGAGACCCATGTGTCGATCGCGCTCGAGAAGCTGCACCGGAAGCTGGGCGTAGAAGTCGTCACCGAAGACCTGAAGGTGCCCTACCGCGAGACGATCACCCACACGGCCGAGGCGGAAGGCAAATACAAGAAGCAGACCGGCGGCCACGGTCAGTTCGGCGTGGCGTTCGTGCGGGTGCAGCCACTCGAGCGCGGCGCCGGCTTCGAGTTTGTCGACAGCATCGTGGGCGGTGCCATCCCGCGCCAGTTCATCCCCGCGGTCGAGAAGGGCGTCGTCGAGACGATGCAGAACGGCGGCATGTTCGGCTACCCGGTCGTCGACGTGCAGGTGGAGTGCTACGACGGGAAGTACCACTCGGTCGACTCCTCCGAGATGAGCTTCAAGATGGCGGGCTCACTCGGGTTCAAGGAGTCGATGGCGAAGGCGGGACCGATCCTGCTCGAGCCGATCAGCGAGCTCGTCGTCACCGCGCCCGAGGCGAATCAGGGCGACCTCATGGGCGACCTCAACTCGAAGCGGGGCCGGATCCAGGGCGCGAGCTCCGTCGGCAACGGCGAGGTGGAGATCGTTGCCATGGTGCCGACGTCAGAGGTGCTCCGCTACGCGATCGACCTGCGCTCGATGACGGGGGGTCGAGGCCACTTCCAGCTGACCCACTCGCACTACGACCCCGTGCCGGCGCACCTGGTCGACAAGCTCACCGCCACCGCCGAGCCCGCGAGGGCGGGCTAGGCGTCCGCCGCCAGTCCGTACTTCGACCAGTCCTCGGGGTTGGGCTCGGTGTAGTCGCCGAGGACGTGACCGTCGACGGCGTCGAGCTCGACCAGCCCCCGCATCGACGGCGGCTCGTCGGCGCTGTAGAGGAGGATGCGCCACGCCGGGCGGCTGCGTAGTCCTCGCCACGCGAGCTGGGCCGAGGCGTGTCCCACGGGGAAGCCCACCGTCCGGCTCGCTACCAGGAGCGCCTCGGTCTCGTCGACCACCAGGTTCCACGCGGTGGCGAAGTGGTACGCGGACACGACGGCGAGGATGGCGGCGGCCAGCAGCAGACCGGCGTTCTCCGTCGCTACCCAGCCGCCGACGCAGACCAGCGCGACGAGCGCGTACATCGCACCGGGGATACGGCGGCGGGTGATATTGGGGAAGACGGAGGGACCGACGAAGGCGGTGACGTCGAGGTCTTCCGGGAGCGTGTCGCCGTGCTGCTGCTCGCTCACTGCGGCCAAGCCTCGCGCAGCTTCTGCCAGCTGGTGCGCAGGTCCTCGGGGAGCACGCGGGCCTCGGCGACGGTCGTCATGAAGTTCGTGTCACCATTCCAGCGCGGCAGGGCGTGGAAGTGGACGTGACCGGGAATGCCGGCGCCGGCGGCGCGCCCGAGATTGACGCCGATGTTGAGGCCGTCGGGACGATACGCGCGCTTCAGGGCGGCACTGCCGTGCTGGATCATCGTCATGAGCGCGGTCGCCTCCTCGGGACGCAGGCCCTCGAGATCAGCTTCGTGGCGCCGGGGGGCGAGCATGATGTGGCCCGACACGTACGGATAGGCGTTCATGACCGCGAACACGAGCTCGTCGCCCCCCACGACGAGCGCCTCCTCGGGATCGGCGGCCGCCAGCGCGCAGAAGAGGCAGTCGCCGGTGCCTTCGGGCTCCTGCGTGACACCCTCGATGTACGCGAACCGCCAGCCCGCCCAGATCCGATCGAGGCTCATCCATCTCCGCTCATGCTCGCTCGGCGACCTCCGCCGCGAGCCGGTCGAGAAAGTCGTCGACGCGCACGCCGCGCTCCGGGTGGTCGCTGCCGCGCCGGTTGACGCCGACCGTGCCCGCCTCGGCGTCCTCGTCACCCACGACGAGCACGTGGGGCACCTTCTGCTGCTTGGCGTGCCTCACTCGTGCACCCAGGGAGTCGCGAGAGGCGTCGACCATCTCGGCGCGGTACCCCTCGGCCCCGAGCCGGTCGACGAGGCGGAACGCGTAAGCGTCGTGACGGTCGGCTACCGGGAGCACCACCACCTGGACGGGCGCGAGCCAGGTCGGGAACGCGCCGGCGTAGTGCTCGAGGAGGATGGCGAAGAACCGCTCGACCGAACCGAAGAGTGCCCGGTGGATCACGTGCGGCCGCTGGCGCGTGTTGTCGGTGGCGACGTACTCGAGATCGAAGCGGGGCGGGAACTGGAAGTCGACCTGGATCGTCGACATCTGCCAGCGCCGGCCGATTGCGTCGCGCACATGCACGTCGATCTTGGGCGCGTAGAACGCACCCTCGCCCTCGGCGACGACGTATGGCAACCCGCTCGCCTCGATCGCACCGCGGAGCGCTTCGGTCGCGACGTCCCAGTCGGCAGGGTCGCCGACGTACTTGTCGGGTCGCGTGGCGAGCTCGGCTTCGAAATCGACGAGCCCGAACGTGCGCAGGAGGCGGAGTACGAACGCGAGCAGGCTGGCGAGCTCGTCCTGCAGCTGCTCGGGCGTGCAGAAGATGTGGCTGTCGTCCTGGGTGATCCCGCGGACTCGCGTGAGGCCGTGGAGCACACCCGACCGCTCGAAGCGGTAAACGGTTCCGAACTCGAAGAGCCGCAGCGGCAGTTCGCGGTAGGAGCGCTGTCGTGCCCGGTAGATGAGCATGTGCGCCGGGCAGTTCATGGGCTTCGGGTAGTACGTCGCCCCTTCCATCTCCATCGGGGGGTACATGCCCTCGGCGTACCACTCGAGATGACCGGAGATCTCGAACAACGCCGCCTTGGCGATGTGCGGTGTCCACACGAACTCGTAGCCGGCGGCCTCGTGCTCGGCGCGCGAGTAGTCCTCCATGAGCTTGCGTACCATCGCGCCCTTCGGATGGAAGACGGGCAGTCCGCCGCCGATCTCGGGCGGGAACGAGAAGAGGTCGAGCTCGGTGCCGAGCTTGCGGTGGTCGCGTCGCTCCGCCTCCTCGAGCTGGTGCAGATGCTCGGCGAGCGCGGCCTGCGACTCCCACGCCGTGCCGTAGACGCGCTGGAGCATCGGGCGCTGCTCGTCTCCCCGCCAGTACGCGCCCGCGACACTGGTGAGCTTGAACGCTCCCAGCCGCTTGGTCGACGGGACGTGCGGGCCCCGGCACAGGTCGACGAACGGCTCGGCGCCGTCGCGCGGATTCCGGTAGACGGAGATGACGTCGCCCTCACCGACTTCCGCCTCGTCACCCCGGTCGACCCGGTTGATGATCTCGACCTTGTACGGCTGCTCGTCGAACAGGGCGAGGCCCGTTTCGCGTGAGACCTCCTCGCGTTGGAAGGGCTGGTCGGCGGCGACGATGTCGCGCATCCGCGCTTCGATCCGATCGAGATCGTCCTCGGTGAAGTGGGCACCGTCGGGGAGCTCGAAGTCGTAGTAGAAGCCGTCGGCGATCGCGGGCCCGATGGCGTACTTCGCCCCGGGGAAGAGATCGGTGACCGCTTGGGCCATGACGTGCGCCGTCGAGTGCCGGAGCACCTCGCGACCCTCCGGCGAGTCGGCCGTGATGATGCCGACCTCGGCGTCGTGCGTGATCGGACGCCCGAGGTCGTACCAGTCGCCGTCGACGCGCGCGACGAGCGCCGCCTTGGCCAGACCCTTCCCGATCGATGCCGCGATCTCGCCCGCCGTCGCGCCCAGGTCGTACTCGCGCTGCGAACGGTCGGGCAACGTGATCGTGATCCGGTCGGCCATCTCCGTGGCGACGATACCAGCGCGCCCTCGCGGCTCCTGAGTGGTTTGGTCACGCGCTGAACGGCTCGGTTGCCGTCCGATCGCGCGGTCAGCCGCCGCGACTCGGCTCCACCGGACGTCCCAGATCGAGGCCGAGAAGGGCGGCCAGCTCGCGCAGCACGACCGGGGCGGTCGCGTCGGAGCCACCCGAGAGCACGGCGC
>JBOGFJ010000085.1:0-18455 GCA_050743385.1 Acidimicrobiia bacterium
TCATCATCCCGAACGACCGCCTGCTCCAGGTCTCCGACGACAAGACCTCGATGCTCAACGCGTTCAAGATGTGCGACGAGGTGCTCCTGCAGGGCGTGCAGGGCATCACCGACCTCATCACGACGCCGGGCCTCATCAACATCGACTTCGCCGACGTGCGCATGGTCATGGCCGACGCCGGCTCCGCGCTCATGGGGATCGGCTACTCGTCGGGTGAGGGCCGCGCGGTCAACGCCGCCCGGGCCGCGATCTCGAGCCCCCTGCTCGAAGCCAGCATCGAAGGCGCCCGCGGGCTCGTGCTCAACGTCTCGGGGCCCTCCGACCTCGGCCTCTTCGAGGTCAACGAAGCGGCCGAGATCGTCACCCAGGCGGCGCACCCCGATGCCAACATCATCTTCGGCGCCGTGATCGACGACGCGCTCGGTGACGAGACCCGGGTGACGGTCATCGCGGCCGGGTTCGACCGCTACGAGGGCGAGCGCCGCAGCCTCAGCCGCGATTTCAGCACCCGGTCGCTCGGCCTGGGTACGGAGGAGTCGCCGTTCTCGACCACGACCGACGAGGGGCTCGAGTTCGACGACGACGAGTTCGACGTGCCGGAGTTCTTGCGCTGACGACCCCGTAGCGCCGCCGTGGGATTCGTCGAGATCTCCGAGGGCGCGGCGCGGATCGTGTTCACCGACCGGCACGGCGGGGTGTCCGCCGCCCCGTACGACACCGCCAACCTGGGACACCTCACCGACGACGCGGACGATCGGGTGGAGGAGAACCGCCGCCGGGTCGGCGTGGCCGTCGGGGGCGCGGTCGCCGAACCCGCTCGCTGGTTCCGGATGCGGCAGGTCCACGGCGCCGGCGTCGTCGTCGCAGAGCGCCCATCTGACGGCGGCGGCGCACCCGACGCCGATGCCGCGGTCACCACCGAGACCGGCCGGCCGCTCGTGGTGCTCACCGCCGACTGCGCGCCGGTTGCGCTCGTCTCGGAGCACGCCGTCGGCGCGGTGCACGCGGGCTGGCGCGGCCTCGTGGGCGGCGTGATCGAGGCCGCGGTCGACGTCCAGCGATCGGTCGACGACACGCCTGTCCGCGCGGTGCTCGGGCCGTGCATCCATCCGGAGCGCTACGCCTTCGGCACCGCTCAGCTCGACGCCGTCGTCTCCCGCCTCGGCCCCGCCGTGCAAGGCCGCACCATCGGCGGCGAACCGGCCCTCGATCTGCGCGCCGGTGTTCGCGCCGCGCTCACCGCCGTCGGCGTCACCGATCTCACCGATGTCGACGTCTGCACCGCGGCGTCGCCCCACCACTTCTCGTACCGGCGCGACGGCGTCACCGGCAGGCAAGCGATGATCGTGGTGCGCGAGCCGTGACCACCACCGGGGTGGCGGCGCGGGTGGGCGTCGTCCGCAGTCGCATCGCGGACGCGACCCGCCGCGTCGGGCGAGACCCCGTCGATGTGACCCTCGTGGCCGCGGCCAAGACGGTCGACACGGCACGCGTCGCCGAGTTGCTGGCCGCGGGAGTTCGGGACGTGGGCGAGAACCGCGCCCAGGAGCTCCTTGCGAAGGCGCCCGACCTCGCCGACGAGCCGCTCCCACCGCGGTGGCATTTCGTCGGTCGGCTCCAGCGCAACAAGGTGGCGGGGCTGGCGCGGTGGGTGTCGCTCTGGCAATCGGTCGACCGCGAACCGCTGGGTCTCGCGATCGCCCGCCGTGCTCCCGGCGCGGAGGTGCTCGTCGAGGTCAACCTCGGCGAGGAGGGCCAGAAGGGCGGTTGCGCTCCCGCACACGCGCCCGCGCTGGTCGACGCGCTGCGTGAGCAGGGACTGCAGGTTCGGGGCCTCATGACGGTGCACCCACAAGTCGGTGACCCGCGGAGCTGGTTCGCCTCGCTCCGAACGCTGGGCACGCGACTCGCATTGCCCGAGCTCTCCATGGGCATGAGCGACGACTACGAGCTGGCCGTAGAGGAGGGTGCGACCATCGTGCGGGTGGGCCGCGCGCTGTTCGGAGGGCGTGAGGCCGCGGCGCGTCCCTGACCCGGGGTGCGCGCGGCGATAGGCTGACCAGGTCCAGGAGGGCATCACAATGGCTTCGCTGTGGCGCCGGGCGATGGTGTACCTGGGTCTCCAGGACGACGAAGAGTTCGCCTACGACGCCGACTACGAGTACGGGGACGGGGACGACATGGAGTCCTCGGGCCGCGATCCGCGCGAGCGGCCGAACACGCGCGAGATTCGTGACCCGCGCGAGATCCGCGACCCGCGCGACGTGAGGGAGCTGCGCGACCCGCGTGTGCCGCGCGACCCCCGCGACCAGGGACAACCGCAGGGCGTCACCGTGCGCCCGGTGGCACGAGACGAGGCGGCCGAGATCTCCCCCCAGCGCTCGGCGGTCGTGCGGGCGATGCCCACGTCGTCGGCCAAGGTGCACGTCGTCGAGCCCCAGGGCTTCAACGACGCCCAGGAAGTGGGCGACCGGCTCAAGGCGAACCAACCGGTGATTCTCAACCTGCAGGGTGTGACCCGTGAGCTCCAGCGGCGGCTCATCGACTTCTCCAGCGGGCTCGCCTACGCGGTCGGCGGCTCCATGTCGCGGGTAGCGGAGCAGGTGTTCCTCCTGACGCCGAGCAACGTCGAGGTCTCACCGGAGGAGAAGGAACGGCTCCAGGCGCGCGGTCTGTATCACGCCTGAGCCCGGTGTTCCTCGTCTGCGCGCTCCTCACGGTGTACATGGTCGTCATGGCCGGGCGCGCGGTGCTCTCGTGGTTCCCGGTTCGCCCCGGCACTGCGATGGCATCGGTGAGCCTGGTGCTCTACGAGCTCACCGAGCCGGTGCTGGCGCCGGTCCGGCGGATCATCCCTCCCGCGGGGATGTTCGACCTCTCCTTCATCGTCGTCTTCTTCCTGCTCGTGATCCTGCGCAGCATCGTCTGCAGCCTCTGAGGCGATCCGGGCGCTTCACCCGATCCTGAGCCCCGCAGGGCTCGGGCACTACCATGGAACGCCATGTGCGGACGAGCGACCAGGGCGGCGGCAGCGACCCTGCCACCGAACGAGGGAGCCGTGTAATGGACATCTCCCCTCGCGAGCTGCGTGATACCGACATCAAGGAGGGCTTTCGCGGTTACCACCGTGACGATGTCGACGAGCTGCTGGAGCGGGCGGCGTCGACGATCGAGAGCCTCTCGGAACGGGTGCGCCAGATGAGCGAGCGCGTCGCTGACGCGCAGAACACCTCCACTCGCAGCCGCGACGCCGAGGAGACTCTCCAGCGGACACTCGTGCTCGCCCAGCGGACCGCCGACGAGGCCATCGCCGATGCTCAGAAGCGGGCTCGCAAGATGGTCGACGACGCCGAGCACCGGGCGCACACGCTCGTCACGGAGGCCGAGACGACCTCCCGGCGCATCGCCGAGGAGGAGCGCCGGCGCATCGAGGCCGAGGTCCAGGACCTCGCCGGACGCCGCGACAAGCTCAAGTCTGACGTCGACTCACTCGAGCGCTTCGAGTCGGAGTACCGCCAGCGGGTGCGGGCGGCAATCGAGAAGGAGCTCGACTCGCTGGGTCGCGCGACGAGTGAGGATCTCGAGCCACCGTCGCTCCACGACGTCGAGGTGCCCGCCCCACCGGAGCGGATGGCGCCGGAGCGGATGGCGCCCGAGCGGGTCGCGGACGACCGGATGGCGCCGGAGCGGGTCGCAGAGGAGCGTCCGTCCCGTCCGGTGCCTCCTGCTCCCCCGCCGCGGGCGCCCGAACCGGCGCGCCCGCCCGAACCGCTGCCACCGCCGCCGGAGCCGCCGCGAGCCACCGAGCCCAGGCGCGAGGATCCGTTCGAAGCCCTGGCGGCCGCGCCCGAGAACGCCGGTGAGTGGCGGGGCTCGACTGCTGGCGTCGGACGCGCCGAGGAGCCGGCTCCCAGTGGCGGCGACGGGCTGTCGGCCTACGTCGCCGACGAGCCAATCGAGGCCGAGGTGCTCGACGACGATGCCTTCTTCGCGTCGCTGCGGGAGGCCGTCCGCGACGACGAGGCGCCGCTCGTGCTCGGCGAGGACGCGACGTCCGAGAACTTCTTCGACCAGGACCAGGACGAAGAGGAGGAAGCGGGGAGCCGCCGCCGCTTCCGCCGCAAGCGCTAGTTCTGCCCGCGGCGTACGTCTGCTGCGGCAGCTCCGGGTCGGCTACCTCATCGCTCGGAAAGCCCACTCGCTCTTCGGCGGCCGCCCTCCGCCGCCGCAACCTCGTTAGACCGAGTGTTTCTCGAGGCGCGCGGCGACCGCGCCGGCGTCGAGGGAAAGAGAGGTAAAGCCGGGGGCGCTCTCGCCCGCGTCGGGTTCGGCGATCTCCAGCGTCTCCGCCAGCACTTCACCGGCGATCCACTCTCGGTGCGCCTTCAGCGCGTCGGCTACGAGGCCGTCGGCTCGCAGTTCGACGTCGATGCGGTCGGCGATCTCGAGGCCGTTGGTTTTGCGAAGCTCGTTGAGAGCCCGCACCACCTCGCGGGCGATGCCCTCGAGCCGGAGCACGTCGTCGACGACGGTGTCGAGGGCAACCGCCGCGAGCCCCTCCTGCGCGAGCGCGAGCTCGTCGTGTGAGACGGCCCGCACCTCGACGTCGTCGGAGCGGAGGGAGAACGCCTCGCCGTCGACCTCGATCTCGAACGACCCGTGCTCGGCGAGCGCCCGGCGTATGGCCGCGCCGTCGGAGGCGGCCAGCGCCTCCTGGAGCTTGGGCATGCGCGGCCCGGCGCGCGGGCCCAGGGCGCGGAAGTTGGGCACGATCTCGTAGCGGAGGAGGCCCTCGAGATCGGCGATGGCCTCGAGTCGCTTCACGTTGAGCTCGTCGGCGACCTCGGCGTTGATCGACGGGGAGAGCTCCGCGTCACGGGGCAGCAGGACGAGCGCCCGCCGGAGTGGCTGGCGCACCTTGAGCTTCGACTCGATGCGGGCGGCGCGGCCCAGCGACACGACCTGGCGGGCGAGCGCCATCTCGGCGTCGAGACCGGCGTCGATGGCGGCGGCGTCGGCCTCGGGCCAGTCGGCGAGATGGACCGAGTCGGCGTCGCCGGACAAGTTCGCGTACAGCTCGTCGGCGACGAACGGACAGTAGGGCGCGGCCAGCTTCGCCAGCGTCAAAAGGCACTCGTGGAGCGTCGCGTGGGCGGCGGCATCCGACTCGCGCCAGAAACGAGGGCGTGACCGCCGCACGTACCAGTTCGACAGATCGTCGACGAGGGCATCGAGCGCTTGGGCTCCGCGGAGGGCGTCGAAGGCGTCAAGCGCCTCGGTGACCTCGCGGACGGTGCTGTGGAGCCGCGAGCGCGCCCACCGGTCGAGCACGTGCGTCGGCGGCGCCGCGGCCCCGCTCGGCTGCCAGCCGTCGATGTTGGCGTAGGTGACGAAGAACGAATAGGTGTTCCAGAGCGTCAGCAGGAAGCGGCGGGTCGACTCGTCGATGCCGGCCTCGGAGATGCGCCGAGTGGTCCAGGGAGAGCCGGCCGAGAAGAGGTTCCAGCGCAGCGCATCGGCACCCCGGGTGTCGAGGATCGTCCAGGGGTCGATCACGTTGCCCTTCGACTTCGACATCTTCTGGCCGTCGCCGGCGACGATCAGGCCGAGACACACGACGTTGCGGTACGGCGTGCGGTCGAATACGAGCGTGTTGACGGCGAGCAGCGAATAGAACCAACCGCGGGTCTGATCGATGGCCTCGCAAATGAAGTCGGCCGGGAAGCGGCGTTCGAAGAGCGCCTCGTTCTCGAACGGGTAGTGGAACTGCGCCGACGGCATCGAGCCCGAGTCGAACCACGCGTCGAGGACCGGCTCCACCCGGAAGGCCCGGCCCCCGCACTTGGCACAGCTGATCGCGATCTCGTCGACGTAGGGGCGGTGGAGGTCGAGGTCGGACAGGTCGATCCCCGCTCGCTCACCCAGCTCGGCGACCGATCCGACACAGGTGTCGGCGTTGCAGTCGCGACAGCGCCAGACGGGGATCGGTGTGCCCCAGAAGCGGTCGCGCGACAACGCCCAGTCGACGTTGTTCTCGAGCCAGTCGCCGAAGCGTCCGTGCTTGATGTGCGCCGGGTGCCAGCCGATGGTCTCGTTCTCGCGCAGGAGATCGTCGAGGCGCGCCGTCGTGTGAGCGAACCACGTGGGCTTGGCCCAGTAGATGAGCGGCGTTCCGCACCGCCAGCAGTGCGGGTACGCGTGCGTGTAGTCGACGACGGCTTCGACGCGGCCCGACGCGGCGAGCTCGTCGATGAGGCCGGCGTCGGCGTCCTTCACGAACCGACCCGTGTGTGGGGGCACGCGATCGTCGAATCGAGCTGACTGGCCCACCGGGTTGAGCACCGGGAGCCCCTCGCGCTCGGCGACCTCCCGGTCGACCTCGCCGAACGCGGGCGCCAGGTGGACGATCCCGGAGCCGTCCTCCAGGGTCACGAAGTCGGCGGCCACGACCCGGAGCGCGTCGGCATCGGCCTCGACGGGCAGGTAGTCGAAGGGTCGCTCGTAGTGGAGGCCGACGAGGTCGGCCACCGCTACCGGACCCAGCACCTGGGCGCCGTCGCCCAGGACGGCGGCGACACGGCCGGCGGCCATGACGAGATCGCGTCGCCCGTCCCGTCCGCGGACCCGCACGTACTCGAGGTCGGGCGAGACGGCGGCGGCGACGTTCGACACGAGGGTCCACGGCGTGGTGGTCCAGGCGAGCAGGTCGAAGTCGCGGTCGCGAACCGGGAACCGCACGTACACCGAGGGTTCGGTCAGGTCGCGGTATGCGCCCGGCTGCCCGAGCTCGTGGCTCGACAAGGCGGTGCCGCACCGCCCGCAGTACGGCACCACCTTGAAGCCCTCGTAGATCAGCTGGCGGTCCCACATGCGGCGGAAGGTCCACCACACCGTCTCGATGTACTCGTTGCTGAGCGTCCAGTAGGCATCGGCGGTGTCGAGCCACATGCCGATGCGGGCGGTCAGCGCCGACCAGTCCTCGACGAAACGGTGCACCGACTCGCGGCACCGCTGGTTGAACGCCTCGATGCCGTAGTCCTCGATCTGGGGCTTCCCCGAGAACCCGAGCTCCTTCTCCACCTCGACCTCGACGGGCAGCCCATGGCAGTCCCATCCGCCCTTGCGGGCGACATAGCGGCCGCGCATGGTGTGGAAGCGGGGGTAGAGGTCTTTGAACGCGCGCGCGAGCACGTGGTGGATGCCGGGACGACCGTTGGCCGTGGGCGGGCCCTCGTAGAACACCCACTCGGGCGCGCCCTCGCGCCGGCGGAGGCTCTCGTGGAACACGTCGGTGTCGCGCCAGCGGCGGCCTACCCGTTCCTCGAGCGCGACCAGGTCGAAGGTCGGAGACACGCGCTCGAACGGGGCCACGCGACGTAATGTACCGGGCTGATGTCGGGACTCTCGGACCTGTATGACGTCGAGGACGATGCGGTCGTGGTGCACGTGCACGTCCAGCCGGGAGCCGGTCGTGGCGCGGTCGTCGGTCGTCACGGCGAGTCCCTCAAGATCCGGGTAGCCGCACCCCCGGTCGAGGGGCGCGCCAACGACGCCGCCGTCGCGCTGCTCGCCGAGGCGCTGGAGGTGCACGCCCGCGACGTCCAGCTGGTGAGCGGAGCGAAGTCGCGGCTCAAGCGCTTCCGCATCCAGGGGCTGACGGCCGAGGAGATCGAGGTGCAGCTGCGTCTGGCCCTCGATGCGGCGGGGGCCCGCATCGGCGAGCCCCGTCGACCACCGACGTAAGGCATCGCTCGCCGGAGCCACGGGTACGCCTTACGTTGAAGCGGGCGGGGGCGGGGCCTACAATCCGTCGCCCTCCCGGCTCGAAGGGCGTTTTCTCGCCTGCGCCCGGCAGCGTCGAGCCATTTGCCCCTCGAGTCCTCGTAGCCGAGCCCGGAAAGGTCGCGATGGCGACGCCCAAGAAGAAGGCGCTGAAGAAGAAGGCGCCCAAGAAGACCACGAGCGCCAGGAAGCCCGGCAAGAAGAAGTCGCCGCGCCGGAAGCAGGCGCCCGCGAAGAAGCCGGCGAAGACGGCCGCGGCCCGCAAGAAGGCGGCGGTGAAGAAGGCGCCCGTGAAGAAGACGCCGGCGAAGAAGGCGCCAGTGGCCAAGAAGGCGCCCGCGCCCAAGAAGGCGCCCGCGGCGAAGAAGGCGCCCGTGGCGAAGAAGGCGCCCGTGGCGAAGAAGGCGCCCGTGGCCAAGAAGGCGCCCGCGCCCAAGAAGGCGGAGGCCAAGCGGGCAGAGGCCAAGCCCGCCGAGGTCGAACGGGAGACGCCGGCGTCGCAGGCGCCACTCAGGCCGTCGCTGCTCGAGCGCAAGGCTCCCCCGCGCAAGCCGGGATCGGTCATCTGCCCGCTCTCGGGCTTCGAGGTCATGCCCACGACCCCCAACCTCTCGCCCAAGACGGTCGACCGGCTCCGGCGCAAGCTGGAGGACGAGCGTGGACGCCACCTTCGCCAAGCCGAGGAGCTCCAGGCCGAGGCCGACGCGCTCGCGATGGAACGCGACCCGGGCGACACCCAGTTCGACGAGGAGTCGGGTGAGGGCGACACGGTCAACGTCGAGCGCGAGCGTGATCTGCTGCTCTCGGCGTCGGCCCGCCAGATCGTCGAGGCGATCGACCGCGCGCTCGCCCGGATGGACGCCGACACCTACGGGTTGTGCGTACCGGCGGGACGACGCATCGCGCTCGAGCGTCTCGAAGCCATCCCGTATGCGGAGGAGTGCGTCGACTGCAAGGCCCGTGCGGAGCGACGCCGGTAGCGAGCCCGCTCCCGAGCGCGCCCAGGAGCATCGCCGACTGGCGCTGGCCGCCGGCATCGTCCTCGGGGTCATCGCGCTCGACCAGCTCACGAAGGCGTGGGCGGTGGCAGCGCTGTCCGACGGCCCCCGGTCGATCCTCGGCAGCACGCTCGAACTGCGTCTCAACCGCAACACCGGCGGGGCGTTCAGCCTGTTCCAGGAGTTCACGCCGGTGCTGGCGGTGCTCGCCGTCGTCGTCGCGATCGTCCTGGTACGGGTCATTCACCGCGCACGTGACCGGGTGATCGTGGCCGCACTCTCCCTGGTGCTCGCGGGGGCGGTCGGCAACCTCATCGACCGGGTGGTGCGCTCGCCGGGCTTCCTCCGCGGGGCGGTCGTCGACTTCATCGGCGTGGGGCGCTTCCCCACGTTCAACGTCGCCGACTCGGCCATCACCATCGGAGCGGTCCTGCTCGTGTTGTGGGGGTGGCGCCACGAGGTCGAACCGGCCACCGACGGCGACTGACCACCATGAGCGAGCTGCATGTGCCTGCCGCGCTGGCCGGTGAACGCATCGATCGTGCCCTCGCGACACTCACGGGCTGGAGCCGGGCCGAGATCGGCCGCCTGTGCGATGCCGGCGACGTGCTCGTCGGTGGGCAACCTGTCGTCAAGAGTCGGCGGCTGGCGGCCGACGAGGTCGTCGAGCTCACAGCCGAACCCGAGACCGCCGGGCCGCCGGGGCCCGAGCCGGACGTCGCGGTGGTCGTGCGGTACGCCGACGACGATGTGATCGTGCTCGCGAAGCCCGCCGGACTCGTCGTGCACCCAGGTGCCGGTCACCTCGAGGGCACCTTGGTTAATGGATTACTGGCGCGGTTCCCCGATCTCGCCGGTGTCGGCGACCCCGCGCGACCGGGCATCGTGCACCGCCTCGATCGCGACACGAGCGGTCTGATGGTCGTCGCACGAACGGCGCGCGCTTACGACGCGCTCGTCGGCGCCCTCGCCGGCCGCGAGGTCGAACGGCACTACCAGGCGCTCGTGTGGGGTCGCCTCGACGCTCCGCGCGGTGTGATCGACGCGCCCATCGGGCGATCGGCTGCGCGTCGCACACGGATGGCGGTGCGGGAGGGCGGCCGGCCGGCCCGCACGTCCTACTCCGTGCTCCGCGAGCTCGACGATCCCGCGGTCACGCTGCTCGAGTGTCACCTCGAGACCGGCCGCACGCACCAGATCCGCGTCCATCTCGCGGCGATCGGCCATCCCGTGGTCGGCGACGCCCCCTACCAAGGCGCGCGCGCGTCGCTGCCACTCGATCGTCCCTTCCTCCACGCAACGTCCCTGTCCTTCCGCCACCCGGTCTCACGAGATCCGCTCCACTTCGAGGAACCCCTCCCCGCTGACCTCGCCGGGGTGCTCGCGCGCCTCTCGGGCGGCCGCGGGCGGGAGTGAGCGCGGGCGGGGCAGATGCGACGCGGCGGGGCAGGGAGGTCGCCGGCGAGCGAGTGTCTTCCGAGCGAGCGGCGAGCCTCCCGAAGCCGTCGCAGGTGACCGTCGCCGCCGGAGCCCGGCTACGCCGACGGATGCCCGACGCGCGTGCGCTCGACGAGGTCGGCGAGGGTGAAGCGCTCGAGCGTGCGGCGGGTCTCGTCGGAGACACACACCCACACCTCCTGGAGCACGCAATGGCCCTCGCAGTGGTCGTGCTCCTCCATCAGGGTCGTGAGCGGGCCCTCGACGGCGCCGACGATCTCCGCCAGCGTGATCTCCTCGGGGGGCCGGGCGAGGACGTACCCACCGCCCACGCCCCGCTTGGAGCGGACGAGCCCGGCGCCCTTCACGGCCAGCAGGATCTGCTCCAAGTAGGGCTGGGGGAGCGTGGTGCGCTCGGCGATCTCCTTGACCGACGTGGGCTGATCCGACCCGTGGAGGGCGAGCGACAGGAGGGCGCGGGCGGCGTAATCGCCCCGCGTCGAGACCTTCATGGAGGTCAATGGTCGCGCGCGGCGGAGAGGTGGGGAATACGGTGACCTGACTGTGCGGACGAGCGTCCGGCCCCGGGTATCCCGGGGTCGAGCGAGGGAGCTGTTTGATGGATCCGGTCGTCCCCGACTACGGGGGTCGTTGCATCACCGGGCTCGCGCCCGCGCTCGTCGGCGCGCAGCCGGTCGACTGGCTCCCGGCGCCCGTCGCGGGTGCCGACGCGGTGGTGCTCCTGGTGGTCGACGGGCTCGGCTGGGACGCGATCGGATCGCACCGGAGCGAGATGCCCGAGCTCGCCGGGCTCGACGGTGGTCCGATCACGACGGTCGTACCCTCGACGACAGCGAGCGCGCTGACGTCGCTCGCCACGGGGTTGGCGCCGTCGCAGCACGGACTGGTCGGATTCCGCATGCGCGTCGACGGGACTGTGCTCAACGTCTTGAGTTGGCACACCGATCGCGGTCGCGGACCCGACCCCTTCCTCGTGCAGCGTCACGACGCGTTCCTCGGCCGTGCGGTACCGGCCGTCACCAAGCGGGAGTTCCGCAACTCGGGCTTCACCGACGCGCAGCTGCGGGGGACGCGCTTCGTGGGCTGGAGCGCGGTGTCGTCGTTGATCGTGCACTGCCGCGAGCTGATCGCGGCGGGGGAGCGGCTGGTGCACGCCTACTACCCGAGCGTCGACAACGTCGCGCACGAATACGGGGTCCACAGCGACTTCTTCCGGGCCGAGTTGCGCGCCGCCGATGCGTTGGTGGGTGCGATGCTCGACAGCCTTCCCGCGTCGACCGCGCTCCTCGTGACCTCGGATCACGGCCAGGTCCAGATCGAACCGGAAGGCTGGATCGCGCTCCCCGAGCTCGATCCGCTCCTCGACTTCCAGGCCGGCGACGCCCGCTTCCGCTACCTCTACGCCCGGCGGGGGGCGGCCGCCGAGCTCACCGCCGCGGCCCATGACGAGGCCGGCGGCCGCGCCTGGGTGCTGACGCGCGAGCAGCTCCTCGACGAGGGATGGCTGGGGCCCCGCCCCACGGGCTCGATCGGCGGACGGGTCGGCGACGTGGTCATGGCCGCCCGTGACCCGGTGGCGTTCGTGGATCCCGCCCTGCCGAGGGAGGCCGGCCTTCTCGCCATGCACGGCTCGCTGACGGCGGCCGAGATGCAGGTGCCACTGCTCGCGGGTCGGGGGCGGGGGTAGCCGCGAAGAAATCGCCGGATTCGCCACGACTCCCTGTGCCCCGCGTCGATGACGCGCTACGCTCCGAAAACTACATTGATGTAAGTAATCCACAGGCTGTGAATTGCGTGTGGAGATCTCGGGGGAGGGCGCCCACCGGTGAGCAGGTCATTTGCCCACCTGCATCTGCACACCGAGTTCTCGATGCTCGACGGCGCCGCCCGGATCGACGAGGTGGTCGCGACCGCCGCCGCCGACGGCCAGCCCGCGATCGGGATCACCGACCACGGGAACATGTACGGCGTCCTCGACTTCTACCGGGCGGCGCGCAGCGCGGGCCTGATCCCGGTGCTCGGCGAGGAGACCTACATGGTCGAGGGGAGCCGGTTCGACCGGCCCCGGCGCGCCGACCACGACATCTACCACCTCACCGTGCTCGCCGAGACGAACGAGGGTTACCGCAACCTCATCAAGGTCGCGTCGCACGCCTACCTCGACGGCTTCTTCTACAAGCCGCGGATCGACTTCGACCTCCTCGAGCAACACCGCGAGGGTTTGATCGCGACGAGCGGCTGCCTGGGTGGGCTCGTCAGCCAGCAGCTCCTGCAGGGCAACTACGACAGTGCGCGCGAGTCGGCGGCGCGCTTCCAGAGCATCCTCGGGCGCGACTCGTTCTTCATCGAGCTCCAAGACCACGGGCTTCAGGAGCAGCGACAGGTCAATCCGCTGCTCGTCCGCATCGCACGTGAGCTGCAGGCGCCGTTGCTGGCAACCAACGACAGCCACTACACGCACAAGCACGACGCCGAGGCGCACGACGCGCTGCTGTGTGTGCAGACCGGCTCACTGCGCGACGACGCCAACCGGTTCAAGTTCGACGCTGAAGAGTTCTACCTGAAGACGGCGGCGGAGATGCGCCACCTCTTCGCCGACTACGAGGAGGCGTGCGACAACACGCTGCTCATCGCGGAGCGCGCCAGGGTCGAGATCGAGTTCGGCAAGCCCGAGCTCCCCGAGTTCCCCACGCCCGCGGGCCACGACCAAGACTCGTACCTGCGCGACCTGACCTTCTCCGGCGCGCGTGACCGGTACGGCGCGACCCTCCCGTCGGAGGTGACCGAGCGGCTCGAGTTCGAGCTCGGCGTCATCCAAGACATGGGTTTCTCTGCCTACTTCCTCGTGGTGTGGGACCTCGTCCGCTACGCCAAGGAGCGCGGCATCCGAGTGGGCCCGGGCCGGGGGAGCGCCGCCGGCTCCTGCGCGGCGTACTGCCTGCGCATCGTCGACATCGACCCGATCCGCTACGACCTCCTGTTCGAGCGGTTCCTCAACCCGGGCCGCAAGCAGATGCCCGACATCGACTTGGACTTCGACGAGCGCCACCGGGGCGAGATCATCAAGTACGCCGCCCAGCGCTACGGCTGGGACCACGTCGCTCACGTCGTCACGTTCTCCACGATCAAGGCCCGGGCCGCGGTCCGCGACGCGTCGCGGGTGCTCGGCTACCCGTACGTGGTCGGCGACAAGATCGCCAAGCTCATGCCCCCGCTCATCATGGGCCGCGACACCCCACTGCGGGCCTGCCTCGAGCAGGTTCCGGGCCAGGAAGACGGCTACAAGATGGCCGTCGAGCTCCGCACGCTGTACGAGACCGACCCGGACGCCAAGCGGGTGATCGATGTCGCGCGGGGTCTCGAGGGCCTCCGCCGCCAGGACGGCATCCACGCCGCCGCGGTCGTGATCACGCGCGAGCCGCTCACCGACTACCTGCCCATCCAGCGCAAGCCCGAGCCCGGGGGTGACCTCGAGCGCGCACCGATCGTCACCCAGTACGAGATGCACGGGGTCGAAGACCTCGGGCTGTTGAAGATCGACTTCCTCGGCCTGCGCAACCTGTCCGTGATCGAGCGCACGGTCGAGCTCGTCGAGGCGTCGACGGGGCAGCGGGTCGAGATCGACGCGGTGCCGCTCGACGACCGGCCCACGTTCGAGATGCTCCAGAAGGGCGACTCGATCGGCGTGTTCCAGCTCGAAGGCGCGCCGATGCGGGCGCTCATGCGCTCCCTCGCGCCGACGACGTTCGAAGACGTGTGCGCGCTGGTGGCGCTCTACCGACCGGGCCCGATGGCAGCCAACATGCACACCGACTACGCCGATCGCAAGAACGGTCGCAAGCCGGTCAGCTACTACCACGAGGGCCTGCGGGAGGTGCTCGAGCCCACCTACGGGCTTTGCATCTTCCAGGAGCAGTTGATGCGCATCTCGCAGGTGCTGGCGGGCTACACGCTGGAGGAGGCCGACAACCTCCGGAAGGCCACGGGCAAGAAGATTCGCTCGCTCATCGCCAAGGAGCGATCGAAGTTCGTCGAAGGCTGCGTCACGCAGGGCCACACGAGCGAGTTCGGCGAGAAGATGTTCGACATCATCGAGCCGTTCGCCGACTACTCGTTCAACAAGTCGCACTCGGTCGGCTATGGCTTCGTCGCCTATCAGACCGCGTACCTCAAGGCGAACCACCCGGTCGAGTACCTCGCCGCCCTGCTCACCAGCGTCAAAGCCAACAAGGACCAGACCGCGGTCTATCTGAACGAGTGCCGCCAACGAGGCATCCCCGTGCTCGTTCCCGACGTCAACGAGTCGGAGAGCGACTTCGCCGTACGCGACGGGGCGATCCGGTTCGGGCTCTCGGGTGTGCGCAACGTGGGGGAGGGGATGGTTGCCCACGTGGTCGTGGCTCGTGAGGCGGGCGGGACGTTCACCGACTTCCACGACTTCTGCGACCGGGTCGACACGAGTGTGCTCAACAAGCGCACCGTGGAGTCGCTGATCAAGGCGGGCGCATTCGACTCGCTCGGGCATCCCCGGAAGGGCCTGCTCCACGTGCACGAGCAGATCATCGACCAGGTCGTCGAGGTTCGCCGCCGGCGCGACCAGGGCGAGATGAGCTTCTTCGACCTCGGGCCCGAGGCCGGCACCGAGAGTTTCGACCACAAGGTCGACATTCCGGAGACCGAGTTCGGCAAGGCGGAGCGGCTCAGGGAAGAGAAGGAGATGCTCGGCCTCTACGTGAGCGAGCATCCGATGATGAGCGCGGAGCGGGCCCTGCGCCGACACATCGAGTGCACACTCAGCGAGGTCAAGGAGTGCCGGGAGGGCGAGCTGCGGGTCGTGGGCGGTGTGGTGACCGCGCTGTCACGCAAGTACACGAAGCGCGGCGACCTGATGGCCACCTTCGTGCTCGAAGACCTGGGCGCGGCGATGGAGGTCATGGTCTTCCCGAAGACGATGACCGGCTACGGGCACCTGCTCGAAGACGACGCCATCATCTGCGTGAAGGGCCGTCTCGACCTACGCGACGACGCGCCCAAGCTGATCTGCATGGACGTGACCCGGCCCGAGCTCGTGCTCGACGGCGGCCCCCCGGTGCGCCTGAAGGTGAAACTCGGCGCGCTCTCGCCGCCCAAGGTCGACAAGCTGAAGGAAGTGCTCCGGGAGCACCCGGGGGAGTGCCCGGTGTACGTGCACCTCGAGAGTCCCGAGAAGACGACCGTCCTGCAGCTCGCCGACGACTTCCTCGTCGACTCCAGCAACGGCCTCTACGCGGAGCTCCGGGTCCTCTTCGGCGCCGACTGCCTCGCCTGAGATCGCGCGAGAACGTCAGGGTTCGGCGGAGGCGCGGCCGACGGCCTTGCCGACGTAGTAGGCGAGCACCGCCACAACGATGTAGCCGATGAGCGCGACCGCCCGACCGACGAGCGCGAACACGAACGAGAGCGCGATCCACGCGCCCACCGCGAGCACGCCGATCACGAACAGCTTCGCCCACAGCGGTGCGCCGGGCTTCCTCGTCTCCTCGCTGTTCCAGTCGCTCACGTGGTCAGCCCGCCTTCGTGATCACATTCTCCGAGAAGTCGCCGAGGGCGCGCGGGAGGGTGTCCAGATCGAAACCGAGCGGTGGGATGACCACCCGGTCGACACCGAGATCGGCGAAGCGCTTTACGCCGTCGATGTCGAACGCGCCGCCCGCCGTCACCTCGATCGCATCCGGCCCACGGCCGGCCTCGGTCGCGCTCGCGCGCATCGTCTCGAGCAGCGGCTCGAGGTCATCCGCGAGGTAGCGCCCGGGGAAGAAGCCGTCGCCCAGCCGGCCGGCCCGGCGGGCGGCGGCGTCGGTGTGGCCGCCGACCACGATCGGGATGCCTCCGCGCTGTATCGGCTTCGGGTAGCTGTTGCAGTTCGTGAACGACGTGAACTCCCCGTCGAAGCTGGTACAACCGTCGCTCCACAGCGCCCGCAACGCGGCGACGTACTCGTCCGTGCGCGCACCCCGTCGCTCGAAGGGCACACCCAACGCTTCGAACTCCTCACGCAGCCACCCGACACCCACGCCGAGCTCGACCCGCCCGCCCGAGAGCACGTCGAGCGTTGCGAGCTCCTTGGCGAGGGTCAGGGGGTTGCGCTGCGGGAGGATGAGGATCCCGGTCGCCACCCGGATCCGGGTCGTCACCGCCGCGGCCCAGGTCATCCAGATCAGCGGGTCGGTGATCGACACCTCGTCACCGCCGGGCATCTTCCCGCTGGCGTCGTAGGGGTACTCCGACTCGTATCCGCTCGGCACCACGGTGTGCTCGACGGTCCAGAGTGACTCGAAGCCGTTGTCCTCGGCGAGCCGGGCGATGCCGGTGGCGACCTCGGGCTCGCCCAACGGCCCGGCGTTGGCGAAGATGATCCCGAACTTCATGGAGTGACTCTAGGCCCGCGTTGGCCAGGCCATCCCGGTCTCGTGTCAAGCTCTGCCGATGAAGATCGGAGTGCTCGGAGCCACCGGACCCGCAGGCAAAGGTCTGGCCGCGCGGCTCGCGAGCGTCGGGCACGAGGTGATCGCCGGCTCACGCGACCCGGTGCGGGCCGAGGCGGCCGCGGCCGAGCTGCGGGAGCGCTGGGGCGCGCGCGTCGACGGGCTCAAGGCCGGCTCCAACGCCGACGCCGCCTCGGGCGGTGAGCTGGGCGTGCTCGCGGTGCCCTGGCAGGGCGCCCTCGACACCGCCCGAACGCACGCCGACGCCCTCGCCGGCAAGGTCGTCATCGCCATGGCCAACGGTCTCGAGAAGAAGGGCCGCGAGTTCCGCGCGATCCTGCCCGAGGAGGGCTCGGTGTCGATGGCCGTGCAGGCGGCCGTGCCCGAGGTGCGGATCGTCGCCGCGTTCCACCTCGTACCCGCGGCCGCGTTCGGCGACCTCGACCACGCCATGGAGAGCGACGTGATCGCCTGCGGCGACGACGACGCCGCCCGCACGACCGTGATGGAGCTCATCACCGCGATCCCCGATCTGCGCGCCTTCGACGGGGGTTCGCTCGTGAACGCGGTCGGGATCGAGGCATTCGCGGCGATGCTCCTCACGATCAACCTGCGCCATCGGGGCAAGGCCGCGCTGCGCCTCCTGGGCGTCGAGGGTTACCCGCGCCCGGAGACGCCCGCGTGACCGTGCACCTCTTCGACACGGCCCAGCGCAGCCTGGTTCCGCTCGAGGCCGGGCCGGTCGTACGGATGTACGTGTGTGGCATCACGCCCTACGACTCGACCCATCTGGGGCACGCGGCGACGTACCTCGGCTACGACCTGCTCATCCGGCGGCTGGAGGAGCTCGGCCACGAGGTGCGCATGGTGCGCAACGTCACCGACGTCGACGACTCGATCCTCCCGAAGGCCCGCGAGCTGGGTGTGAACTACCTCGAGCTCGCCGACGCCGAGCTCGTGCGCTTCCAGGCCGATATGGACGCGCTGGGCATGCGCCCGCCCGTCGCCGAGCCGCGCGCCACCCAGGCCATCGACGGGATGATCGACATGGTCGCCCGCCTGCTCGACTCGGGCCACGCCTATCTCACGCACGGCACGGTTTACTTCGACGTCTCGACCTTCCCGCGGTTCGGTGAGCTGTCGCACTACTCCCATGAGCACATGGTGCGACTTGCCCGCGCGCGGGGTGGGCGACCCGACGATCCGCATCGTCGCGAGCCGCTCGATTTCGTGCTGTGGCAGGCGTCGCTCCCCGACGAACCCGCGTGGCGGGCGCCGTTCGGCGTCGGTCGGCCGGGCTGGCACGTCGAATGCTCGGTCATGTCGACGGCCGCGCTCGGGAACACCCTCGATCTGCACGGCGGTGGCACCGACCTGATCTTCCCGCACCACGAGTGCGAGATCGCCCAGAGCGAGAGCGTCACCGGCGAGCGGTTTTCCCGGCACTGGATGCACTCGGCGATGGTCAGCTACGAGGGTGAGAAGATGTCGAAGTCGCTCGGCAACCTCGTGTTCGTGAGCGACCTGCTCAAGGCCAACGACCCGCGCGCAATCCGCCTCGCGCTGATGCGCCACCACTACCGCGCCGGGTTCGAGTGGTACGACACCGACCTCGACGAGGGGACGGCGCTGCTCCACCGGCTGTTGGTTGCAGCCGAACGACCCGACGGTGCCGACCCGAGGCCGTTCGCGGAACGGGTGCGCGGCGCGCTCGATGACGACCTCGATGCCCCCCGCGCGCTCGAGGCGCTCG
>JBOGFJ010000086.1:0-8807 GCA_050743385.1 Acidimicrobiia bacterium
GCCCGGCGCGGCGCCGCCGACCGCGCCGCTCCCGCCGCTCCCGAGGCCGGCGCGCTCGTTGGCGAGCGTGGTGTTCGCCACGGCCCAACCTTCGTTGAGGCCGCCGATGCGGGCAGCGTCGGCGACGCGGGCGTCGTCGAAGAAGACCTCGTTGAACAGCGCCCGGCCCGTCATCTCGCGCAGGGGGCGGATCTCGACGCCGGGCTGGTCCATCTCGATCGCGAAGTACGTGATGCCCTTGTGCTTGGGGGCGTCGGGATCGGTGCGGGCGATCAACATGCCGAGGTCGGCGATCTGCGCGCCCGAGGTCCAGACCTTCTGGCCGTTGACCACCCACTCGTCGCCGTCGCGCTCCGCCTTGCACTGGAGGCTGGCCAGGTCGGACCCCGCCCCCGGCTCGCTGAAGAGCTGGCACCAGCCCTCCTCGCCGTTGAGGATCGGGCGGAGGTAGCGGCCCTTCTGCTCGTCGGTGCCATGGGCGAGGATCGTCGGCGCCGCCAGGAGCACGCCCAGCCCCGACGGCGCTCCGATCGCGCCGGCCGCACGGATCTCCTCGGAGACGACGCGGGCGAGATTGCCCGGGAGCCCGCGCCCGAACCACTGCTCGGGCCACTGCGGCATCGCCCAGCCCGACTCGGCCAGGCGGTCCCACCACTGGGCGACGGTGAGATCGGGGTCCCAGTTCTCCTTCAGCCAGGCCCGCACCTCGTCGCGGACCAGCTCCTCGGTGAGGACTGCCACGGCTCCCCCTCCCTCTGGCCTGTGGGCTCCCTCGCTCGGCGCAGGGTACCTGCCGCCGCCCTTCGGGACGCTCGTCCGCACTCTTGTCCGTCTCAGTCGAGGAGTTCGAGCACCTTGTCGGACGGGCGGGCGATGACGGCCCGCTCTCCCCGGAACACTACGGGGCGTTGCATGAGCTCGGGGTGCTCGAGCAGCAGCGCGACCACCGACTCCCGGTCGGTGTAGTCGCCGGGATCGAGCCCGAGCTCCTCGAAGCGCTTGTCCTTGCGCACCAGCTCGGCGGGCGGGTCGGGCACGGCATCGACGATGCGCTCGATGGTGGCGCGGTCGGGCGGCGCCTTCAGGTACTCGACGACCTCGGCGTCGACCCCGCGCTCTCCCAGGATGTCGAGGGCGCCGCGGGACTTGCTGCAGCTCGGGTTGTGGTACACGAGGATCTCCCCCATGACCCCGAAGGGTACCGTGGGCTCGAAGCCGTCGACGGGGTCCCCATGACCGAGAACGCCAGCGACCGCCCGGTTCTGGGCCGGTCCGACGTCAACAGTGTCGAGTCGATCCTTGCCGACGATGCGATCGACTTCGGCAGTGCCGCCCACGCGACCGCGTCCCGCGGCGACGCCATCTTCACGTGGGACTACGAGCGCACCCGCCGGAGCCTCGGCAAGCTCTACGAGAAGGCGAAGAGCTCCCAGTGGAACGGCGCCACCGACCTCGACTGGTCGACCGAGGTCGACCCCGAGAAGGTCGCGCTCGAGATGGCGCCCGCCGCCGCCGTCTTCCAGCAGCGCATGGCCGAGCTCCCCGGGTCACCCGTCGCCCGCTGGAGCGGGAAGGAGTGGAGCGCGTTCCAGGTCGAGGCGCTCAACTGGCGCATGAGCCAGTTCCTGCACGGCGAGCAGGGTGCGCTGCTCTGCACCGCCAAGATCGTCGAGACCACCCCCTGGATCGACGCCAAGTACTACGCCGCCAGCCAGGTGGTCGACGAGGCCCGCCACGTCGAGGTCTTCTCTCGCTACCTCGATACCAAGCTCGACGGCCACTACCAGGTCAACCCCGCCCTCCAGCTGCTCATCGACGACATCCTCGGCGACCCGCGCTGGGACATGACCTACATGGGCATGCAGATCATGGTCGAGGGCCTGGCACTGGCGGCGTTCGGCTTCATGCACTCGGTCACCGAGGAGCCGCTGCTCAAGAAGCTGCTGCGCTACGTGATGGCCGACGAAGCCCGCCACGTCGCGTTCGGCGTGCTGTCGCTCCAGGAGTACTACGCCGGTCTCGACGGCAAGGAGCTGCGGGAGCGCCAGGAGTTCGCGTTCGAGGCCGCCGTCCGCATGCGCGACCGGCTGATGATGCATGCGGTGTGGGAGAAGATGGGCGTCGACCGCAAGACGGTCACCGAGTTCCTGCTCGGGCTGCGCCGGATGGGCAACAACCCGTTCCAATCCGCGCTGTTCTCGAAGATCGTCCCCAACTGCAAGAAGCTCGGGCTCCTCGACGCCGGTGACGGCTGGCTGCGCGACCGGTTCACCGAGATCGGCGTGATCCAGTTCGAGGACGCCACCGATACCGGCGAGGAGTACGAGATGCTCGACGAGGTGGCCAAGGACCGCGCCGCCGCGAACAGCTGACCCGGCGCCTCGTATCTCCCCGAACCTGCGCGCTCTTCGCGGCACATCCGCGGCGCGGGGCGCGCAGGTTCGAGGGGCGTTAGGGCTGGGTCTGGATGTAGATCTCGATGCGGGCGATGCGGCCGTCGGCGTCGAGGTCGAAGACGAGGGCTTCCGGGGTGCGGACGGGCTTCCCGTCCATCTCGACCGTTTCGCTCAGCTCGGCGAGGGCCCGCCGGTCACCGAGGTAGGTCACCCGGTCGACCTGCATCTCGTACCGGCGAAGGCGCGGCATCGTGTCGGCGAGGAAGGCGAGGTACGCGTCCCGACCTTCGTAACGGTCACCGTACGGGCCGACCCGTACGACGTCGTCGGTCACGCATGTCCGGAGGGTCTGCCAGTCGTGGCCGACGACTGCGGCCAGGTACTGCTCGACGACGTCCATCAGCTGAGCGCCTCCGCCAGCAACTCGAGATAGCGCTCGCGCGGCACCTCCACCGCACCGAGCGCGGCCAGATTCGGCGTCACCCATTGCACGTCGAGCAGGCGGGCGCCGCCCGCTCGCAGCAGCTCGACGAGTGTCACCAGCGCCACCTTCCCCGCGTCGGTCTCGCGATGGAACATCGACTCGGCCGCGAACAAGCCACCGATGGCGACTCCGTACACGCCGCCCGCGAGCTCGCCCGCCGCGGTCCACGCTTCCACGCTGTGCGCCCACCCCAGCTCGTGCAGCCGCGAGTACGCCTCCACGAAGCTCTCGTCGATCCACCCTCCCGGCCGCCGCCGGTCGGCACAGCCGCGCATCACGTCCGTGAACGCGTGATCGACGCTGGTCTCGAACCGACGGCACGACCTCCGCAACGACCGGCTGACGTGGAGGCCGTCGAGCGGGATGATGCCGCGAGGATCGGGCGACCACCATCCGATCGGGCCGCCCCCTCCGAGCCGCATCGGGAACAATCCCCGGCGGTAGGCAGCCAGCAGCGTGCCCGGTTCGAGATCGGCGCCGACGCCCGCGACCTCGTCGTCGCCGGCGGCGCCCGGCGACGGGAGCGCCCAGCGCGTCGGCGGCGGCTCGACCGGAGTGCGATCCGGCGGCATCCGATCCGGCGGCATGCGAACGCGCACGCCGGTGCTCAGCCCGCGAGCAGGCTGCGGGCGATCTGGGAGACCTGGATCTCGTCGGTGCCGGCGTAGATCTGGAGCACCTTGGCGTCGCGGCACAGCTGCTCGACCTCGTACTCGGCCTTGTAGCCGTTGCCGCCGAAGAGCTGGACCGCCTCGAGCGCGACCTCCATCGCCGCCTGCGCACCGTAGAGCTTGCACGCCGACGCCTCCGCCAGGTTCATCACCTTGCCCGCCCCCGCCATCTCGATCTGGCGGAACACCAGGTTCTGGAGGTTGACCCGCGCCACCTCCATCTTCGCCAGCTTCAACTGGATGAGCTGGTACTCGCCGATCGGCTGCCCGAACTGCACCCGCTCCTTCGCGTAGTCGAGGCAGAGCTCGAGGCAGCGCTCGATGATCCCGAGCGCCATCGCCGCGACGCCGGTTCGCTCCATCACGAACGTCGCCTTGGCACCCTCGCGCCCGCCGGCGGGCACGTCCTCGGTCTCCCCCAGCAGCCGGTCGCGCCCGACACGCACGTCGCTCAGGAACAGCTGACCCGTCGGTGACGAGTGCAGCCCCATCTTGCGCAGGGGCTTCGACTGCTCGAAGCCCTCCATCCCCTTGTCGAGCACGAACGTGAGGACCTTGCGCTCCTCGGGCGGGTTCCCCTCGTCGAGCTTGCAGATGAAGACGGTCGTATCGGCGTAGGGACCGTTGGTGATGAAGGTCTTCGACCCGTTGAGCACGTACTCGTCGCCGTCACGCCTGGCCGTCGACTGCATCATGCCGAAGGCGTCGGAACCCGAGTTGGGCTCGGTGATCGCCCATGCACCGATCTTGTCGAGCGTGAGGAGGTCGAGTGCCCATCGTTCCTTCTGCGCGATCGTCCCCTTCGACATGATCGACGCCGGCGTGAGACCCACGCTCACGCCCATCGCCGTGACCATGCCGGGCGAGCACCGGCACAGCTCGATGATCGGGATCATGAACATCGCCCCGCCCCCGCGACCGGAGCCTCCTTCACGGTCGTCGCTCGCTGCCGCCGGGGACCCGGCCGCGGGCGCTCGCTCCTCGTCCTCGATGCGCTTCTTGAACTGCTCGCGCGCCAGGGCGTCGAGCCCGAACGTGCGGAACATCGTGCGCAACACGTCGTAGGGAGGGGTGTCGCCGAACTCGAGCTCGTCGCGCCGCGGGCGGATCTCGGTCTCCACGAACTGCCGCACGGCGTCGCGGATCATGGCGTGCTCGTCGCTCCACTCGAACATGCGACGTACGGTAGACGGATACGGAGCGCCGGGCGGGGGGATCCCCGGCGCTCCGCTCCGGTCAGGCCGGCGGCTGGATCAACCCGACGGCGTGGCCCTCGGGGTCGTTGATCAGCGCGACGGTCGAACCGCCCATGACCTCCATCGGCGGCGACACGACCTTGGCGCCGAGCTTCTCGGCCTGCGCGAGTGACGCCTTCAGGTCGGCGACCTCGGCGTAGAAGGTCACGTACTCGATGCCGTCGCCGGGGGCGAAGATCCCGCCCGGGATCCCGCTCTCGGCTCCGGTGTCGACCAGGCCGTACTGCACGGGGTTGTCGGCGTCGAGCTTCCAACCCAGCAAATCGCCGTAGAACTTCCTCATTCCCTCGAGATCGCGGCCCGCGATCTCGAACCACACCACGGGTGCTCCCATGTCGCTGCTCCTGTTCGGGGGTTGTCGAAGCCAGGGTGCATGGCCGCGGCGACAGCCCCCTGTCGGGATCTCCGGGCCGCGCCGATTACTCGTCGAGGCTGGTGCCCCGGCCCCACTCGGCGATGTCGGCGGCCACCTCGTGGAGCTCGCGCGCGGGCACCGGCTCCTGCAGCACCGCGGCCGACCGGATGCGGTCGAGGCGGAAGCTGCGGCCACCCTCCCGCAGCCGGCACCACGCCATCAGGTACCAGTGCTCGTCGCCCCCGGCGAACCCGTAGGGTTCGACGATGCGGTGGGCGGTGCGCTGGTCGTTGCGGTCGACGTAGTCGAGCTCGAGCACCTTGCGCTCGACGACCGCGGTCTCGACGGCGCGCACCACGGGCGTCGTCTCGAGCTGGCCGCGCTGCTGCAGCAATCGGATGCGACCGATCAACTCCCGGGCTCCCTCCCGGTCGGTTCCCGACATCGCCGCCACCAGCTTGCGCAGCGCGGAGCGGGCGGCGTCGCCGAACGGGATCGGCCCACTCGCAGCGAGCGCGACCGCGATCGCGGTGGCTTCGTCGGCGCTGAAGTTCAACGGCGGCAGCGTCATCGAGGGGTCGACCGAGTAGCCCCCGCCCGGCCCCGGCGTCGACCAGATCGGCACACCCGACTGCTGAAGTGCCGAGATGTCGCGCTCGATCGTGCGCATGCTCACCTCGAAGCGATCGGCGAGCTGCCGGGACGTACGCGCCCGCGGCGCCGTCGCCCGCAGCACCTCGACGATGGCGTAGAGCCGATCGGTGCGATTCACGGTCCACAACCTGCCAGGGACGGAATGGACGCCGCCATCCCCCGGTTGGCAGGACTATGACAAAGGGACACGCCATCACCATCACGCCCGCCGACGTCCACGTCGAGATCGCCGTGAACGGCGTGAAAGTCGCCGAGTCGGATCGACCGGTCCTCCTCGACGAGACCGGCCTCCCCACCCGCTACTACCTCCCCCGCGAGGACGTGCGCGCCGATGTGTTGCGTCCCAGCAACCAGGAGAGCGTCTGCCCGTTCAAGGGCCAGGCGTCGTACTGGTCGGTCGACGCCGGCGGCGAGGTGCACGACGGTCTCGTCTGGAGCTACGAGACGCCGATCCCGGGGGCGGAGGGCATCAAAGGCCTGTTCTGCTTCTACAACGAACGCGTCGACCTCACGATCGACGGGGAACACCAGAGCCGACCCGAGACGCCGTACTCGAAGTAGCTCCTGCTACTGCACGGAGCGTTCCCGGCCCTCCCAGTAGGGATCGCGCAGCTCGCGCTTGAGGATCTTCAGCGCACCCGAGAGCGGGAGCGGCTCGTCGCGAAACTCCACCGACTTCGGCACCTTGTAGCCCGCGATCCGCTCGCGAGCCCACGCCCGGATCTCGTCGCCGGTGATGGTCACACCCTCCTTGCAGACGATCACCGCGTGCACCGACTCGCCCCACGTCTCGTCGGGGATGCCGATCACCGCCACCTGTTCGACCGCGGGATGGCTCGCGATCGCGCTCTCCACCTCGGCCGAGTACACGTTCTCACCGCCGGTGACGATCATGTCCTTCACGCGGTCGACGAGGAAGAGGTAGCCGGCGTCGTCGAGGTAGCCGGCGTCGCCGGTGTGGTACCAGCCGCCGCGGAACGCCTCCTTCGTCTCCTTGGGCCGCTTCCAGTACTCGCGCATGATGTTGCCCGCACGGGCGCACACCTCTCCCGTCTCCCCGGCCGGAAGCACGCTGCCCTCACCGTCCTGGATCGAGAGCACGATTCCCCACAGCGGCCGCCCCGCCGACCGGAGGAGATCGCCACCCCGCCGGTGTTCCTCCGGGCCGAGCGACGTCAGCACGGCCGAGCTCTCCGTCATGCCGTAGCCCTGGTACACGCCCAGGTCGGGGAACATCGCCAGCAGCTTCTCGAGCAGGGGCGTGGGCATGGGAGAGGCGCCGTAGGTGAGGACCTCGAGTGAGGCGAGGCGCTCGGGGGCGAAGTCGGGGTGCCCGAGCAGCATGCCGATCATGGTCGGCACCATCACGGTCATGGTCACACGGTGGGTCTCGATGACGTCGAGCACGGCCTTGGGATCGAACAGCGGGACGAACGTCGACAGGCCGCCGCAGGCGGGGATGCCGAGCACGCCGCCCATCGACGCCGCGTGGAACATCGGCGTCTGGTGCAGGTAGACGAAGTCTTCGTGGAGGCCCCACCGGACCGCCACGTGGTACATGTTCAGCATCTCGGCCCGCTGATCGAGGAGCACGCCCTTGGGCAGCCCGGTCGTGCCGCCCGTATACATGAGCACGACAGGGTCGTCCTCGTCGGGCTCGTCGGGTGCGATCGGCTTCCCCGCCGCGATCACGTCCTCGATCGTGAGGTCGTGGGGCACGTCGCCCTCGCCGACGAGGACGACCCGCTCGATGCCGGCCTCTTCCTTCACCGCGTCGATGAGGTGCGCGAAGGGAGCGTCGACGAAGCAGATCTTCGTTCCCGAGTCGCCGAGGATGAACGCGAGCTCCTGGGGAGCGAGCCGGAGGTTGAGCGGGTTGATCACGCCGGCGCCGAGGAAACCGGCGTGGTACAGCTCGAGGAAGTGGTGGCCGTTGAGCGCCATCACCGCGAACCGGTCGCCGCGCTCGACTCGCAGCTCGCGACGCAGGCCGTCGGCCAACCGCAGCACCCGCTCGATGTGCTCGCTGTACGTGGCCTCGTAGGGCCCGTCGGCGATGGCTCGCTTGGTCGCGAACCGTTCCGCGATCGGCAGCAGGTGACGGTTGTAGATCAGTTCCTTCATGCGGCCTCCCCGGGGCGGCAGCTGATCCTCGCAGCCGCGAACCCCCTGCTCAAGTGCCCTTTTGTGCCTGGTCGGGACCCGCTCCGCTAGCGTGCGCCCTCACACGGGCACCTGGTCTTCTCTGCGCGCGCGGCGTGCACGGATCGGGAGCACCGCGGTCGCGACACCGAGGGAGGCGGAGCCCTGGCACGACGTCGAGTCACCCGTCGTACCGGGTCGGCCCGCGCCCTGCTCACGCTCCTCCTGGCCGGTGTACTGGCCGGTGGAGCGCTCATCGTCCAGAGCCCGACGACGGCGGCCGGGCAGACCGACCCGGTCGGCGACGCCGAGGCGGCGGTCGCCGCCGCGGCCGCGGCAGCCGACGATGCCGCCGACGCGTACTTCGCGCAGCTGAACCGCTTCGAGCTGCTCGAGACCGGCATCGTGACCACGGAGGAGCAGCTCGACGAGCTGTCCGCGCAGGCCAAGAAGCTGCGCCGCGCTCTCCGCGAACGCGCCGCCCTGGCCTACCTCCGCTCCGGGAACGGCAATCTCGAGTTCGGCCTCGGCAGCGAGGAGGAGGCGCTCGAGACGGCGCGCCGCAAGACGATCCTGAACGAGCTGAACGAGAGCGACAACGACCTCGCCGCCGACCTCGCCGGAGTCACCGACTCGCTGAAGGAGAAGCGGGCCCAGCTCGAGACCGACCGCGCGGCACAGAAGGAGACGCTCAGTCGCCTGGAAACGGAGCAGGAGGAGCTCGACGCCAAGCTCGCCGAGGCCCAGGCGCTCAGGAACGAGGCGATCGCCCGCCAGCAGGCGGAGGAGGCGGCCCGGGCGGCGGCCGAGGCGGCCGCGGCCGCCGAGGCCGCAGAGGCGGCGGAGGCC
>JBOGFJ010000087.1:0-5219 GCA_050743385.1 Acidimicrobiia bacterium
TGCGCCAACGACCACTTCCTCCAGATCGACCACGTCACACCCGTCACCGACGGCGGCCCCACCAGCATCGCCAACACGTGGCGGATCTGCCCCCACCACCACGACCTCAAGACCCACCACGGCTGGAGAGCCACAGGCGAACCCGGCAACTGGAACCTCGTCCCGCCATGACGAATCCGCGTCCCCGCCGGTCCCCGGGAGGCCGGAAAGTAGTCACCTCGCGGCGATAACATGACCACAATGGACGTCGGAGTGCGTGAGCTCAAGGCCCGGCTCTCGGAGTACCTCGCGCGGGCGGCCAAGGGCGAGATGATCCGGGTCACCGAGCGGGGCGTCCCGAAGGCGGTGCTCGGGCCGCTCCCTGGGCGGGCTCGAATCGAGGCGGGCCTCGCCGAGGGCTGGTTGCGGCCGGGTTCGGGTGCCCCGCCTCGCCGGGTCAAGCCCCACCGTTCCACCCGGCGAATCGCCGATGTGCTCGAGGAGGACCGCGGCCCGTGAGTATCTACGTCGACGCCAGCGCGCTCCTCAAGCGCTACGTCGACGAGCCCGATCGTGATGCCGGCGACGAGATCCTCCTTGCCGACACTGAGTGGGTGACGGCCCGCCATACGTTCGTCGAGGTCCACCGAAACCTCGCACGTCTCCTGGAGGGGTCGGCGTTCGCCCGCGCTCGCGACGACTTCGTCTTCGACTGGGAGCGCATGATCGTCGTCGAGCTCGACGAGCCGACCTGTGATCGCGCGGCCGAGCTTGCCGTCACGCTCGGCGTGCGGACGCTGGACGCGCTGCATCTCGCGGCGGCCCAGCGGGTCGGTGGGCCGGCCTTGCCCTTCGTCACGTACGACCTTCGCCAGGCTCAGGCGGCCCGATCGCTCGGCTGGCAGGTTCTCGGCTCGTAACGAGGCCGTCCGCGCTCAGCCCGTCGGGGTGACGCCGGCGCGCATCTCGGCGGCCGTGACACCCGCGGTCGACTCGATGATCTGCACGACGGCCCGCGACACCGGCTCCAGGCTCGGCTCGTGGATCTTGTCGAGCGTGTCGCGCTTGTCGAACAGGTACATGGGCGCGGTGAGGAAGTGCACGAGCGGCACGCCGGCGGCGTGGAAGAACGCGCCGTCGGTGGGCGGGTTCTCGAAGAACACGTCGGGGCGGAGGAGGAGCGAGCGGCGCAGGGCTTCGGTCTCGAGCGCGGTCTGCACCGTCGTCTGGAGGGTCGGGCTCTCGCTGGTGAACCACCACCGCACCTCGGGCTCGTCGGTCGGCACCAGCGCGCCGTTCTCGCCGACGCACCGGCGCGCCGCGTGCTCGAGGTGCACCTCCAACACCGTGCTCTCCACGATGCGCGCGTGCTCGTCGATGAACGCCTCCGTGCCCGCGGCCGCGACCATGTGGCCGGCGGTGAGCATGAACAACATGTTGTGCGGCCGCTCGCGCCGGGGCACCCCGGCCCAGTACCGCGCCTGCGCCAGCACCATCGCGATGCCCGAGCCGTCCTCCACCGCCGACGCCCATGGCGCGTCGTGGTGCGACGCCACGATCACCCACTCGTCCGACGCCCCCGGCAGCGTGCCGATCACGTTGTGCGACGTCGCGGGTGCGCGCTCGGCCTCCATCGCCAGGCGCGCCGTCACGGGGCCGGCCGCCATCAGGTCGAGCAGCGCGCGGCCGTCGGAGCCCGACAGCCAGATCCCCGGGATCGGTCGCTCGATCGCGTCGTACGGCACGTAGTAGTCGCGGGTGTCCCACGGAAACCCGGTGAGCAGGCCGACGAAGCCGATCGCGCCGGCGTCGATCGCGGGCTCCATCACCGTCTGGAAGTTCGACGCGAACGGCAGGATCTGCTCGAGGGTGTCGAAGTCGCCGGCGGGGTCGTACGACGAGGTCGCCAGCCCGCGGGCCGCCGACTGCGGCAGCACGATCGGGTCGAGCTCGAACACGGCGATCCGGCCGGTGAGCGAGCCCGCGCGTGGCTCGTCGGTGAGCATCGCGAGCTCGCCCTCCGCCGTGTCCGGAGTCGAGTGTGGCAGCGGGAATCCGATGAACCGCGGACCCTCGGTCCCGACCCGCAACGTCGCCTCGCCCGGGTCCCACCGCGGGACGTCGACCGGCTCCCGGCGCACGTCCACGAGGCCGAATTTCTCGAACCGTTCCGCCGCCCAATCCTCGACCCACTTGTCGGCCCGGTACGCCGGGCGACGGATGCCGCGGTCGACGATCGTGGCGATCCAGCGCATCATCTCGTCACTGCTCGGAAGCCCGCCCATGCCGGTGGCCTCCCCCCTCGCTGCCCGGAACCATCGAGCCGGAACCACGGCTGCGGTCAGCCCGCCGACCGCGGTCCGCAGGACGCCGCGCCGGCTCACACGGTCTGCCCAGGACACGGCAAGGGTTCTACCAGCACCACGCGCGAGAGTCTGGAGGCCCCGAGGGAGGTCTGGAGGCCCGAGGGAGGGAGGACGACCATGCGACGGTTGCCCGCGGCGATGGTCAAGGTCGTGGCGGCCGGTGTCGTCGTGGCAGCCATGCCCGCGGTCGCGGCGCGCCAGGAGGTCACCGTCGAGAACGACGTCGTCTACCGCACCGTCGACGGCGTGCAGCTCGGTGCCGACGTGTATCTGCCCGGCGGCGGAGGCGACGACCGGCCCGCGGTGCTGCTCGTGCACGGCGGCGGCTGGCAGCAGGGCGACAAGACCGCCATGCGCGAGGAGGGCATGCAGCTTGCCGAGGCCGGGTTCGTCGCGGTGTCGGTGAGCTACCGCCTCGCACCGGAGCATCCGTACCCGGCCGCGGTCGACGATGTCGAGGCGGCAGTGAAGTGGCTGCGCAAGAAGCCGCAGCGCCGGGCGTACGGGATCGACCCCGACCGCATCGGCGCGATCGGCAGCTCCGCCGGCGGGCACCTCGTCGGCATGCTCGCCGCCCTCGGTGACGGGAAGCTCGACAAGGGCGCGCGGGTGGCGGCGGTGGTGTCGTGGTCGGGACCGATGGATCTCGCGACCGTCGCCGCGATCGTCGACGGCGGCAACCCGCTACCCGCGGGCTCGGCGATCACGACCTTCCTCGGCTGCCAGACCGGTGACTGTCCGGCCAAGGTGGCGGAGGAGGCGTCGCCGTTCACGCACGTCGACCGCACCGACGCGCCGACGCTGCTGGCGAACTCCGACGCCGAGCTGGTGCCGCTCGCGCTGGTGCAGCCGATGGTCGACGCGCTCGAGGACGCCGACGTCGAGCACGAGCTCATCGTGTACCCGGGCGACCGCCACGCCAGCCGGCTCCAGCCCGACGTGTGGCCCCCGACGCTGGCGTTCCTCGAGGAGCACCTCGAGCCGTAGCCGGTCAGCCCTCCGCCGCCGGCAGCGACACCGTGAACGCGGTGCCCTGCCCGGGCACCGACTGCACGTCGATGTCGCCGTCCATCGCTCGCACCAGCGACGCCACGATCGCCAGGCCCAGGCCGGTGCCGCCGGGCGCACCCGTGTCGGCCGGCTCCCCGCGGTGGAAGCGCTCGAAGATGTGAGGCAGGTCTTCGGGCGGGATCCCGGGGCCGGAATCGGCGACGCGCAGCACGACCCGCTCGCCGGCGCGGCCGGCGCTGAGCGTGAGCGTGGCGTCGGCATCGGCGTGCTGCACCGCGTTCGTCACCAGGTTGGTGACGACCTGGAGCAACCGGTCGTGGTCGGCGAGAGCGGTCACGCCGGGCTCGGTGTCGACGCGGGCCTCACGGGGCGCGCCCTGCGTGCCTCGCAGCAGCGCCTCCCGCAGCACGAGCTCCACCTCCACCTGCTCGCGCCCGAGCGGCAAGCCCTCGTCGAGACGGGCCAGCAGCAACAGGTCTTCCACGATGCGACCCATGCGGTCGATCTCGTCGGTCGCGGTACCGAGCGCGCGGCGCGACGATGCGTCGCCGAGCTCGTCGGCCAGCAGCTCGAGCTGACCCCGCGCCACCGTGAGCGGTGTGCGCAGCTCGTGCGACGCGTCCGACAGGAACTGCTGCTGCGAGCGGTACGTGCCCTCGAGGCTGTCGAGCATCTCGTTGAACGAGTGCGCGAGATGCCCGACCTCGTCGTTGGGACCGTCGTGGCTGACCCGCTGCGAGTGGTCGCCGCTCACCTCGATGCCCTGCACCTCGCCCGCCATGCGCGCCAGTGGCCGCATCGTGCGCCGCACCGCCGCGAACGCGAGCGCGCTCACCACGACGAGGGCGATGCCGCTCGCCAGCGCCACCGACCGCAGCAGCGTCGCCAGCGTGTCGTCGACCTCGCCGCTGTCGGCCGCGGCCACGATCGTGCCCGCGGGCTCGCCGTTCAGCACCAGTGGGACCGCCACCGCGCGCACATGGCCGTCGTCGCCGTCGAGGTCGTACCAGCTCGCCTCGGACGCGGTCAGCAGCTCGCGGCTGCGCTCGATGTCGCCCAGCTGCAGGCCGCCGGTCGTGGTGAGCACCTCACCGTCGGGCGTGCGCACGGCCACCACCTGGTCGGAGGGGAACGCCTGCGCCGCCAGCCACGCCCGTGCCTGGTCGCCGAGCTGGTCGGGGCTCGACACCAGTTGCGCCGGCCCTTCCTGGAACGACGTGACCGCCGCGCTGAGGCGGCGGTCGAGCTGGCGGGTCAGGTGCGATCGGGTCTGGCGGTAGGTCAGACCGGCGGCGACGAGCAGGGCCGCGGCCAGCAGCAGCGCGCAGATGCCCACGATCCGGATCGAGATCGACGGGACGCGTTCGAGCCGGCGCGCTTCGGTCTCGGGCGTCGCCTCTTCGGCCACGACCACCTCGGGCTCGCCGATCGGGATGGGCTCGGTGGTCTCGCCCGGCTCGGTGGTGTCGCCCGGATCGGTGGTCTGGCCGGGCGGCGGGCCCGCAACGGTCGGGACGGTCGCGTCGGCAGGCATCAGTCGTCGTCGCCCCCGCCACCCGGCCCGGAGTCGTCGTCACCGCCACCGGGACCGCGGTTGTCGTCGTCGAAATCGTCGAGGTCGCGCTCGTCGACGTCGTGCTCGACCTCCTCGTGGTCGTCGTCGACGGTCACGGGCGGGGGGTCGGTGGTGGGAGCGGTGGGCGGAGGGGGCGGCACGGTCGGCGCCGCGGTGGCGGGAACCGTGGTCGAGGTCGTCGTCGCGGGCGACTCGTCACCCAGCTCGACGAGGCCGGGCGCGGAGCCGCCACCGTCGTCCTGGGCGAAGCCCGTGAGCACTCCGGCGAGGAAGACGGCCGACGCCGC
>JBOGFJ010000088.1:0-14861 GCA_050743385.1 Acidimicrobiia bacterium
CGCCGTCGACCGACATCGGCGCCTCCCTCGACGAGGACGCGCCGATCGTGCTCCTCGACGCCGACACCGGCAAGCGGGTGCCGTACTGGGCCGAGCTCGACGAGACGATCGACGACCCCGCCGACCGCCCTCTCGTCATCCGCCCGGCCGTGAACTTCCTCGAAGGTCATCGCTACGTCGTCGCACTGCGTGACCTGCGCGATGCCGACGACCAGCGGATCCGGGCCACCGACGCCTTTCGCGTCTACCGCGACGACTTCGAGACCACCGACGAGACGGTCGAGAGCCGACGTGACCACATGGAGGACGTGTTCGAGACGCTCGAAGATGCGAGCGTCGAGCGCGACGACGACCTCTACCTCGCGTGGGACTTCACCGTCGCGAGCGAGCGCAACCTCTCCGAGCGCCTGCTCCACATCCGCGACGACGCCTTCGCCGCCCTCGCCGACGAGGCGCCCGCGTTCCAGGTCACCGCGGTCGAGGAGGAGCCCGAGGAGGAGGAGGGCCTCGCCCGCATCGTCGACGGCACGTTCCAGGTTCCCCTGTACCTCACCGGCGCGGGCGACGCCGGCAGCCGCTTCAACACCGGGCCCGACGGCCTCCCGGCGCGCAACGGCGACTACACCGCCGACTTCCGCTGCATCGTCCCCGACGCCGCCCTCGGCGACGACGGAGAGGCGCGGCCGGCCCGCCCGTCGGTGTACGGGCACGGGCTGTTGGGGAGCGAGGACGAGGTCGATGCCGGCAACATCGTCGCCATGGCGAACGAGCACGACTTCGTGTTCTGCGCCACGAAATGGATCGGCATGTCGGAGGAAGACGTCGCCAACGCCGTCGCGATCCTGAACGAGCTGGGGCAGTTCCCCAGCCTCGCAGACCGCCTCCAGCAGGGCGTGCTCAACACCTTGTTCCTCGGCCGGCTCATGATCCACGAGGACGGTCTCGTGTCGGACCCCGCGTTCCAGGACGCGAGCGGCGCTGCGCTCATCGACCGGAGTGAGCTGTTCTACGACGGCAACAGCCAGGGCGGGATCATGGGGGGCATCGCCACCGCGGTCGCGATCGACTGGGAGCGGGCGGTGCTGGGCGTTCCGGCGATGAACTACAGCACGCTGCTCCACCGCAGCGTCGACTTCGACGTGTACGAGGAGATCCTCGACCCCGCCTATCCCGACGAGCACGACCGCAGCCTCGGGATCGCGGTGATCCAGATGCTGTGGGACCGGGGCGAGGCCAACGGCTACGCCCAGCACCTCACCCGTGACCCGTACCCGGGCACGCCCGCGCACACCGTGCTGCTCCACGAGGCGTTCGGCGACCACCAAGTGGCGAACATCGCGACCGAGGTGGAGGCGCGCACCGTCGGCGCCTGCACGCCCACGCCGATCTTCCGCAAGGGCCGCTCGCCCGAGGTGAAGGCGCTCTGGGACGTGTGCCGCGTCGACGACTTCCCGTTCGACGGATCGGCGATCGTCGTCTGGGACAGCGGCGCCGCCGCGCCACCGCCGGGCAACGTGCCGCCCGGGGGCGGCGAGGAAGAGGACCCGCACGGGGACCCGCGCTCGTCGAAGGCCGCCCGGCGTCAGAAGGCCGAGTTCCTCGCCCCCGACGGCCGCGTGATCGACGTCTGCGACGGCAAGCCCTGCACCGCCCCCCACGTCGAGTAGGCGAACTCCCTCCACTCGAACTTGCGCGCTCTTCGCGCCGGATCCGCCACGGCCGGCGCGCAGGTTCGGAGGATTTCTGGGGAGTTACTGGATGACGGAGCCGCCGTCGACGGCAAGGGCGTGGCCGACGACGAACGAGGCGGCGTCGGAGCAGAGCCACACGACCGCCTCGGCGATCTCCTCGGGTCGGCCCAGACGCCCGAGCGGCACTCCCGCGGTCATGGCGCGCTCGATGTCGGGGTTGCCGCCCATGAACCCCTCGAGCATCGGCGTGCGCGTGCTCCCCGGGCACACCGCGTTGATCCGGATCCCCGCCTTCACGTACTCCAGCGCAGCGGCGCGCGTCAGCCCGACGACGCCGTGCTTGCTCGCCACGTATGCGGGAAGCCCGGCGAAGCCCACCAGTCCCGCCCCCGACGCCATGTTCACGATCGCGCCGCCGTCACCGCTCGCGAGCATCGCCGCGATCTCGTACTTGAGGCACAGGAACACGCCGGTGAGGTTGAGCGCGAGGGCGCGGTTCCAGTCGTCGAGCGCGTAGTCGGCCGTCGGGGCGCTGGCGCCCGTCATCCCCGCGTTGTTGACGGCGATGTCGAGACGACCGAACCGCTCGACGGCGTGGTCGACCATGCCCACGACCTCGTCGGGCTCGGTCACGTCGACCCGCAGGAACGCCGCGGGCCCGTCGATCGCGGCGACGGTCTCGTCGCCGCCGGCGGCGTCGACGTCGGCCACGAGCACCGTGGCGCCGGCGCGGCCGAGCGCGTGCGAGCTCGCCCGCCCCAACCCCGACCCGCCGCCGGTGACGATCGCCACCCGGCCCTCGAGCTCGGGCGCGCTCATCCGAACCACTCCCCACCATTGACGTCGAGGGTCTGCCCGGTGACGCAGCGAGCAAGGTCGGACGCGAAGAACACCACCGCGTTGGCGACCTCCTCCTGCGGCGGGATCTCGCCCAGCGGGATGTTGGCGACGATCTCGGCCACGAACTCCTCCGGCGAGATTCCCCTCTCCTGGGACTTCCAGCTCACGTACGTCTGCACGGGCGGGCCCCACATCCAGCCGGGCACCACCGAGTTGACCCGGATCCGGTCGGGGCCGAGCTCCTTGGCCAGCGTCCGGGCCGCGGTCAGGAGCGCCCCCTTCGACGACGCGTAACCGCCGTCCTCCGAACGGATCTTGCGGGCGCTCATCGAGTTGACGAACACGATCGAGCCGCCGCCCCGCTCCTTCAGGAACGGGATCGTCGCTTGCGTGACCCGGAGGGATCCCCAGAGGTTCACCTCGTGCACCTCGCGCCAGAAGTCGAGGTCGGCGTCCTCGAAGCGCTCGAGCGGCTGGTACAGGAAGGCGCTGTTGACCAGCACGTCGACGCCGCCAAGCTCGGACGCGGCGGCGGCCGCCAGCCGAGCGCACGCGTCCGGGTCGGTGATGTCGGTGGGCACCGTGAGGGCGGTCCCGCCCGCGGCCTCGATCTCGGCCGCCACCTCCTTCAGGTACGACTCGGTGCGCGCCGCCAGCACGACCCGCGCCCCCTCCCGGGAGAGAGCGTGGGCGGTCGCCTGGCCGAGGCCGGGCCCGATCCCCGAGACAATCGCCACCTTGCCCTCGACCAGCACCTCTCGCTCCCCCATGGGTCCGCGTTTTCGAACGGGTCGAACGGTACCGTTCCCAGGCAAGCGCGGCGTCGACACAGGGCGACGAACATGGCACTTGCGACACCCGAGGGCACGGCGGCGCAGCGAGGCACAGCCACGCGCCGCCCCGGCGCCGACCCTTCCCCCCGCGATCCCCGCCGGTCGATGCGACGCCTCGTCGCCCGCACCCAGGCCCTCCTCTCGTACGTCGACGAGGTCGTCACCGTCAGCGACGCCGACGGCCGCCTCGTGTACGCGAGCCCGGCGGCGGAGGCACTGCTGGGCTACCGGCCCGATGAGCTCGTCCGGATGGGCTCGGTGCTGGCACTCGTGCACGCCGACGACACACCCCGTGTCCACAGCGCCTACCAGCAGGCCGTGAGCGAGGCGGGCACGACCGTGACCGCCGCCTTCCGGGCCCTCCACCGCAGCCGCGTCACCATGCTCCAGCTGGAGGCCGGCGTCACCAGCCTTCTCCACGATCCCAGCGTCGAGGGCGTCGTCGTCACGCTGCGCGACGTCACCGAGCGCCGCCGGTCGGAACGCACGCTCGCCCGCCACGCGCTTCGCGACCCGCTCACCGGTCTGCCCAACCGCACCCTCCTGCTCGACCGGCTGCGCCAGGCGCTCGCCCGGGCGGAAGGCAGCCGCGAAGACGTCGTCGCGCTCTTTGTCGACCTCGACCGGTTCAAGGTCGTGAACGACTCGCTCGGCCACGCCGCCGGCGACGAGCTTCTCGTCGAGGTGGCGCGCCGGCTCGCGGGCGCGGTCGCGCCCGGCGACACCGTCGCCCGCCTCGGCGGTGACGAGTTCGTGGTGCTGTGCACGATCCCCCGCGACCGTGCCGTTCTCGTCGACCTGGCGGCGCGGCTGCGCAGCGGCCTCGCCGACCTCCCCGACCAGATCCTGCGTGCCGTCGCCGCGCCCATTCGCCTCCCCGAGGCGGAGGTGACGATCACGGCCAGCATGGGCGTAGCGGTAGCGGACCCGTCGGCGGCGCCGTCCCCCGAAGACCTTCTGGCCGACGCCGACGCCGCCATGTACCTCGCCAAGCAGCACGGCCGCGCCGGCTTCGAGGTGTTCGACCCCACGGTGCACGAGCGCACCGGCGGCCGGCTCACCACCGAGAACGCCCTGCGTGGCGCGCTCGACCGGCACGAGCTCCGGCTGGTGTTCCAACCCGCTTTCGACCTGCACACCCGGCGGGTGGTCGGCGTCGAGGCGCTCGTGCGCTGGAAGCATCCCGAACGCGGTCTCATCGACCCGGCCGAGTTCTTGCCGCTCGCCGAGGAGACCGGTCTCATCCTGCCACTCGGGGAGTGGGTGCTCACCGAGGCGTGCGCGCTCGCGGCGCGCTGGTCGGGCGAGCCCGGTCAGGAGCGCCGCATCTGGGTCAATCTCTCCGCTCAGCAGGTCGCCGACCCCGACCTTCTCGGCACGGTCAAGCGCGTGCTCGAGCGCACCGGCCTCTCCCCCGACCAGCTCGGCCTCGAGCTCACCGAGACCACGCTCATGCACGAAGCCGAGCCCGCGATCGCGCTGCTCGAAGCCCTGCACGAGCTCGGCGTCGCACTCGCGCTCGACGACTTCGGCACCGGCCACTCGTCGCTCACCTACCTGCACCGGTTCCCCGTCGACGTGCTCAAGGTCGATCGGTCGTTCGTGCTCAACCTGGGCCGGGAGCAGCGCACATCGACCATCGTGAACGGGATCACCGCGATGGCGCACGCGCTCGGGATGGTCGTGGTCGCCGAGGGCGTCGAAGCCTCCGACCAGCTCGCGACCCTGCGCGCGCTCGGCTGCGACGTCGCCCAGGGCAACTTCCTCGCGCCCCCGATGCGCGTCCCGCAGCTCGACGAGTTGCTGGCGGCGGCGGAGCCGGTACCGCGCTAGCTACGGCGTCGCCGGACCCGCGGTGCGGGCAGAGCGTCGTCCTTCACGCAGCACGATGAGGCGGAACCACAGCCGGACGAGGTTCCAGAACGTGCGCGGGCCCTCGGCCACGCGCACACGGTGCGACCGCCCGTGCCGACGCGGGTAGTGGTTGACCGGCACCCGCACGAAGCGGGCGCCCGCGTCCTGGAACTTCCGCACCATCTCGATCCCGATCACGCCGCTGCGCTGCGAGAGCTGGATCCGATCGAGCAGTGATCGACGGATGAGCCGGAAGTCGGAGTCGGCTCCCCTGATCTTCAGCCCGAACAGCGCAACGGTGAGCCGGTGGTAGACGCGACCACCGAGCCTTCGCACCGGGCTGTCGGCCCGCCGCCGTCTGACGCCCTGCACCACGTCGACGTCGTCACGGGCGTGGTCGACGAGGAGCGCGAGCTCGGTGGGATCGAACTGCCCGTCACCGTCGGTGTAGAAGACCCACTGCTTGGTCGCGCCCGCGAAGCCCGACAGCAGCGCGCCGCCGTAGCCGCGACTGTGCTCGTGGACGACGATGCGCAGCCAGGGCTGCGAGTCGGACAGCTCCTCGAGCACCTCCTGGGAACGGTCGGTCGAGCCGTCGTTGACGACGATCACCTCCCCGTCGGCACCGACCTCGTCGATGGTCTTCACGGCGGCGTTCACCATCGAGGCGATGGTCGCCTCGTCGTCGAGACAAGGGAAGAACGCCGTGATCGAGTCGACCGCAGGATTGACGGGAGTGCTCGGCACACGACCTCTTGTCTCGTGGGAGGGGGGCCTCGCGAGGGGACCACCTTGCGGTCCGGAGCCCGCAGCTTACGAGAGCGCCACCCGGGCGGCCGTCCTCACCACGTCACCGCTGGTCAGCCAGACGGCGAGCTGCCCGTCGGCGGCAGCAGTCCGCAGGTCGAGCGCTTCGCCCGGCTCGACGGGCGTCTTGTGCTCGAGCTCGGCGCCGACGAGGCGTGCTCCCCCCGCATGCCGCGCCAGCTCGTCTTCGATCGCCTCCCAGTAGGCGGCGTTGTTGACGTGAGCGAGTACGTCGAAGTCGCTCACGCGTAAGGGCCACGGCCGCGAGCCGGCATCGGGCGGCGGTGGCGGCAGCCGAAGCCGGCCGCTCACCCTCCGGCCGCCGCCGGCCTCGCCGTAGAGGTCGAAGAACCATTCCTCGAGCGGCGCCGGCGCGCCGGTGTCGGGCTTCACGTACACCCAGATCGCGACCGCCTCGGCGGCGACGAGCCCGTTGACCGTGAGGGTCGTCCGCCGCTCGGCCCAGCGGCTCCCCGTCCCGCTGCAGAACGTGACGAGCTCCACGTCGTCGTTGAACCGCGGGAGCTTCCCGAGCTCCAGCGCGAGGCGGCGCATGACCCACGGGGCGTCGATGCCGGCGTCGCGCACGTCGTCGCCGGCGACGTCCTGGAGATAGCGGGCGAGGGCGTCGAGGCGCAGGCGGCCCGACGCGGTCACGTCGCCCAGCCGAACGCGGCGTTGGTGGGTGTACCGCCTGCCCTTCGCGGGCAGCGGGACGAAGTCGTTCGGGGGGCCACTCACGCTTCAGTACACCGCCTCGGGCGCCGATGGTCCGCGCCGACACTGTCGCGCACGCCTACGGTCGTGCGCGTCGTGACGGGAGGCACAAATGGCACGATTCCTCGACCGCCTCGCGCGAGGCGCGGCGCGGCACCACTGGATCGTCATGGGCATCTGGCTCGCGATCGCGGTCGGCCTCGTCTTCGCGGCGCAGGCGTCGGGCGGAAAGACGATCGACAACTTCACGATCCCGGGCACGCAGTCGCAGGAGGCGGCTGACCTCCTCGAGTCACAGTTCCCGTCGCAGTCCGGCGATACCGCCTCGGTCGTGTTCCAGGCACAGACGGGCAAGGTGACCGATGCCGCCAACGCGGCCGCGATCGACACCGTGCAGACCGCGCTGGCGAAGCTGCCTCACGTCACCGGCGTCAACGGCCCGGCCACACCGACGGTCGGGGCCGCATTCGTGTCGCAGGACGGGACGATCGGGTACGCGAGCGTCCAGTACGACGAGGCGGCTCCCGATCTCGGCACCGAGGCGTTCGAGGACCTGGAGGAGGCCTCCCAACCTGCGGTCACGGCCGGCCTGCGGGTGGAGTACGGCGGCCCCGTCGTCGACTACGGGAACCAGGTCGAGTCGCTGGACAGTGACAAGGTCGGCCTCGTCGTTGCCGTGATCATCCTGCTGCTCGCGTTCGGGTCTGTGGTGGCGATGAGCCTGCCGATCGGCGTGGCGGTGTTCGGGCTCGGCTTCGGCCTCTCGATCATCACCCTGCTCGCCGCCGTCACCGACATCGGGTCGGTCGCGCCCACGCTCGCCACCATGATCGGCCTCGGCGTCGGCATCGACTACTCCCTCTTCATCGTCACCCGGCACCGCCAGAACCTCGCTCAGGGGATGGACGTCAACGAGTCGATCGGCCTCGCGAACGGGACCGCCGGCCAAGCCGTGCTCTTCGCCGGGGGAACCGTGGTGATCGCGATCTGCGGCTTGGCCGTCGCCGGCATCCCGTACGTCACCAAGCTCGGCTTCACCTCCGCCATCGTCGTCGCGGTGATGATCGCGGCGGCGCTCACGCTCCTCCCCGCGCTGCTCGGCCTCGCCGGCCGGCACATCGACAGCCTCCACATTCCCCGCCTTCGTCGCCGGCGGCGACCGGAGCGAGCGGACGACGGCGGCGGCTGGCGCAGGTGGGCGCACTTCATGTCGCGGCACCGGTGGGCGGCGGTGATCGTCAGCCTCGCGATCCTGCTGGTGCTGGCGGTGCCCTTGTTCGGCATGCGGCTCGGCCAGACCGACGACGGCACCGACCCCAAGAGCACGACCCAGCGCCAGGCCTACGACCTCATCGCCGAAGGCTTCGGCCCCGGCGCCAACGGTCCCCTCGTCCTGGCGATGGCGCTGCCCAAGGCGGGCGACACCGCGTCGGCCGGCACGGTGCAACAGGCCGTCTCGCAGATCCCGGACGTTCGGGTGACCCCGCCCCAATTCAACCCAGACGAGGACGCCGCGGTGATCATCGTGGTCCCGGCGTCGGCGCCCGACTCGGAGAGCACCGCCGACCTCGTGTCGGAGCTGCGCGACGACGTGCTGCCTGCGGCGGTGAAGGGCACCGGGGCCAAGGTCTACGTCGGCGGTGTGACCGCGGCGTTCATCGACCTCGGCGACCGCATCAAGGATCGGCTTCCGCTGTTCATCGGCGCCGTCGTCGGCCTGTCGTTCGTGTTGCTGATGATGGTGTTCCGGTCGGTGCTCGTGCCGTTGAAAGCCGCGGTCATGAACCTGTTGTCGATCGGCGCCGCCTACGGCGTGATCGTCGCCGTGTTCCAGTGGGGATGGCTCAGGTCGGTCGTAGGGCTCGACGACACGGTACCCATCGTCGCCTTCGTGCCGATGATGATGTTCGCCATTCTCTTCGGGCTGTCGATGGACTACGAGGTGTTCCTGCTCTCGCGCATCCGGGAGGACTACCAGGAGAGCGGCGACAACCTCGAGAGCGTCGTCAACGGCATCGCGAGCACGGCCCGGGTGATCACGTCGGCGGCGCTGATCATGATCAGCGTGTTCCTGGCCTTCGTGCCCAACCCCAATCCGACGGTGAAGATGTTCGGCCTCGGGCTCGCGGTCGCCGTCTTCGTGGACGCGACGATCGTCCGGCTCGTGCTCGTGCCCGCCACCATGGAGCTGCTCGGCGACGCCAACTGGTGGCTCCCGAAGTGGCTCGACCGCATCCTGCCGAAGATCGAGATCGAGTAGCCGGGGTAGCGTCCCCGCCATGACCGCGGTGTTCGTCCACGGCGTGCCCGAGACGGCTCGGCTGTGGGACAAGGTGCGGGCCGAGCTCGCCGGCGTCGAATCGGTCGCGGTCTCGCTGCCGGGCTTCGGTGCGCCGGTCCCGGCCGGGTTCGGCGCCACCATGGACGAGTACGCCGACTGGCTCGTGGGCGAGGTCGAGGCCATCGGCGGGCCCGTCGATCTCGTCGGCCACGACTGGGGCGGCCTGCTCACGGGCCGGCTGATCAGCGTTCGTCACGACCTGCTGCGCTCGTGGGTGTCGGACGCCATGGGCGGCTTCGACCCGGATTGGGAATGGCACCAGTTCGCCCAGATCTGGCAGACGCCCGGCGACGGTGAGGAGTTCTTCGCCGGCATCCGGGCGCTGCCGCTCGACGCGCAGGCAGAGACGTTCGTCCCGATGGGCGTTCCCAAGGACGACGCGCTCGCCATGGCGGAAGCCAACGACGAGACCATGGTCGACTGCATCCTGAAGCTCTACCGGTCCGCTGTCGACGTGAAGACGCAGTGGGGCCCATCGCTCGGGAGGGTGCCGGCACCCGGGATGGTGCTGCTCCCGACGGAGGACCCGTTCAACGACGAGGGTCGGGTGCGACGGGTGGCCGAGCGCGCCGGCGCGCGCGTCGAGCCGCTCGAGGGTGTGGGCCACTTCTGGCCCTACCAGGCGCCCGACCGCGGCGCCGCCGCACTGCGCGACTTCTGGGCGTCGCTCTAGCGTCAGGCGTCGAGCACCTTGATGCGGATGCGCTTGTTGCCCTTGCCCTTCGACTCGGTCTTGACCACCTGAATCCGGCCGACCTCGTCGGTGGCGTGCACGTGCGTGCCGCCGTCGGCCTGCTTGTCGAGCCCGACGATGTCGACGACCCGGATCTCGGATACCGACGCGGGGATGAGGTTGACCTTGGTGCGGATGAGGTCCTCGTCCTCCAGCGCAACGTCGTGCGGAAGGAACGAGATCTCGATCGGCCGGGCGGCGGCGAGCTCGGCGTTCACCGCCTCCTCGACGTCGCGGGCGAAGCCCTCGGGTAGTGGATCGAACTCGAAGTCCATGCGCGCCTCGAGCGGCTCCATGTTCCCGCCGGTCGCCGGCTTCCTCCACCGGTTCCAGATGACCCCGCCGAGCACGTGGAGCATGGTGTGGGTGCGCATGAGCGCGTACCGCCGGTCCCAGTCGATCTCGCCGCGCACGGTCGCGCCCTCGGTGGGCACGTCGCCCTCGAGCGTGTGCCACACCTGGGCGCCCTCTTTCTTCACACTCGTGACGCGTGCCGCGCCGAGCATGCCGGTGTCGTGGGGCTGCCCACCACCGGTCGGGTAGAACGCGGTCCGGTCGAGCGCGACCCGGTCGCCGTCGACAGCAGTGACCGTGGCGTCGCACTCGCGGAGGTAGGCGTCACGCAGATAGAGCAGATCCGTGCCCATGCGACGATTCTGCCCGATGCGCCCGCCGTCGGGGACCGGGCGTACCGTCGCAGGATCGAGCCGGTCGGGTTGAGCTGGGGAGCCACCACCGAGGAGCGGGCGAAGCCGTTCCCGTGCGACGCCCATCTGCCCGATGCCGACGACGCCTGCTTCCGCGCAGTCACCGTCGACGCACCGGCGCCCGTCATGTTTCGCTGGCTCTGCCAGCTCAAGCTCGCGCCCTACTCGTACGACTGGATCGACAACTGGGGACAACGCAGTCCTCAGGAGCTCGTTCCCGGCGTCGAGGAGCTCGAGGCGGGTGAGCGGTTCATGTCGATCTTCCGGCTGGTCGAGTTCGAGTCGGATCATCACCTCACCCTCGTGCTGGTGCGCGCCCGCCGGGTCTTCGGCGACGTCGCCGTCAGCTACGTCGTCGTGCCTCTGGTCGCAGACCGGTGCCGGCTGGTCGTCAAGCTCCTGGTGAACCATCCGGGACCCGCCGCGCTTCGCCCGCTGGTGCGATGGGTCGGCCCGCTCGGCGACCTGGTGATGATGCGACGCCAGTTGCTGAACCTGAAGACGCTGGCGGAGGCCGAGGCGGAGGGTGCGGTGGAGCGCGGCTAGGCAACGGTCGGCTCGCTCTCGCCACGCAGCACTCCGCGAGTCGGCGACCGTCGAGGGCGCCACCCTGGCAGCGTTGTGGGGTGATCGTGTCTCCGAGCCGCGACGCGAGTCGATGCAACGACTGGCTCACTGCGCCTGCGTGCGGGGCTGGATGTTCTTGTTGTTGTGCAACACGTTCTCGGGGTCGTACTTCGCCTTCACCTCGGCGAGCCGCCGGTAGGTGTGGTCGCCGTAGGCCTCGCGGACGCGGCTCGTGTCGTCGTCGGAGTCGAGGAAGTTCACGTAGACGCCGGCACGGTGGGGTTGGAGGGCGGCGAGGAATGCTCGTGCCCACGCCGTCTCCGCCGCCCCGACGGCGTCGTGCTGTTCGGGGAGCCATGCTGCGTCGATGACGATGTTGTGGTCCACGTCGCGGCCGGGGTAGGCGGTGGCGTCCCGGGGGGCTCGGGCAACGGCGCCACCCATGTGGAACATCGCCGCATACGACCGGGGTGAGGTGGCTGCGTAGGCGTGCTCGGCGACGATGGCGATGACTTCGTCGGACAGGCCCGTGAGGTTCGTGGCCTTCCAGTAGTAGTGCCAGCCGTGGGGGACGGTGTCGTCGATGCCGCTCTGGTGGTCGACGTAGAGCGTGGGTCCCACCAGATCCACGAGCGGGGTCCCGAACTCGCGGAGCGCACGGACGGCACGCTCACCGTCTTCGACGGGCCCGGCGTAGCAGCTGGCCACGGCGATTGCCGCCCGGAAGTGGAGGTCCTCGTCGACGACCGGCAGCGGCGGGATCGTTCCCAGCCGAACGACGTTGCCGAGCTCGTCTGGCGCGTCGGTGACGAATTCACGGTAGAAGCGCAGGACGTCGGTGGTGTCCTCGGCCGCCCAGAACACCGGTCCGGCCGTGACGGTGGGGCCGACGGGGTGCAAGATGAACCGGAACGCGCTGACGACGCCGAAGTTCCCGCCCCCGCCCCGCAGCGCCCAGAACAGGTCGGGGTGATCGTTGGCCGATACCCGGATGATGTCGCCCTCGGCGGTGACCACCTCGGCCTCCACGAGGTTGTCGACGGTGAGCCCGTGTTTGCGCATGAGCCAGCCGATGCCGCCGCCCAGGCTGAGGCCGCCGACGCCGGTGTGGCCCACGATGCCGCCCGTGGTGGCCAGACCGTGTGCCTGGGTCTCGTGGTCGACGTCGCCCCAGAGGGCGCCGCCCTGGACGTGGGCCGTGCGCTCGACGGGATCGACCGAGACCGCGCGCATCGCCGAGAGGTCGATCACGATGCCGTCGTCGCAGACCGCGGTGCCGGCCACGTTGTGACCCCCGCCTCGTACGGCGATCTCGAGGTCCCGGTCGCGGGCGAAGCGCACCGCTGCGGCCACGTCGGCGGTGCCGCTGCAGCGGGCGATCAGTCGAGGTCGTCTGTCGACGGCGGCATTCCATACGGCGCGGGCGTCGTCGTATCCATGGTGGTCAGGGGCGATCACGTTGCCCCGGAATCCGGGGATCTGCATCGTGGCTGGTGCTGTCATCGTTCCTCTTCTCGTCGATGGGCTCATCGCAACATCCGGAGGCACCGAGGAGAAGTCAGCTCTCTGGACTTCGAAGTTAGGAATCTGGACTTCACGGCGGTCGACAGGCGCGGGACACTGCGGTCATGAGGACCTATGGCCAGTACTGCCCGATCGCCCGTGGAGCGGAGATCTTCGCTGAGCGTTGGACGCCGTTGATCGTCCGCAACCTGCATCTGGGCTGCGAGACCTTCGGCGAGATCCTCGACGGTGCGCCCGGACTCTCCCGCACGCTCCTCACGCAGCGGCTCAAGCAGCTCGAACGCCTCGGAATCGTCGAGTCGGCACCGAAGCCTCGGGGGCGCGGTCACAGTTACCAGCTCACGAGCTCGGGCCACGATCTGTTCAGGGTCTGCGAGACCCTCGGCGAGTGGGGAGCTCGGTGGCTCGAGATCGCCCCCGAGAACCTCGATCCATTCGTCGCGTTGTGGTCGATGTGCAACGCACTCCGCCGGGACCGACTCCCCGACCAGCGCGTGGTCATCCGGCTGGACTTCACCGGCTTCCGGCCCCACGAGCGCTACTGGCTACTGCTCGAACACCGCGAGGCCGAGATCTGCAAGACGTATCCCGGTCTGGACGAAGACCTCTTCATCACCGCCGACGCCGAGGCGTTCGTGAAGTGGCACGCCGGCCAGCTCTCCTGGGCGGAAGCGACCCGCGACTCCCAGATCCAGCTCGACGGCCCGTCATGGCTCGTACGGGCCTTTCCGACCTGGAACGGCCGCAGCATGTTCGCTCACGTCAGGCCCGGCGCCAGAGCTGTCACCGCGAAGTGATGCAGTGACCGGCCACCGAACGATTCCCACGTGGAGGCCTTCTACAGTTCGAGTGTCGCGATGAGGCAGCGACGAGCAGCTTGGTAGAGCCCCCACATTCCGAGGACGAGATCTTCAGAGTCGAACTGCGGTTCCCATTCGAGCTCTCCGAGTAGGTCGCTGATGCAGACCGCCGCCGCGACATCGACGCCCCGGTGCTCCCCAACGGCAAATACGGCAGCGGCCTCCATCTCGACGCAGTCCACACCCTGCGCCTGATAGTGGCGGGCCTCCTCAACGGTCTCGCGGTAAGGCGCATCAACCGTCCATGAAGACCCGCGCCGGAAGTGGAGACCCCTTCCCGCGGCGAGCTCTCGCTCGAGGGCGGCGGTGAGCGATGGCGACGGTGTCGAGTGCGTCGCTGGCGGGAGGTAGTGGTGCGAAACACCTTCATCACGCACAGCAGCCTCACAGAGCACGATTTCTCCGACCGCGAGAGACTGTTGGAGCGACCCGGCGGCCCCGATGCTCAAGAAGCGCGTCACGCCGAGGCAGATCAATTCCTCGATCAGGATCGCGGCGATCGGTGCGCCGAATCCGAACTTGCCCAGGACGCCAACTTGCCCCTCGGTCGTGTCGAGCGTGCGCAGCGATGCCGTGGGGCTCGCGGCGCATTCACTGGTGGCTTCCGCACCAGCCGCGGCCTCCCACAACAACGGCTGATACGTCACGATGACGGCCTCGGGGACCCGCACGTCCTGCGCAATGAGGCCGCGCTCGATTCGCCATCGCAGAAGATCCTCAGGGTTCACCATGGCGTCGTGCGCGTGCTTACCGTCAAAGTTCGGGAACGGCATCATCCGAACTGTAGGAGCAACGACGTCCGCGCCGTTGGGCGGTGCGATGACAGCCAATTCGCGTTCCCGACGCGCTGCCAGGTTGCCCTAGGCCTGCGTCCCGACCTTGAGCTCGCGGAACGGCGTGCTCTTGTCGGGCCCCGGCTCTTTGGGCAGGCCGAGCACGCGCTCGCCGATGATGTTCTTCTGGATCTCGTCGCTGCCGCCGTAGATCGACACCGCCGGCGCGAACAACGTCATCTCCTGGAGCATCCCGTTCATCGGCGCGTCCTTGCCCATGAGCATGCCGTAGGGGCCGATGATCTCGAGCCCGAGGTCGCGCGAGAGCCGCGTGATCCGGCTCATGAGGAGCTTGGCGGTGTTCGCCTCCGGACCGGGCGCCCGGCCGGCGGCCTTGGCCGCCTTGGCCCGCAGCGCGGTGAACTTGCCGATTTCGGTGAGCGTGTAGAGCTGCGCAATCTGCTGACGGACGTGGACGTCGCGGTCGCGGCCCTGCTCGCGCGCGACGTCGACGAGCATGCGCGCGGACCGCCCCGATGCCGATCCTGCCGCGCGCGGCGGCGGCCCCGAGGCGACGTCGCCGACGCGCTTGCCGAGCATGCGGGCCTTGGCGC
>JBOGFJ010000089.1:0-43823 GCA_050743385.1 Acidimicrobiia bacterium
CCACGGCCTTGACGTCGTCGGGCCGCAGCGTCGCCAACCAGAGGGCCAGGCCGCCGCCGACGCAGAACCCGGTGACGCCGACGCCGTCGCCGGTGACGGCCTCGTGCCCCTTCATGTAGTCGATCGCGCCCGCCATGTCCTTGGCGGCCTGCTCGATGTTGAGCGCCATCATCAGCTGACCGGCTTCGTCCTCGGCGGTGGTCTGCTTCCCGCGGTAGAGGTCGGGCGCGAGGGCGACGAGTCCCTCGTCGGCCAGGCGGTCGCAGACCTCTTTGATCTGCTGGTTGAGGCCCCACCATTCCTGGATGACCACGACACCGGGGCCCGACGCCGATGCGGGCACGGCGAGATAGCCGGTGCCGGTCGTGCCGTTGCTCGGGAACTCGACCATCTCGCCCATACATGTCTCCTTCCTCGTCGGCCTCTTCGTACTCAGTACGCGCCTCCGAGCTTCGAATGGTCCCAGCTGACGACCTTCCCGGGCTTCACCACCACGACGACCCGCTTCGAACCCATGGCGCGCACACCCTCACGCACCGCGTCGTTGTCGAGCGGGCCCCAGTACCGCTCGTAGACGGCCTCGCCGTAGCTGACGATCTCGTCGCGTTCCTCGACGAGCTCGGCGTGCCCGCTGATCGAAACGCCCCGCAGCTCCTCGTAACGGTCGCCCGTGGCCACCAGCACCGTCAGGCGCGGGTCGCGTCGCAGGTTCACGATCTTCTGCGACTTCGCGTACGTCCAGAAGGCGAGACGTCCGTCACGCACCGCGTACCACATCGTCACGAGATGGGGTGTGCCGTCGGCATTGATCGAGGCGACCTGGAGATCGCGCCCGTCCTCGAGGAAGGTGCGGATCTCGTCGTCGGTCATCCGGATCTGGTCGCGTCTGCTCATCCAAATGGCTCCCTCACCGCCGCGGAGCCTATCTGCCTCGACTCCCGCGCTACCTTCTCGCTCGTGCCGAGCAACCCGGATCCGTCGCTCAAGCTCACGAGCTCGAAGGGCGTGACCCGCACGCTCGACGACTGGTCGACGATCTTCCACCTGTGTCTCGTCATCCTGCCGGCGCGCCCGGAGGCGAGCGCGTGGCTCCCCGTCGCCCGTCGCCTCTTCCGCACCTTCGGCGATGCCGACTGCCACACCGCGTACTGCGTTGCCGGACCGGAGGAGGTCGCACGACGCATCGTGGGCGACGCCGAGAACGAGTCGATCCTGTTCGTCGACCCCGACGGTGCCCTCGTGCGCAGCTTGCACCTCGAGCGTCTGCCCGCCTTCGTGCACCTGCGCCAGGACACCACGCTCGTGGCCGCCGCCGAGGGCTGGGACCCCAGAGAGTGGCAACGGGTCGCGCGGGCAGTGGGCAAGTCGCTCGCCTGGACGGTGCCCGAGGTGGCGGGACCGGGCGACCCGGCGAAGACGGCGGGCTGGCCGGTCTGAGCCGAGCGGTCGTCGCCAATGCTGGCGTCGCTGGGGGGTGCGGTCTAGGGTGACCGTGGCCCGCACGTCATCACGCATGGCGTACGGGCGTTGTTGTAGCCCCCAGGGCGTTCGCGACCCCGACCGACGGCACAACGAGCGAACAGGGAGTCTCCCCTCGGTGAACCTCCGGCTTGCCCGATTGCTGCCGATCCTGGTCGTCGCCGCGATTGCACCGGTGCTCGTCGCCACGCCCTCGGGCGGCGCCCCGATCGACGACCTCCGCGAGCAGGCGAGGCAGCTCACCACCGATCTCGAGGAGAACGGTGCCAAGGTGGCGGCGCTCGGCGAGAAGCTCAACGCCGCCCAGATCCGTCTCGACGAGGCGCAGGCAAAGATCGACGACTCCCAGACGCGCATCGCGGCCTCCGAGGGGCGTATCCGCGAGCTCAAGCTGCTCATCGCGGCGCGCGCCGCCGCGGCGTACCGCACGGCCGGGACCGACGGTCCGCTCGACGTGATCGACGCCGAGGACGCGAACGACGCCGGCGCGCGCTCGAAGTACACCGACAGCGCCGCCGCGAGGGACGACGCGCTCGTCGACGACCTCGCTGCCGCGAAGCAAGACCTCGAGCACGAGCGCACCGTGGCGGAGCAAGCCCGGCAGGGAGCGCACGAGGAGCGCGACGGGCTCGAGGCCGCCAAGGCCGACGCCGATGCGGCCGCCGCCGAGCAGGAGCGGCTCCTCGCAGAGGTCGAAGGTGAGATCGCCGACCTCGTCGCCGAGGAGCAGGCCCGGCGCGAGGCGGAGCTGGCCGCCGCCACACCGGCCCCCGCGCCGGCACCGACACCGCCACCGAGCGCGGGCGGGGACGGAGGCGGCAACCAGAACACGACCCCCGCGCCCGCCCCACCGCCGTCGGGCCATGGCGGCGCGAGCGCGGCCGTGGGCTACGCGTGGGCACAGGTGGGCAAGCCCTACTGCTACGCCGGTACCGGCCCGGCCTGCTACGACTGCTCCGGCCTCACGATGATGGCCTGGGCCCAGGGCGGCGTCTCCATGCCGCACTACTCGGGCGCGCAGGGCTCGATGTTCCCGGCGGTTCCGGTCAGCCAGCTGCAGCCGGGCGACCTCATCACCACCAGCAGCTGGAGCGCGCACGTGGGCATCTGGGTGGGCGGCGGGTACGTCCACGCCACCCACACGGGCGACTTCATCAAGTTCGTCAGCGGGAGCGGCTCGGTCGTCGCCGCCGTGCGGCCCGGCTGAGCGGGCCTACGCTGCGGTCGTGACGACCGCGGCCGCACCCGTCCGGCTCACGAGCTTCTCGCACGGCGCCGGGTGCGCCTGCAAGCTCGGCCCCGACGACCTGCGCACCGTCCTCGGGCTCGTCCGCGGGCTCGACGCGCCGGCTGATCCCGATCTGCTCGTCGGGTTCGACACCGCCGACGACGCCGCCGTCTACCGCCTGCGTCGCGATCTCGCGGTCGTCGTGACGACCGACTTCTTCACGCCGATCGTCGACGACGCCTACGACTGGGGTCGGATCGCCGCCGCCAACGCGCTCTCCGACGTGTACGCGATGGGCGGGACGCCCCTGGTCGCGCTCAACCTCGTCGCATGGCCGCGCGTGGGTTTGGCCTTCGACCTGCTCGCGCGGGTGCTCGACGGCGGGGCCGACGTCGTGCGGGTCGCGGGCGCGCTCGTCGTCGGCGGCCATTCGATCGACGATGCCGAGCCGAAGTTCGGGCTCGCGGTCGTGGGGACCGTAGACCCCGAGCGCGTGCTCACGAACCGAGGCGCCCGCGCCGGCGACGTGCTCGTGCTGACGAAGCCCGTCGGGCTGGGAGTGATCTCGACCGCGGTGAAGCGCGACGCGGCGCCACGCGCGCTGGTCGACGAGGCCGTCCGCGTGATGACCACGCTCAACGACGGAGCCCGCGACGCCGCCCTCGAGCTCGGCGCGGCCGTCCACGCCGCCACCGACGTGACGGGCTTCGGCTTCCTCGGCCATCTGCGCGAGATGCTGCTCGCATCGGGACTCGCCGCCGCGATCGACGCCGCGAACGTTCCCGTGATCGACGGTGTCCGTGATCTGCTCGCGGTCGACACCGTCGCGGGGGGTACGCGACGGAACCACACGTTCGTCAGCGACAGCGTCGACTGGGGTGCGCTCCCCGAGCCGGAGCAGCTGCTCCTCGCCGACGCACAGACGTCGGGAGGCCTGTTGATCGCGGTCGCCTCCGAGCGGGCCGGCGCCCTGGTCGACGCGCTCGAGGCGCGCGGCACGCTCGCCGCCGCGACCGTGGGTCGGACGACCACCGGCCGGCCGGGCGACATCGTCGTCATCTGATCCGAACCACCGGTCCGGCGCCGCCGCACCGGGCCGGTTCCGTGGGGTCGAGGCAACCGAGCTCTACCCCGAGGTGCGACCCCGGCTCACGGGACAGCCCTCAGGGGATCACCAGCATCCCGAGGTCGGCTTCGAGCTGCGGTCGGGGCTTCGCGCCCAGCGACGCCCGCTCGAGGCGCCCGTTGCGGAAGAGGCCGATCATGGGGATGCTCTGCACCTCGTAGCGCTGCGCGATCTCGGGCTCCTCGTCGATGTTGACCTTCACGACCTTGTACGCGCCCTCGCGCATCACCGCGATCTGCTCGACGATCGGTGAGACCTGCCGGCAGGGTCCGCACCATTGCGCCCAGAAATCGACGATCACGGGAACGTCGCTGGCGAGCACCTCGGCGGCGAACGTCGCCGTCGTGACCGCCTGCACCGGGCTCTCGGGCGGATCCTCGGGAACGGCCTCCGACGGCTGCTCCCCGGCGCGTACCGCGTCGAGCCAGCCGCGCGCCTGCTGCACGCTCTCGAGCGCGACCTGGTGTGCCATCGGATACTCGGAGTAGACGACGGGCACACCGTGCGACTCGAGCTCGCGCGCGAGGTCGCGGCTGCGTTGCACCGGCACGAGCGGATCCTCGGTCCCGTGCTGCAGGAGCACCGGGAGCGTCTTGGCCGCCTGCCAGTCGACGTCGATCGCGTCGAGGCCCGGGAGAGCCGGGCTCATCGCCAGTACCGCCGCCGGCCGGGGTCGCTCGCTCCGCTGCAGCGCGAGCGCGAGGGTCATCCCCGCGCCCTGCGAGAAACCACCCACCACTGCCTCGTCGCGGGCGAGACCGTGCTCGGCGCAGCTTTCGTCGAGCAAGTCGTCGAGAGCCGCGAGGGAGTCGGCGAAGCCGGCGGCGTCGAAGGCGCCCGCGCCCGACCACTGGTACCAGGCGAACCCGGGCGGAGCCGACACCGGACCGCGGGGCAGAACCGTCGCAAAATGGCCGTCGGGGTCGAGGTACGCCAGCAGGCCGCCGAGGTCGCGCTCGTCGGTGCCGAGCCCGTGGACGAGGAGGAGCACGCGCTCGGGGCTGGCGCCCTTGACGACGTTGGTGATGAGGGTCATGGAGCGTCAGCGTACGAGGAAATGACACACCGAGACGACGGGACGCATGCAACCCTGGCGTGATGGGCCTGGCGGTTCCCGACCTCGACGACGGCGTGGTGCGCCTGCGCCCGCCCGTGCCCGCAGACATCGACGGCGTCGTCGCGGTGTGCCAGGACGAGGAGGCCGCCCGGTTCACGACGATCCCCTGGCCGTACGAGCGCCACCACGCCGTCGAGTGGGTCGAGGAGTCGACCCGCTGCTGGGCCGAGGGCGTCCGCGCTTCGTTCGTCATCCTCGACGTGTCGACGGGCGAGGTCGTCGGCAACCTCGGGCTCGTGCGCCTCGAGCCCGACGGGAGCGTGGCCGAGGTCGGGTACCTCGTGAAGCGCACCGCCCGCGGCCGCGGCGTCGCGTCGCGGGCGGTGAAGCTCGTCGTGCCCTGGGTGCTGCGCGACCTCGGCTACCAGCGCCTGGAGCTGCAGACCGACGTGCGCAACGTCGCCTCCCAGCGCGTCGCCGAGAAGGCGGGGTTCCGCCGGAAGGGCGAGGTCGAGCCGCCGGAACGGTGCCGCGACCGCAGCCAGCGCATGGTCATGTTCGCCCTGACGTCCGCCGATCTCGACGGCTAACGACACGAAGCGGAGCGGGACCCGGCGCGGAGTGCCGGCAGGCGAAGCGGAGCTGGCGCCAGGGACTAGCCTCCCGCGCGCATGCGCCTCGGGATCAACTTCGGCTACCAGGACTGGGGCGCCGGTCTCCCCCAGGCGATCGAGCTCGCGCGTGAGGCCGACCGCCTCGGCTTCCACTCCGGGTGGACGGCAGAGGCGTACGGAACCGACTGCATCACGCCGCTCACGTGGCTGGCCGCCAGCACCGAACGGCTCAACGTGGGCTCGGCGATCATGCAGATGCCTGCCCGCACGCCGGCGATGACCGCGATGACCGCGGCCACGCTCGACCTCATGAGCGGGGGCCGGTTCCTCCTCGGCCTCGGCCTGTCAGGGCCGCAAGTGGTGGAGGGCTGGCACGGCCAGCGCTACGGCAAGCCGCTGGTGAAGACCCGCGAGTACGTCGAGATCGTGCGCACGATCCTGGCGCGCGAGGGGCCGCTCGAGCACCACGGGGAGCACTACGACATCCCGTTCAGCGGCCCGGCCGCGACCGGCTTGGGCAAGCCGCTCAAGATCATCGTGCACCCCCGGCGCGCCGACATCCCCGTGTACCTCGCCGCGATCGGGCCCAAGAACGTCGAGCTCGCGGCGGAGATCGCCGACGGCTGGCTCCCGATGTTCTTCTCGCCCTACCGCTTCAAGGACGCGTTCGGCGCCGCGCTCGACGCCGGGTTCGCGCGGGCCGGTGCCGGCAAGAGCCTCGACCGCTTCGACATCGCGCCGACCGTGACCGTGATCCTCGGCGACGACGTCGACACGCTGCGCGGCTTCGCGAAGCCGATGCTGGCGCTCTACGTCGGCGGCATGGGCGCGCGGGGCAAGAACTTCTACAACGACCTCGCCTCCCGCTACGGGTTCGAGGCCGCGGCCAAGGAGATCCAGGACCTCTACCTCGACGGCAAGAAGCAGGAGGCCGCCGCGGCCGTGCCCGACGAGCTCGTCGACGAGATCTCGCTCATCGGCCCGAAGGAGCGCATCGCCGACCGCCTCGACGCCTGGCGCGACAGCGGCATCACCACCATGATTCTCGGCGCCGCCCAGCCCGAAGCGCTCCGCGTCATGGCCGAGCTGGTGCTCTGACCGGAGTCTCGAGGCCCACGGGTCCGGAAACCGGACCCCACGGCCTCGAGTCTCGGTTCAGCGAGTCAGAACAGGAAGTTCATCTCGGCCACGATGCGGCGCCCGAGGGCGTCGTCGCCGGTGATGGTGACCGCGCCGCTGGCGAGGATCCCGTCGGGGTCGCCGCGGCCCATGCCGAGGCGGACGAGCGTGTCGACACCCATGGTGAGCCGGACGGTGGGATGCGCGGGTGCCGTGTCGAGCGGCTTGGCCCGGCCACCGTCCATGACGATGTCGGTGGTGCGGCCGTCCCACGCGAACACGACGGTGGCGCCGTCGGGGGGCTTCACCTTCTTCCCCACGACGAAGGGGAGCGCGCCCGTGACCCGGCCCAACGACAGCTCGGCCGCCGCGCCCTCGAGGTCGCCGGGAAGCTCGAGCGCGCGCCGGATGTCCTGCTCGTGCGCCCACGAGTCGAAGATCCGGAACGGGAGCAGGTCGCGAACCGTGCCCGGGCCCGCCGGCGTCCACGAGTCTGCGCCGAGGTCGTCGTGCGTCATCGCCCGCAGGTTCGCGATCCGCTCCGCAGTGACGGCGCGGAACTCGTCGAGCACCTCGGGCCCCGAGCGCGACCGCATGGCGTCGACCCAGACCTCGTTCGACCGACCGATGTCGTTCTTCACGTGGGGCAGGTCGGGCGGGGTGTGATCGGGGGCGGGCCTCCCCATGATCGACGACTCGATGCCGGCGATGTGGGCCACGTTGTCCTGCACGCTCCAGCCCGGGCACTCGGTCTCGGTCTTCCACTGCGCCTCGCTGAGCGTCGAGCAGAGCGCGTCGATCGAGCCCCACACTTCTTCGAGCGTGTCGACGAGCCGTTGGTCCTGATCGGTCATGCGCCCCTCCCGTCCGGCGCCGGCAATTGTGCACCCGACACCACCGCGCGCGCCCAGGGGGCGAGCAGGTCGAAGAGCTCGTCGACGTCGTCGCCGAGTGCCTCGACCAACGGTCGTTCCTGACGGTCGGTCGCCAGCTCGATCTCGTCACGGAAGGCGCGGCCGGCGGCCGTCAGCGCGCCGGCCGCGTCGATCCAACCCTGGCCGCGCAGGTCGTCGAGCGCGCTCGCGATGTCGTCACCGGTCCAGCCCATGCGCTCGGCCGTGGTCGAACCGGGGTTGGTCCGGGTGCGCCATCGCTCGGTCAGCACCTGGATCTCGAGCGCGGACAGCCCGGCAGCTACCCAGGCGTTGCGGTGCGAATCCCCGCGTCGCTCGCGGACCATGTCGGCGGCGCGCCACAGGTCACCGAGCGGCGTGCACGGCCAGGCAAGCGTCCGCAGACCGGCAAAGAGCGGGTGCCCCTCGACCGGTCCGGCCTCCACGGCGGGCTTCAGGACCGAGACCGCGCGCTCGATGCCGTCTGGGTGCTCACCGATCACGGCGGCGAGGTATCGAGTCGCCGCACCGAGGCGTTCCGCGAGCAGTGCTTCGGGATCGTGGACTCGCCACGCTTCGTCGATGGCGCGGATGGTCGACGACGGATGGAGCGGGGCCAGAAGGGCGGCGGCCACCTCGCCCCGCACGCGCCCGAGACACGCCACCCGGCCCGCCAGGCTGGGGAACCCCCGTGCCGCTTCCGGCATGAACCAGACGGCGCCGAGGATGGCATCGCAGCGTGATCGCAGCCGCCGGCTCACCTCGCTCACCCGGGCATCGGAGAGCGTTCCGCTGAACGCCATTGTTGCACGATATGATGTAACTGTGAATCGTGCAAACGTCGGCATCACGATCGACGAGCTCGCCCGCCGGACCGGGCTCACCACCCGCACCATCCGGGCCCACCAGACCGCGGGCCTGCTGCCGCCGCCGCACCGCCGGGGACGCACTGCGTACTACCGCGCCGAGCACACGGAACGGCTTGGCGCCATCTCCCGCCTGCAGGCCCGCGGATGGTCGCGGGCGGCGATCCGCGATGCCCTCGACGCATGGGAGGCGGGTCGCCCGCTCGCCGAGCTGCTCGGGGTTCGATCGGTGGGCTCACCTCCCGCGGCGCAGTCGAGCGATTGGGCCGACGAGCTCTTCGCCACCTACGTCGTGCCGGTCGATGCCGGCGCACTCCTCCCGGCGGCGCTCGCGAACTAGGGCGTCCACGAAGGAGGCCGGGTGCGGCGCGTGATCGTGCCGTCCCACTCCGACAGGGGCGCGCAGTGCCAGTACCAGTCGGCGTCGAGCCGCTCGCGGTCACCGAGGGCCGCCCGGCCGTTGGCCCACAGCAGCGTCGCCCAGGGGTCGGTGTCGGTCGGCGCCCACGGGAACAGCCTCGCCCCGACTCGTGCGCACAGGTCGACGGGAGGCGCGACCGCGATCCCGAGGCCGTCGGCGATGTCGCCCATGTGGACGAGGATCTCGTCGCAGCCCATCGCTACGAAGCCCTCGGCGTCGGCCATGCCCGCGGGATGAAAGGCGCGCACGCCGGGCGCGCTCGCCCGTGCGACCGCGGCGAGCACGGCCGCGCCCGACACCACGAGCGTGAGGGTGTCGGCAACCGACGCGGTGAGGTCGTGCTTCCGCAACCTCGGCAAGCCGGTGCGCGCCTCGGTGGCGAGCTGGGTCGCGTAGAAGGTCTGCGTGCTCACGATGTGGTCGAGCGTCTCGCGGCAACTCCGATCGAGCTCCCCCGCGCGTGCGGTCCACAACTCGTCGGCGACACAGGTGAAGGTGTCGACGCAGTGGTGTGCGGCCGTGCGCAGGTCGTCGGGCTTCACGTTCACGCCCGCTGCGCCTCACCCGGGTCGCGTAGGTGCCGGCTGAGGTCGCCGACGAGGTCGGGAATGATGACTCGGTCGGCGAAACGCCAGCGACCCCCTTCGTCGCGCTCGAAGCGGTCGTGGTAGCGGCCGGCGATGATCGCCTGGAGCGGGAGGTCGGGTCGCGCCTGGAGCACGGTGAAGTACGAGCGCGCCGACGCTGTGCCCCCTGCCTCGTCCACGTCGACGGTCACGTTGGAGATCACGTGCTTCGTCTCAGGCGTGCCGTTCTCGTGGATGATCACGCCGTCGTAGCCGCGTCGCACTGCGGCGGCGCCCCGCACCGGCTCGCCCCGGCCGGGCGACCCCCACGACGCGTGCTCGAAGAGGTCGGCGACGCCGTCGAGGTCGCCGGCGTCGAGACGCTCGGCGTACTCGTGGATCAGCGCCGTGATGGCGGCGCGGTCATCCACCGCCGGCGGGCACCCACCGCTCGGCCCAGCCGGCGATGGCGTCGACGACGGCGGCGAGCGCCTCGCCCTTCTCCGTGAGGCGGTAGTCGACCCGCACCGGCGTGCCGGGCGAGACGCAGCGGGTGACGATGCCCTCGGCCTCGAGCTGCTTCAGGCGCTCCGAGAGGAGCCGGTCGCTGAGCCCGGGGATGGAAGCCGTGAACTCGCTGAAGCGGGTCCGGCCGCCGAGGAGGGCGCGCACGATCAGCCCCGTCCAGCGGTGCCCGAGGATCTCGGCCGCCCGCTCGTACTGCGGGCAGTGCTCGGTGAGAACCCTCGTCGACGCCATCACATCACTCCCACCCGACCCTACCGCCGGGGCGTGCCGGCGACCCGGGAACATCGGGCGCCCTCCTCTCCTTATATCGGATTAGTAGCTTACTCTTTATTAGGGAAGGGGACCGATGACGCAGACCCAGCAGACCCCCGAACCCCAGTCCGTGCTCGCCCCGGGCATCTGGGAGATCGACCCGGTGCACACCAACGTCGAGTTCGTCGCCCGCCACCTCCTCTCGCGGGTGCGCGGGCGCTTCCGCGACTTCAGCGGGCAACTCGTGATCGCCGAGGACCCCACGCGGTCGAGTGTCGACGTGACGATCGAGGCCGCCAGCGTCGACACCGGGAACGCCGACCGGGATGCGCACCTGCGCAGCCCGGACTTCCTCCACGTCGAGCGGTTCCCGACCCTCGCGTTCCGCGGCACCGCGACGCGGCCCGGAACCGAGCCCGGTCACTACCTCGTCGACGGCGACCTCACGATCCGCGACGTCACCCGACCGGTCACGCTCGAGGTCGAGTACCACGGTTGGTCCGACGACCCTTGGGGCGGGCAGCGAGCCGCCTTCTCGGCCATGACCGAGGTCCAGCGCACCGACTTCGGCGCCGACTGGAACGTCGTCGTCGAGACCGGGGGGCTGCTCGTCGGCAAGACCGTCCGCATCGAGCTCGAGGTCGAGGCCATCCGGAAGGGCGGCTGACCCTCCTTTCTGGTCGCGCTCGCTTCGCTCGCCGCTCCGCACGCAGCTGGCGGTCAGGGGGCCGGCAAAGCCGGCCCCCTGTCGGTGGATGGCACCTCCTCTAGCCTCTCGCCGTGGCGCAGCGGCGAAAGTTCTGGGGGTGGGGGTACGAGGGCGAGGGCCCCACCCGCGCTCAGCAGGAGTCGATGGCGGCCACACTCGCGGAGCTGTTCGGGGTCAGCCGACTGGCTGTCGCCGAGCCGCCGACCGTCGACGAGCTCGACCTGCCCGAGCCGCGCGTCGCCCCGCCGCCCGCGCTGGCGGAGCTGTGCAGCACCGGGCCCTACGAGCGCGCCGGTCACACCTACGGGAAGTCGTTCCGGGACATCGTGCGGGCGTTGCGGCGCGAGTTCCCGCACCCGCCCGACGTCGTCGCCTTCCCTCGTCACGAGGCCGACGTCGTTGCGCTGCTCGACTGGTGCGCCGACGCCGGCCTCGCCGCCGTCCCGTACGGCGGCGGGTCGTCGGTCGTCGGCGGGGTCGAATGCGACGTCGGCGATGGGCGCTACCGCGGCGTCGTCACCATCGACCTCCGCCGGCTCGGCCGCGTCGTCGAGATCGACCGCACGTCACGGGCCGCCCGCATCGAGGCCGGGGCTTACGGGCCCGCGCTCGAGGAGCAGCTGCGGCCCCACGGCTTGACCCTGCGCCACTTCCCGCAGTCGTTCGAGTGCTCGACGCTCGGCGGGTGGCTCGCTACCCGTTCCGGCGGTCATTACGCCACGCTGTACACACACATCGACGAGTTCGTGGAGTCGCTGCGGGTCGTCACGCCCCGCGGCACCCTCGAGTCGAGCCGCCTCCCCGGGTCGGGCGCGGGCCCGTCTCCCGACCGGCTGTTCCTCGGCTCCGAGGGAGCTCTCGGGGTCATCACCGAGGCGTGGATGCGCCTCCAGGACCGGCCGACGTTCCGCGCCTCGGCCACGGCGCGCTTCACCGAGTTCGGCGCCGGCGTGGGCGCAGCCCGCGCGCTCGCCCAGAGCGGGCTGTACCCCACGAACTGCCGCCTGCTCGACGCCGCCGAGGCCGGCATCACCGGCGCCGACGACGGCTCCTCCCACGTGCTCCTGGTGGCCTTCGAGTCGGCCGACCACCCGCTCGACGCCTCGCTGGCGCGTGCGCTGGAGCTCGTGCGCGACCACGGCGGCACCGTCGCCGACAACAGCGTGCGCGTCACCGACGGCGACGCCGGTAGCGGCGCCCGGGAAGGCACGGCGGGCGCATGGCGCAGCGCGTTCCTCCGCGCGCCGTACACGCGTGACGCCCTCGTCGCCATGGGCTGCGTCAACGAGACGTTCGAGACCGCGATCACCTGGGACCGCTTCGACGCTCTCTACCAGGACGTGATGCGCTCCACCCGTGACGCGCTCGTCGCCGTCGACGCCGCCAACGGCGTTGTCACCTGCCGCTTCACGCACGTCTATCCCGACGGTCCCGCGCCCTACTTCACCGTGATCGCCCCGGGACGCGACGGCGCGCAGCTGGAGCAGTGGGCGGCGATCAAGTCGGCGGCGGCCGACGCCCTGCTACGCCACGGCGCGACCATCACGCATCACCACGCCGTCGGGCGCGACCACCGTCCCTGGTACGACCGCCAGCGACCCGAGCCGTTCGCCGACGCGCTGCGGGCAACGAAGGCGACCCTCGACCCCGCCGCGGTCCTCAACCCGGGAGTGCTGATCGACCCGTGAGTCATCGCGCCGTCATCTTCGACCTCGGTGGGGTGGTGTTCCCGTCGCCCATCGACGTGTTCCGCACCTACGAGGAGGAACACGGACTGCCCCACCGCTTCCTCAGCGAGGTGGTGCTCGCCGACGCGGAGGGCGGCGCATGGTCGCGCCTCGAGCGCGGCGAGCTGACCGTGCGAGAGTTCTGCGCCGAGTTCGAGGCGGAGTGCGCCGCAGCCGGCCAGCGGATCGACGCGACGGCGTTGATGGGCGCGGTGGCAGGCGGGTTCGACCCTCGCCCCGAGATGGTGCGCGCGCTGCGCTTGCTCCGTGCCCGCGGGCTCCGCACCGGTGCGCTCACGAACAACTGGGCCGCGGACACGTCGGGCGACGCGGCCGAGCGCGCCCTCACGACGCTCGCGGACCTGTTCGACACCATCGTCGAGTCGGCGGTCGAAGGCCTGCGCAAGCCCGACCCGCGCATCTACGAGGTGGTGTGCCTCCGTCTGGAGGTCGCTCCGGAGGAATCCGTCTTCCTCGACGACCTCGGCGTGAATCTCAAGACCGCCCGCGCGCTCGGCATGACGACGATCAAGGTGGATGATCCGGTCACCGCCCTGGCGGAGCTGTCCACCGTCGTCGGCTTCCCGCTCGACTGATGCGCGCGGCACGACGGACGTGCGCGACGCGAACTCGGCGTCCGAGCGAGCGGCAATAGACATGGAGCTTCTCCTGATCCGGCATGCCGAGCCGGTGCGCATCGGCCCGGGCGAGAGCGGCGGCGCCCCCGCCGATCCCGACCTCACGGCGGCGGGCCGGGCTCAGGCCGAGCGGCTCGCGACCTGGCTCGCGTGCGAGCAGCTCGACGCGGTCATCGCCAGCCCGCTGCGCCGGGCCCGTCAGACGGCGACGCCGATCGCGGTCGGGCAAGGGCTCCAGCTCGAGGTGGGTCACGAGCTCGTCGAATACGACGCCCGCGCCGACCACTACATCCCCGCCGAGGAGCTCAAGGCGGCGGGCGACGTGCGCTGGCAGGCGATGCTCGCCGGCCGCTGGGAGGAGTTCGGCGGCGAGCCACCCGAACGCTTCCGGGCCCGCATCGTCCCCGCGCTCGGGAGCATCGTCGAGCGCTTCCCGGGCGGACGCGTTGCGGTCGTCTGCCACGGCGGCGTGATCAACGTGTACCTCGGCGCTCTGCTGGGGCTCGACCGGCACCTGTGGTTCGAGCCCGCCTATACGTCGATCTGCCGGGTAGCGGCAGCGCGCTCGGGGGAACGATCTGTCGTGAGCCTGAACGAGACCGCACATCTCGTGGCCGCGCGCGACCCGACATAGACTCGCCGGCGCGGCCTTCCAGCAACGAAAGGGAGTACATGCCGGCAGCTGACGTACCTGGGGCACGCACGGTCGCCGAGATCATGAGCCGCCCGGTGGTCACGGCGACCGCATCGGAGACCATCGCCGAGACCGCCACCCGGATGCGTGAGCGCAAGGTCGGCTCCGTCGTCGTCTGCGACGGCGAGAAGCCCATCGGCATCCTCACCGAGCGGGACATGATCCGCATCGCCGCCAGCGGAGCCGACACCGCCAGCGACACGGTCGCGGAGTGGATGACCGCGAACCCCGACGCAGTGGCATCCGACGAGGAGGTCAACGACGCGTTCGTTGCGCTGGCCGAGCACGGATACCGCCACATCCCGGTCGTCGACGACGGTGTGCTCGTGGGCCTGGTGTCGATGCGTGACCTGATGCGCATCGCCCAGATCCAGCCGGTCGAGAAGGCGGCGGGCGAGATCCCCAAGGGCCTCGAGGGCGTCGTCGTGGCCGAGACCGCGATCGGCGACGTACGCGGCCTCGAGGGCTTCTACCACTACCGCCAGTACAGCGCGGTCGAGCTCGCCGAGAAGCGCACGCTCGAAGACGTCTGGCACCTGCTCTTCGAAGGCTCGCTTCCGTCGGTCGCTCAGCGCGAGGCGTTCATCGAAGAGGTGACGCCACTGCGGGAGGTCCCCGCCGACGTCAAGGAGCTGCTGCCGCGGGCGGCCGCCCTCGGAGGTCCCGAGGCCCCGCCGCTCGACATGCTTCGCACCACCTATTCCATGCTCGGCGTAGACCTCGACTTTCGGCCATGGCTCGACATCTCCGCCGGTGAGCTGCGCGCCCAGGCACTCCAGACGTGCGCGGTGGTTCCCACGCTGCTGACCGCGCTGTACCGCCTCAAGCACGGGCTCGAGGTGATCGATCCGCACCCCGACCTTCCCTACGCCGCGAACTACCTCTACATGATGCAGGGTGAGGTTCCGCAGCCCGAGCACGCCCGCGCGGTCGAGCAGTACCTCATCTCGACCATCGACCACGGTTTCAACGCCTCGACCTTCACCGCCCGGGTGATCACCTCGACCGGTGCCGACCTCGCCGCCGCCGTCGTCGGCGCCATCGGGGCGCTGTCGGGACCGCTGCACGGCGGCGCTCCCAGCCGGGCACTCGACATGCTCGACGCCATCGGCACGGCCGACAAGGCCGAGCCGTGGTTACGCGATGCGGTCGAGCGCGGTGACCGGCTGATGGGCTTCGGACACCGTGTCTACAAGACCGACGACCCGCGGTCGGTCATGCTCCGCGGTGTCGCAGAGCGTCTCGGCGGTCCCAACGTCGAGCTGGGCAAGACGATCGAGGCGAAGGCGATCGAGGTGCTGGCCGAGCTCAAGCCCGGTCGCCAGCTGTACACGAACGTCGAGTTCTACGCCGGCATCGTGATGGAGTCGTGTGGCGTGCCGCGCGAGATGTTCACGCCGACGTTCGCGTCGAGCCGGGTGATCGGGTGGACGAGCCACATCCTCGAGCAGGCGGCCGACAACCGCCTCATCCGCCCCAGCGCCCACTACGCGGGCCCACCGCCGCCCCAGCCCATACCCGACCCGGCGTAACCGCGCCCGCACGCCGACACGCCGGCCGCGGGCGCGACCAGAGAGCTACAGGTGCTCGAGAACCTTGTCGGCGCCGCTCACGTCGACACCGGGCCCGCTCTCCACGAAGAGCTGTTCCACGACGCCGTCTTGGAGGATGGCGGCGTAGCGCTGCGAGCGAAGCCCGAGGCCGAACCCGGAGCCGTCGAACTCGAGTCCCACCGATCGGGCGAAGTCGCCGTTGCCGTCTCCGATCATCAGCACCGAGTCGCCGACCTTCTGGTCCTGGGCCCACGCGTGCATCACGAAGGCATCGTTGACGGCGATGCAGGCGATGGTGTCGACGCCCTTCTCCTGGAGCTGCTCCGCCAGCGTGACGAAACCGGGCAGGTGGTAGTTCGAGCAGCCGGGCGTGAAGGCGCCCGGCACCGCGAACACCACCACCCTGCCGCGGCCGAGCAGCTCGCCGGTCTGGGCCTGCTTCGGCATCCCGTCGTCGCCGCTGATCGCGACCTGGACGTCGGGGATGCGGTCACCTACGGCGATGCTCATCGTGCCGTCATTCCTGGTCCTCCCGGTCGACCTTCGACGGTTTCGGGGAGCGACAGCATGTCATGACCAGTCGATCCGAGTCGCTCCGGCGGCCTCGGGGTGACGGCGGAGCCAATTCCCGGCGAACGGGCAGAGCGGCACGATCGTGAGCCCGTCGGCGACGGCGTGGTCGACGGCCGCTTGCACGAGCTTGCCTCCGACACCTCGGCCCGAGAGCTCGTCGGGTACTTCGGTATGGACCAGGATCAGCCGATCGCCGTGACGCCGGAACCAGAGCTCGGCGGTCCCGTCGGGGAGCGACAGCTCGAAGCGGCCGGACCGATCGTCGCGAACCACCGTCTCGGGCATGCAGGTGCCAACGGCGTCGCCGCCACGCCTGTTCCCGTCTACGGTTCAACGGGGGTTCACGATGCCGTTCGTCCCGGATTCGTTGGCGCTCGTCGCGGGTGGCCCAGAGAAGCCGTACGAGTGGTCGATGACCACGGAGCTCAGCTGGACGGGCACGTTCCGCGGGAACATCGGCCGGCTCCTCGTCCCCGCGTCGACGAGCCGGCCGTTCAAGACGGACCTCGCGTCGGTGCCGAGGGTGATGACGTGGTTGTTCCCTCGGTACGGGCAGTACACGAAGGCCGCGGTGCTGCACGACTATCTGTGCCAGACGGTCGGACGCGAGACGATCGCGGTCTATCCGACCCAGTCCGACGACGGCGCCGAGGACGACGGCGCCGATGACGACAGCGCCGATGACGACAGCGGTGGCGGCGGCGAGGCGGTCGCGCCGCAGCTGATCGAGGTCGCGGACCGGTCCGATGCCGACGAGATCTTCCGGCTCGTGATGACGGAGTTGGACGTTCCGTGGGCGCGGCGGTGGCTGATGTGGTCGGCGGTGAGCTGGGCGACGCTCGTCACCAGCCTGTGGCCGGGCCGCAGCAGCAAAGGGACGTTGCGGAAGATCGGCCGCGTCGTCGTCGCCGCCGGCGGCCTTGCGGTGGTCGCCCTCGTTGCTCTGTTGTGGGAAACCGGGGTGCTCCGGGCCGTGCTCCTGGTGCTGGCGGGCTCGACCGGGCTCGCGGCCGTGGTGATGGTGGCCGGGTACATCGCGCTGGGCCGTTGGGACCGATGGCTCGTGTACCTCGCGGCCTTCGGCATGACCGTGGCGTCGCTCCCGCTCCTCGTCACCGGCGGGGTGATCGGGATCCTGCTCGTCCTCTACCTCCTCTTCGAGGATGCCTTCTCCGGCTTTCGCGCCACCCGGGCGCGTCTCGGTCGCCTGTGGGCGCGGCCGCCGGCGGTCGCGGCCACACCTCGCGACGAGCGGATCGAGGCCGTACGCGGCAGCTGAGAAGATGGCGCGGGTCACACCCCGTCGACGGAGGCACTCGCATGGCAGAGAACCATGGGGGCGACGGTTCCGACGTCGCTTCCGACGCCGCCCCCGCCCCCCTCAGCCAGTCGGCGCTAGAGGAGATTGCGACCTTCGGCGACGAGCGGACGGTCGCCGAGGGGGACGTGCTCTTCCGAGCCGGTGACTTGTCCTACGACTTCTTCGTGGTGCTCGACGGCGAGATCGAGATCGTCCGGCCGCACGACGACGGCGATGTCCTGCTCGCGGCGCACGGCGCGGGGCGATTCCTGGGGGAGCTGAACCTGCTGACGGGACAGCGGGCGTACCTGACCGCCCGCGTCTCCCGAGCCGGGCGGGTGCTGGCGATCGGGCCCGACGACTTCCGCCGGCTCATGAACTCCAAGCCCGCCATCGCCGACACGATCTTTCGCGCCTTCGTTGCCCGCCGGGAGCTGCTCCGCGCCGGCGAGGGGGCGCGTGCGGTGCGCATCGTCGGCTCCCGGTACTCGCCGGAGGCGCTCGCGCTGCGCGGGTTCGCGACGCGGTCCCGGGTCCCCCACACCTGGATCGACGTCGAGGATGCCGACGATGCCGGGGTTCTCCTGGCGAGCATGGGCGTTCGCGCGCCCCACCTCCCGGTCGTGATCACACCGACGGCCATCCTGCGTCGTCCCTCGCCAGGACAGTTCGCCGAGCATCTCGGGCTCACGTTCCGCACGGCCCCCGGATACACATTCGATCTGGTCGTGGTCGGGACCGGTCCCGGCGGCCTCGCCGCGGCGGTGTACGGCGCGTCGGAGGGTCTGGCGACCGTCTCCGTCGATGCGGTCGCAGCCGGCGGGCAGGCGGGCTCGAGCTCACGGATCGAGAACTACGTCGGGTTCCCGAGCGGCATCTCCGGCGATGAGCTGACATCGCGGGCTGCCACCCAGGCCCAGCGCCTGGGAGCCCGACTGAATGCTCCGTGCGAGGTTGCCGGCCTTCGCGTCGAGGACACCTTCCACGTCGTCGAGCTCGCCGACGGCAGCGAGATCCCGAGTCGTTCGGTGATCGTCGCGTCGGGGGCGCGCTACCAGCGCCTCGCGGTCGACGACCTCGAGCGCCTCGAAGGAGCGGGCGTGTACTACGCCGCCACCGACCTGGAGGCACGGATCTGCAGCGGCCACGACGTCATCGTCGTCGGCGGCGGCAATTCGGCCGGCCAGGGGGCGATCTATCTCGCCCAACAGGGCAGCCGAGTCTCGATCGCGATTCGCGGGGGTGACCTGTCGAAGCGCATGTCGCGGTACCTGGTCGAACGGATCGAGGCCGACCCCCGCATCGAGCTGCTGACGACCACCGAGGTCAGGGCGCTCGCCGGAGGGCGTCATCTCGAGCGAGTCACACTCGAAGACACCGCGACCGGGAGGCGACGAGAGGTCGTATGCAGTGGCTTGTTCTGCTTCATCGGTGCCGAGCCCGCGACTGCGTGGCTGCGGGGCACGATCGCGCTGGACGCCGCCGGGTTCGTCCTGACCGATCGCGCCCTCCCCGAGTCGGTCGTCGCGAGCCCGGTGTTCGCGACGCGCGAGCCGCTGCCGTTCGAGACGTCGGTCCCGGGAGTGTTCGCGGTCGGTGACGTGCGGCACGGCTCCCAGAAGCGCGTCGCGGCCGCCGTCGGCGAAGGCTCGAGCGCGGTGCGGTCGGTGCACGAGCACCTGGCGTTGGTCAGCTGATCCCGGAGGCGACATGGCCATCTGTGCGCATCTCGACACCATTGGCGACGTCACACCCCGCGACGACGGGTGCCAGGAGTGTCTCCAGACCGGCGACGAGTGGGTGCACCTCCGCGTGTGCCAGCAGTGCGGGCACGTCGGTTGCTGCGACAGCTCCCCCAACCGGCATGCCACCGCCCACTTCCGTTCGACGGCGCATCCGGTCGTGCGCTCGTTCGAACCGGGAGAGGAATGGTTCTGGTGTTTCGCCGACGAAGTCATGTTCGAGCTCGACGTGCCCCCTGGGCCGTCGCATTGGTGACGTCAGCCCATCGTCGAGTGGAGAACCCGACCCGCTGTCGGTGACGGTCACGTCGGGGCGTCAATCGAGGATCGCCTCGAGCTCGGCCGCGGCGGCAGCCGCACCACCCTCGTCGGCGCTGACCTTCGCGAGCGATGCGGCTGCATGGCGATAGCTCGCCTCGGAGAGAACCAGCTCGAGTGCCCGCCTGATGTCACCGGCGGTCGCGCTCCGCGCAAGCGTGGTGCCGGCACCCAGATCCGCGACGCGCTGGGCATTCAACGGCTGGTCTCGGTCGATCGGCGTGCACACCAGCGGGACGCCAAAGCTCAGCGCGGCGGCAACGCTTCCGAGACCGGCGTGGGTCACCATCACGTCTGTGCCGGTCATCACCTGCACATGCGGGACGAAGTCGACGACTGCCACGTTGGACGGTGCGCGAAGGGAGCCGATGTCGACCTGGCCGGCCGTGCTGACGAGCGCCCTCGCTGCGATGCCCTCGAGCGCATCGACGATCGTCTGGAGCAGCCCCTCGTGCGCCTGGTATGTCGTACTCAAGCCGACGAGGACGGTCGGCCCGTCTCCTGGCGGAAACCGGCCTGCTGCATCGACGCCGATCGTGCCGCCACGCGGACCGAGGAAGCCGAAATGTCGCATGGCGGTCGGGACGTCGGCGACCGCGGCGTCGAACACGCTCGGAACGACGGCGAAGAGACGGTCGTGACTGGCGAACGCTGCCGGCCAATCGTCCACGGCCGCGAGGCCATAGGCGTGCCGCGTCTGGTTGATCGCCGATCCGAGCAGCGGCCAAAGGTCAGCGAACCAGGTGTCGACGAACGTCTTGTACATGCTGTGCAGCAGGACGACGGATGGCTGGGCGAGCGCTTCCGCCGCCGCGAGGCCACCGCCGAGATTCGCGTCCACGACGATGAGGTCGGCCCTGCGATCGCGCGCCAGCGCTGTGACATCGTCGCCCACTGACGTGCCGGTGATGACAGGCACGGTCAGCGCAAACTGCTCCTCGAGAAGCTCGCGGCGCGCGTAGTCGGGAATGGCGGAGAACGCGAAGAACCGGCATCCCGCTCTTTCGGCGCGCCGCTTCACCGAGGGCTGACTGAGGAAGGAGACCTCGTGCCCAGACCGCACGAGCACCTCTGCGATCGCGAGCATCGGAGGGACCGTGCCGCCGGCGTCGTGACACGTGAGGAGAAAGCGCCTCGGCTTCATCTCTTACCCCACTCGGCAGAGAGAGCGCTAGCCCGGGCGAAGGTGGCGGTCGTCGAGAGCACTGACGAGGCGGGCGACGAGTGCTCGGGCGATGGCGCCGGCAGGGTCGAGGGAAGGGTTGAAGATGGTGACTTCCAGACCAACGGCCTCGCCACTCTCGACGGCCACGCGAATCACTGTCTCCAACTCGTTCCAGCTGAGCCCGCCGGGCAATCGGTAGTCGACGGCCGGCATGACGGCGTCGTCCAGCACGTCGCAGTCGAGATGGATCCAGAAGCCCGCGAGCTCGGGTCGACGCAGGCGCTCGAGGGCCTCGTGCGCGGCGGCATCGGCGCCTCGCTCCCGCACGGTCGCCAGATCGAGGACGGCGACGGCGGTGTCCTCGATGCGCTGGCTTCCCGCCCGCTCTGCCTCTTCGGCATCTCGGCGTCCGACCACCACCACGTCCTCGTCCCGGACCAACGGTCCCTGCCCGTCGAGTTCGGCCACGACCCGTGGCCCGCGTCCGGTGGCGAGGGCCAGGTCCATCGACGCCGCCTCTCCGTTGGGTTCGGCTTCCGGTTGGTAGAAGTCGGCGTGGCCGTCGAGGAACAGCAGGCCGTGGCGACCGCGCCGTCTCAGTGCAAGCAGGTTGCCGAGCAGGATCGAGCAATCGCCGCCGAGCACAACCGGTACCTCGCCACTGTCGAGCACCTCGCCGGTGGCGTCAGCCAACTGATGGGCGTAATCGCGCAGGCCCGTCGGATTGCGCAGCCCCGTCGTGGTGTCGCGCCTTGGGTCATACGGCGGCGGGATGACAACGGCTGCTCGGCGCGCCCCCAGCGCATCGGCCAGGCCTGCCTCGAGAAGGGCTGCCGGAAGACGCTCGACCCCGCCAGGGAAGAGGCCCAGAACGGAGGGAGCCTCGATGATGGCGTAGCCGCCCATTCCTCCCACTTCCTCACCGGAACCCGGGCGCCGAAGGACGCGCAGGTGCTCCGACCAATTGTCGCTCGCGCCGCAGATCGGTCGTCAGTTTCGCTTCACCGACACTGACGACCACCTCAGCCCAGGGTGTGCCCCCGGTGGGATTCGAACCCACACTGACGGGTGTTTAGGACCCTTTCCTCTGCCGTTGGGATACGGGGGCCGATCTCGCCTTGCCGATGTTCCGTCCACGATACGTCGGCGTCGGTGCGTGGCAATTGGGACACAGCACACTCGTCCCCCGGAGATCGTGGCTCACGGGCCACGGATGGGCGGGGGAAGAAGACGGCGCTCGATCAGGCTGCGCGGGCGTCGTCGACGCCCGGAGGATCCTGGACGGCGTCGGCCAGGGCCGCCCGCATTCTCATGGCCGCTTCGCCCCGGAGCTGATTGACCACGATCACGCCCTCGACCATGTCGGCCGCGACCTCGGCGAACGGCCGGCCCCGGAGCTGCACCGAGACGACCGCCCCACCCGGATAGCGGCGAATCGTGCGGGCGACACCAGCGACGCGGGGTGGGCACCGGAACGCCGGCACCGTCAGATCGGCCGCCCGAGCCGCCGCCCCCAGGCGCCGGGCCGTGCGCGCGAAGCGCAACGTCGGTGGGTTCTCCGCCACCCGACGAGCATCCCACGGGGGTATGACAGCTACGACCGGGACAGATCGCGGGACACTTCTGGTGTGCTCAGGTGACCGTTTCCGTCGTCTCCGCACACGAGAACCGTCGGTCACGGGTACAAAGCGGGGGTGCCGCTGCGGATCGGGACCTCGGGCTGGCAGTACCGCGACTGGCGGGCGTCCTTCTATCCCCGTGACCTCGCCCAGCGGGCGTGGCTGCAGTACTACGCCGAGCGGTTCGCCACCGTCGAGGTCAACAACACCTTCTACCGGCTCCCCGAGCGGGCCACCTTCGCCACTTGGGGCAACCGGACCCCGGCCGACTTCGAGTTCGTGATCAAGGCCAGCCGGTTCCTCACCCACATCCGCCGCCTCAAGGAGCCGGCGGAGCCCGTCGCCCGCATGCTCGACCACGCCGCCGGCCTCGGGGCCAAGCTGGGACCGGTACTGGTGCAGCTCCCGCCCAACCTGCGGGCCGACCCCGCCCGCCTCGACGACACGCTCGCCCGCTTCCCCGCCGGCCAGCGCGTGGTCGTCGAGCCCCGCCACGAGTCGTGGTTCACCGACGATGTCTACGAGCTCCTGGCCGCGCGCGACGCCGCCCTGTGCCTCACCGACCGGCTCGGCCGCCGAGGCCCGGTCGAGCGGACGGCGAACTGGACGTTCCTCCGCTTCCACGAGGGCACCGCCCACCCCCACCCCTGCTACGGCGACCGCGCCCTCGCGGGTTGGCTCGACCGCCTGGCGGAGCGGTGGCCCCGGCACGCCGATTGCTACGTGTTCTTCAACAACGACCCTCGCGCGTGCGCGGTGCGGAACGCGGCGAGGTTCGCGCAGCTCGCGGCGCGGGCCGGGCTCAGCCCGACCCGCGCGCCCGACCCGAAGAGCATCCGGGTCGTCGGCGCGCGCCGCTAGCTTCCACCTCGTGCAGATACGCCGTCGCCGCGTCCACGACCGGGAGATCCTGCGGCTGGCACTCCTGAACCCCGGCTGACCGGGTTCTCGGCTTGCACGGTCGCTCGCGACGCGGTGAGCTTCGCGGGTGACCGACCCTGCGGGCGATCCCCGCCCGACCCTCCGGGCATCGGAACCCGACCGACAGCCTCCGCCGGTCGACCTGGGTGCTCCCAGCACCGAGCTCGTACCGGTCCCGCCCGACGACCGCCTCGACGAGGAGCTGCGCCAAGGCGACGTCGATCGCTGGGGGCGTAGCGAGAGCATCCGCGAGATCGCCCGCACGATCTACGATCCGCTCTACCGCTACTGGTTCCGAGCGGAATGGGAAGGCCTCGAGCACATTCCCGCGCATGGCGGTGCCCTGCTCGTCGCCAACCATGCCGGCGCGATCCCCGCGGACGCGCCCGCGATCATGCACGGGGTCGAGACCGAGCTCGGCCGGCCGGTCTACGGGCTGGCCGAGTTCCTCTTCCGCGACGTGCCGGTCGTCGGCACGCTGTGGGCACGGGCAGGGGGTGTCACGGCCCACCCCGAGAACGCCTACCGCCTCCTGTACGACGACCACCAGCTCGTGCTGGCGTTCCCGGAGGGGGTGAAGGGCACGGGCAAGCTCTACCGTGACCGCTACCAGCTCCGCCGCTTCGGCCGGGGCGGGTTCGTCGAGATCGCCATGCGGTCGGGCGTGCCGGTCGTTCCGATCGCCGTCGTCGGGGCCGAGGAGTCGATGCCCGTCGTATGGAAGAGCCCGCGCCTGGCCAAGCTGCTGGGCGTCCCCTACGTCCCGGTGACCGTCAACATGCTCATGTTCGGTCCGCTGGGCCTGGTGGCCTACTTCCCGGCGAAGTTCAAGTTCCGCGTGCTGCCGCCCGTCCACTTCAACGTGGAGCCCAACCAGGAGCGCTACTCGCGGAGCCGGGTGATGGAGGAGGCCGACCGGATCCGCGCCCGGATCCAGGACGCGCTCTACGACATGCTCCGGACGCGCAAGAGCGTTTGGGCAGGCTGAGACGAACCGTGCGCGTCCTCGTCACGGGCATCGGCACCTTCTGGGGCAGCCGCATCGCCCAGGAGCTGGAGGCGCGCGACGACGTGGAGGTCGTCGTCGGTCTGGGGGTCGGCGAGCCCGTGCTCCCATTGGAGCGCACCGAATACGTCCGGGCCGACTCGGGTTACTCGATCCTCCAGCGGATCGTGCACGCGACCCAGGTCGACACGATCGTGCACACCCACCTCGTCGTCGATTCCACCCAGCTGAGTGCTCGGGCGACGCACGAGATCAACGTCATCGGGACCATGAACCTGCTCGCGGCCGCGGGCACTGCCGGCAGCCCGGTGCGGAAACTGATCGTCAAGAGCTCGACACTCGTCTACGGGTCGGGCAAGGCCGACCCCTACGTGTTCCGGGAGCAGTCGACGCGCACGACCCCGGTGCGCACTCGAGTCGAGCGCTCGCTCCTCGAGGTCGAGAGCTTCGTCGCCGACTTCTCGGAGGACAGCCCGCACGTGACCGTCACGTTGCTGCGATTCTCCAACGTCCTCGGCGATCACATGCAAACCCCGTTCGGCAGGGCGCTGCGGCTCCCGGTCGCGCCCGAGATCCTCGGCTTCGACCCGCTGCTCCAGTTCACGCACGAGGACGACGCCTGCTCGGCCCTCATCCACGCCACGGTCAAGGACGTGCCCGGTGTCTACAACGTCGCCGGCGACGGCACGATGCCCTGGAGCGAGGTATGCAAGATCGTCGGCAAGCGACGCGTCCCGCTCCCGCCCGTGTTCACGAACCTGGCGGCGGAGCCGCTGCGCTTCCTCCGCGTGGTCGACCTGCCGCCCGAGATGCTCTCCCTGCTGCGCTACGGCAAGGGCGTCGACAACACCCGTTACAAGCGGACGGGCTTCCAGTACCGCTTCTCGACCGCGGGCGCCGTCGAAGACTTCGCCCGCGGCCTGCGCCTCGAGTCGACCGTGGGCGAGCGTCATCCCGCTTACCGGTATCAGCGCGACGTCGAGACGTTCTTCCGCCACTCCTCCGCCGTAGTGCCGGACCGCGAGTAGCGCGTGCCCGTCCACGTCGAACGGGAAGGGCGCGTCGCCGTCCTGACGATCGACGATCCCGAGCGGCGGAACGCGCTGACGCCGGCGCTCGTCGACGAGATCGTGGCCGCCGTCGAGGCGGCCGATGGCGACGACGGCGTCGGCGCACTCGTCGTGACCGGCGCGCCGCCCGCGTTCTGCTCGGGCGCCGACGTCGGGAAGCTCGCGGCCGTGGGTGAGAAGCGGCGGTCGGAGTCGAGCGGTGAGGATCTTCGGGGCGTGTACGAAGGTTTCCTCCGCGTCCTGCGCTCACCGCTGCCGACGGTCGCCGCCGTCAACGGCCCGGCCGTGGGTGCGGGGTTCAACCTCGCGCTCGCGTGCGACGTTCGAGTCGCCGGGCACAGCGCTCGCTTCGACGCGCGCTTCCTGCGTCTCGGCATCCACCCGGGCGGTGGTCACACCTGGCTGCTCGACCGGGCCGTCGGCCCTCAGGCTGCGGCCGCGATGGTGCTGTTCGGCGAGCGCGTCGACGGCCCGCGCTCGGTGGAGATCGGGCTGGCGTGGCGCTGCGTCGACGACGACGCGCTGCTGCACGAGGCGATCACGCTCGCGCGGCGGGCGGGCGAGGCCCCGCGTGAGGTCGCGATGAGCGTGAAGGCGACGCTCCGGCAGACCCCCTGGCAGCCCGACTTCGAGGCTGCGGTCACGACCGAGCTCGAGCGCCAGGTCTGGAGCTTCGAGCAGGGCTTCTTCTCGCGGGGATAGCTTGCTCTCAGCTCAGGAACTTCCCCACGATCTCGTCGGCGCGCTCGCCCCATTCCTCGACGGTGATCGCGAAGCGAGAGTGGTCTTCCCACACGCCCCTGATCTGGAGGAACCGCTCGGCGAGCCCCTCCTCGCGGAGCCCGAGCTTCTCCACGACACGACGGCTGGCCGTATTGCGCGGGACGATCGCGGCCTCGATGCGGTGCAGGCCGAGCTCCTCGAACCCGTAGCGCAGGATCAGCGCGACGCCCTCGGGTACGTGGCCCTTCCCGGCGTGCTCCTCGTCGACCCAGTAGCCGACGAACGCTGACTGGAACGGTCCCCGCTGGACGCTCCCCAGGCTCACCTCGCCGATGAACTCGCGACCGCGCAGGAACATCCCGAATCCGTAGGCGGTGTCGAAATGGCGCTGGCGCTCCCAGGCCCCGCAGCGGGCGCGGAACGCCTCCGGGTCGCGCACCGGGTCGGGGCTGGTCGGGTCGGGCAACGGCTCCCACGGCTCCAGCCAGTCGCGGCTGCGCTCGCGCACCGCCCGCCATGCCTCGAAGTCGCCGCCCTTGAGGGGGCGCAACTCGACCCGCGGTCCGACCAGTGTGTCTTTCTTCCCCCGTTTCACCGATGCGACCTCACCGTGCCGCCGCGACCGCATCGAGCGCGGCCGGGTCTTCGAGGCCGGAGAGGTCACCCGCCTCGGCGCCGGTGGCCACCGCCCGGATGGCGCGCCGCATCACCTTGGCGCTGCGGGTCTTCGGGATGGCGCGCGTGAAGCGGATCCCCGACGGGGTGAAGGACTTGCCGAGCCGATCGGCCACCAACGCCCGCAGCTCGGCCCGGAGGGCGTCGTCGGCGGCCACGGTCGGCGCGGTCACCACGTAGCACCACAGCGCCTCGCCCTTGACGTCGTCGGGCAACCCGACCGCGGCCGCCTCCACGACAGCCGGGTGCTCCACGAGGACCGTCTCGACCTCCGCGGGACCGAGCCGCTTGCCGGCGAGCTTGATCGTGTCGTCGGAGCGGCCGTGGAGGAACCACTGGCCGTCGTCGACCGACGCCCAGTCGCCGTGCCACCACACGCCCGGCCAGCGCGACCAGTACGTCTCGAGATAGCGCTCGGGATCGCGCCAGATACCGCGCGTCATGCCCGGCCAGGCCTTCGTGCACACGAGCTCGCCGACCTCGTCGCGCACTGGGTGGCCGTACTCGTCGAACACGTCGACGGCCATGCCGAGTGCGGGCCCGCCGAGGGAGCACGGTGCAATCGGCTGGGCGACGTGCGGCGAGAGGAAGCAGGCACCGACCTCCGTGCCGCCCGAGATGTTGATCACGGGGCAGCGCGCGCCACCCACGATCTCGAAGAACCACTGCCACGGTGCGTCATTCCACGGTTCGCCCGTCGAGCCGAGCACCCGCAACGACGAGAGGTCGTGGGCAGCGACAGGCTCATCACCGTGCGCCATCAACGCGCGTACGAGGGTGGGTGACACCCCCAGGACGTCGACGCGGTGTCGCTCGACGAGCGACCACAACCGATCGGGGCCGGGATGGTCGGGCGCGCCGTCGTAGAGGAGGAGCGTGGCGCCGGTGGCGAGCGTCCCGACGATCTCCCATTGCCCCATGATCCACCCGATGTCGGTGAGCCAGAAGAGCGTCTCGCCCGGGCGCAGGTCCATCTGGAAGGCGACCTCCTCGGCGATCTTGACGAGGAAGCCGCCGTGCACGTGCACCGATCCCTTGGGTCTGCCGGTCGTGCCGCTGGTGTAGGCGACGAACAACGGATGCTCGCTGTCGACGAGCGCGGCGTCGAAGCGGTCGGGTGCCCCGTCGATCAGATCGGCGAGCGGCACGTCGCGGCCCGCCTCCATGGGCACGTCGTCGCGGCCGAGACGGGACACGACGACGACCGTGTGCACCGACGGCACCGAGGCGACGGCGGCGTCGGCGGTCTCCTTCATCGGTACGGGCTTGCCCCGGCGGGTGAAGCCGTCGGCCGTGATCACCGCGACCGCCTCCGCGTCGGCGAGTCGCACCGTGACCGCTTCGGCGCCGTACCCCGAGAAGATCGGGAGGAACAACGCGCCGAGCTTCGCCACCGCCAGCAGCGCCGCGACCGTCTCGGGGAGCATCGGGAGGAACAACCCCACCGCGTCGCCCTGTCGCACGCCTCGAGCCGCGAGACCGGCGGCGAGCCGGTCGGTGAGCGTCCGCAGCTCGGCGTAGCTCAGCGTTCGAGTCACGCCCTCCTCGCCCTCCCACCTGACGGCGGGCTGATCGCGCCGGTCGGGGTCGTCGGCGTGACGGTCGAGGCAGGTGACAGCGAGGTTGAGACGCCCCCCGACGAACCACTTCGTCCACTCGATGCCCTCCGAGGAGTCGAGCACCCGGTCGTAGGGCAGCGTGAACTCGATCCCGAGGAACCGCACGACCGCGTCCCAGAACCACTCCGGCTCGGCGATGGAGCGGGCGAGGAGCTCGTCGAAATCGGCCAAACCGTGCCGGGCCATGAAACGACCGACGTTGCTCTGCGCAACGAGCTCCGGCGACGGTCGCCACGCGATCTCGGCCACGATCAGCAGGCTAGCGACCGTCATCGGACGAACAGGTGCCAGCCGAGCCACAACCAGCCGGCCAGCGTGAGGCCGCGCACCGCCGGCACCCGGAGCGCGGTCGAGAGCGCGCCGCCGAGCGTCGCAAGCGGGCCCCGCGAGAGACGCGCCCGGAGGTCGAGCGCGATGACGGCCGCGGCCAAGACGATCCACCCTGTGAGCGTCACCCATCGTGCGGTCATCGGCGCGCCAACTCCAACCCCAGCACGACCCACCCGAGAAACACCGCCGCCCGGAGCGGATCGTGGGCGTCGGCGGCATCGAGCATCGAGCTGATCGTCGGGTGCTCGGCCCGCGGGGACTGGAGGTACGTGGCCAGTTGCCATCCGAATGCCGCGACGGCAAGGCCGGCCCACGCCAGGTACCCACGCCGCGGACGGTCCCGGCCGGCGCGCGGTGATCGCTCCGCCCGCAGCGCGACGATCAGCACGTACGCGGCGCCGGTCCCCGTGATTGCCAGGGCGGGCCAGGTGAAGGAGCGGGTGGTCCCCGCGAGCGACGCGGCACCGACGAGTGCCGCTGCGGCAGCGATCGCGCGGGCGGAGAGCCGTTCTCGCACCCGACCAGCATGGCCGCGGTGACCGCGATCGGTAGGGTGACGCCGTGGCTCCGGAGTCGATCGATGACCGTCTCGTCTGGATCGATCTCGAGATGACCGGGCTCGAGGTCGAACGCCACCGCATCGTCGAGATCGCCGTGCTCGTGACCGATGCACAGCTCGAGATCCTCGACGACGGCATCGACCTCGTCGTGCACCAGCCGCCCGAGGTGCTCGCCGAGATGGACGACTTCGTGCGCAAGATGCACACGAAATCGGCGCTGCTCCCGGCGATCGAGTCGTCGACGCTGTCGCTCGAGGCCGCGGGCGCGCAGGCGCTGGCGTATGTCGGCGAACGCGTGCCCGAGCCCGGCACCGCCCCGCTGTGCGGCAACTCGATCGGGGTCGACCGCCGGTTCCTGTACCGCTACCTGCCCGAGCTCGACGCGTACCTGCATTACCGCAGCATCGACGTCTCGTCGCTCAAAGAGCTGTGCCGCCGCTGGTACCCCGACGTCTACGCCAAGCGCCCCGGCAAGGCCGAGTCCCACCGGGCCCTGGCCGACATCCGGGAGTCGATCGCCGAGCTCCGCTACTACCGGGACCAGATGCTCCGCCCGGTCGCGGACGGCCACTCTATGCCTTGACAGACATATAACGATCCGGCAATATAGGGCCGTGGCCCCCACGACCACGACCTTCGAGGTCCTCGCCGAGCCCACCCGGCGCCGCATCCTCGACCTGCTGCAGCCGGGCGAGCAGTCGGTGGGCGAGCTCGTCGGCCGGCTCGGGCTGAGCCAGCCCGGTGTCTCGAAGCACCTACGAGTCCTGCGCGACGCCGGCCTGGTGTCGGTGCGTCGCGACGCCCAGCGCCGCTGGTACCGGGTCCGCCCCGAGCCGCTGGCGGAGGTCGACGCTTGGCTCGAGCCCTACCGCCGGTTCTGGACCGAGCGCCTCGACGCCCTGGAGCGCCACCTCGACGAGAGTCCCGACCCCGACGAGAAGGAGGACCGACCGTGAGCGAAGCCCCGCTGATGCGAACAGACGGAACCCTGGAGGAGATCGACGGCCGGTACGTGCTGCGGTTCGAGCGCCGCTACGCCCATCCGGTCGAGCGGGTGTGGAACGCCCTCACCCGACCCGAGCAGGTGAGCCAGTGGTTCGGCGGTGAGAGCGAGATCCAGCTCGAGCTCGCCGAGGGCGGGCGCTACGAGACCAAGACCACCGGCCCGCCCGACCTCGTCGAGGCGATCGTCCGAGAGGCGGGCCAAGACGCGCTGGAGACACGCGACACCGTGCTCCGGGTGGAGCCACCCCGGGTCTTCGAGCACACGTTCGGCGGCGACCCGGGCTCGATCGCGCGGTGGGAGCTCGAACCGGACGGTGACGGCTGTCGCTTGCGGCTCACCCATACCGAGCCAGCCGGGTTCGATGCTGCCAACGCCCCTCGCGATCTCGGCGGTTGGCACACGCTCCTCGACCTCATGGAACAGGGGCTCGCCGGTCAACCTGTCGAGTGGACTGCAGAGCACTGGGAGGAGCACCGCGACCGCTACGCCGCGACGCTCGGCTCAGCTCAGTAGCTCGCGCAGGGCGCCCAGCAGCGTCGTGACCGACCGGTCGCGGGCCGAGTGGCCCATGAGGCCGACGCGCCAGGCCTTGCCCGCGAACTCGCCCAGCCCGCCGCCGACCTCGATGCCGTGACCCTCGAGCAGGCCCTTGCGCAGGGCGGCGTCGTCGGCGCCTTCGGGCAGCCACGTCGACGTGAGCTCGGGGAGGCGGTGCCCCTCCTGGGCGATCAGACGGAACCCGAGCTCGGGAAGCTCGCGCTGGAGCCGCTCCCCGACCCGGCGGTGGCGGTCCCACGCCGCCTCGAGCCCCTCGTCGAGGAGCGCACCCAGGCCCGCGTGCAGCGAGTAGATCATCGAGATGGGAGCGGTGTGGTGGTACACGCGGGCGCCGCTGCCCACGTAGGAGCCGATGAGCCCGAGGTCGAGGTACCACGACTGCGGTGGTGTCGCGCGGTCGCGCACCCGCTCGACGGCCCGCGCCGAGAAGGTCGCCGGCGCCAATCCGGGTGGAACACCGAGGCACTTCTGGGTACCCGAGTAACAGGCATCGATGCCCCATCCGTCGACCTCGACGGGGATCCCGCCGAGTGACGTCACCGTGTCGACGACGAGCAGCGTGTCGGTGTCTTGGAGCGCGCGCAGCGGGGCGACCTCGTTGCGCACGCCGGTCGAGGTCTCGGCGTGCACGACCGCGAGCACCCGGGCGTCGGGGTGCTGCCGCTGGGCGTCGAGCAGCGCTTGTGGATCGATGGCACGCCCCCACTGCGCGTCGACGCGCACGATCTCGGCACCACCGCGACGGGCGACCTCGCACATGCGGTCGCCGAACACGCCGTTGACGCCGACGATCGCCGTCTCGCCCGGCTCGAGCAGGTTGACGAAGCACGTCTCCATGCCGGCCGAGCCGGTGGCGCTGATCGGGAACGTCAGGTCGTTCTGCGTGCGGAAGACCCGGCGAAGCCGCTCGTTCGTGTCGTCGAGGAGCATCAGGAACTCGGGATCGAGGTGCCCGAGCATCGGCCGCCCGAGCGCCGCCACGGCCTCCGGGTAGGGGTTCGACGGCCCGGGGCCGAGCAGCAGTCGGTCGGTCAGCGGCACGGGCGCATCGTAGTGAGGCGGGCCCCGCCCCTCACTCCGGGATGGCAGCCCGGCTAGACGGATGCGGCGAGCAGCGGGGTCCAGCGGCCGAAGAGGAACCGCACCTCGTCGTCGACGTCGGGCCCGGCCACCATGGCGCGCGCCAGCTCGGCGGCGGCGCGAGCGACGTGGGTGACCTCGGCATCGGGAAGCGCGATGCAGTGCGCCTCGGCGGCGCGCAGCACCGCATGGCTGGCGTCGGAAGCGGCGTGAGCCGCGACCCGGGTGCGATGCGCCCGGCGCAACGTCCGGTCGATCGTGATCGTGATCCGCCAGGCGTCGACCTCGTCCGCGGCCGACTCGGAGCGCGGGTGCAGCGCGCCTCCGACCTCGTGCAGGTCGGCGGCGGTCATGCGGCCGAGAGCGACGATGAAGTCCTTGATCTCCATTCTTCGTATTCTCAGCACATCCGCCGCGCGAAGAAGGGGATTTCCCCCCGTTCTCGCCGGGACGGATGGGGATCGCGCGCAGGCTCGCGGCCGCGAATCGGACTTATCGTGCGAGGCTGCGCACGAGGCCGTCGAGGATGTCGGCCTCCGACACGAGCACCTCGTCGAATCCGAGCACGCGCAGGATCGTCACCAGCACGACCGCGCCGCCGACGATGACGTCGACGCGGCCAGGCTCGAGGCCGGGATTGTGGCGGCGCTCCGCGGCCGGCTCGGTCGCGAGCGTGCGGAACACGTCCTCGGCCGCCTCCTTCGTGAGGCGGAAGTGGTGGATCTTGTCGGGGTCGTACTCGGGGAGCCCGAGCTCGACGGCGGCGACGGTCGTCACCGTGCCGGCCAGCCCGACGAGCGTCGCCGCCTCCCGCACCGCCGGCAGGTCACGGTCGACGTCGGCGAGGTGGTCGCGCACGACGGCCACGGCCTCCGACAGCTCTTCGGGCGCGGGCGGATCGGAGTGCAGGAGCTGCTCGCTGAGCCGGACGCAGCCGATGTCGACGGAGATCTGGCCCGCGGGCTCGGTGTCACCGACGACGAACTCCGTCGAGCCGCCCCCGATGTCGACCACGAGATAGGGGGCGGGTTCGGAGAGGCCGCTGGTGGCACCCAGGAACGACAGGCGCGCCTCCTCGTCTCCGCTCAAGAGCTCGGGCGCCTCTCCGAGGACGGCGGTCGCGAGGCCGAAGAAGTCGTCACGGTTGCCGGCGTCGCGTGCTGCGCTGCTGGCCGTGACGCGCAACCGCTCGACGCCGAGCTCGTCGAGCGCGCCCCGGTACTCGCGTAGCACGGCGACGGTGCGCTCGATCGCTTCCGGGTGAAGGCGGTGGGTGGCGTCGACACCTTGGCCGAGCCGAGTGATGCGCATCCGCCGGTCGAGGGGCGTGAGACGAGCGTGGTTGCCCGCCCCGTCGACATCGGCGACGAGCAGACGCGTCGAGTTCGTCCCGATGTCGACGCCGGCAAGGCGGGGACTCACGCGCCCGGCACCTCGTCGAGCCGGCACTGCACCCAGTGGCCGACGGGATCGTCACCGCCGGCGAGGAAATAGGCATAGTGCGCGTGCAGGCACTTGACCCCGGTACGGGTGCCGCCCACACCGCCGTGGGGCCGGGGGCCGTCGTGATCGGGCGGAAGAGCGGCGTCGCGCTCGGCGGCATAGGCGCGGTGGGCGGCGGTGAGCGCCGACGAGTCGACTTCGCGCTCCGCCCGCCGCACTCCGCCTCCCGCCTCGACACGGGAAACCGCGACCGACAGCTCGGCGTCGACCAGCCAGTAGCGCGTCGGCATCGGCGTGCCGTCGTCGAGCAGCGGGGCGTTGCGGATCACCACCGGGCGACCGCCCTCGCCCCGGACGACCACCTCGAACGCAGCCCGGGGCTCGCGGCCGAGCAGCTCGGTGAGCGCGGCGACGTCGCCGTGTGCGTGGGCCATCACCTGGCTCCGTCGCTCGCCCCCGGGGTACCCGGGGCCGTCCGTCCGGGAACGCTCCTCCGCACGATGTTGCAGTCTACGGAGCCCTCAGGGCGTGTCCTGGGGGACGGACCCGCCCGGTGCGGTCGAGGGCGGCGCCGCCTCGACCACGGCGTAGGGCGTCTCGCCCGGGCGCACGAGGTTGTACTGCTCGCGCGCGATCCGCTCGACCTCGGCGTCACTCTGGAGCAGCTCGGCCTCCTCGGCCAGCCGCGCGTTCTGCTCCCTGAGCAGCTCGAGCTTCTCGCGCACCTTGTTCGTGTCCTCCCGTTGCGCGAGCAGCGTACGGATCGGGAACACGAACACGAACAGGAAGGCGATGAAGACCAGCATCATCAGCACGAGGCGCACCACCGCCCGGCGGTGGCGTACCTCCGGACTCGGCTTGCGCCGGCCGGTGGTCGGGCGCCGGCCGGGGCGACGCTCAGGCACGGGAGCCTCCGTGCGCGAAGGCGGCCGGGCCCGGGTAGGCGGCAGTCGGACCCAGGTCCTCCTCGATCCGGAGCAGCTGGTTGTACTTGGCCGTCCGGTCGCTGCGCGCCGGGGCCCCGGCCTTGATCAGGCCGCAGTTGGTCGCGACGGCGAGGTCGGCGATGGTCGCGTCTTCGGTCTCGCCGCTGCGGTGCGACATCACCGATGTGTAGCCGTGCCGGGCAGCCAGTTGCATCGTGTCGAGCGTCTCGCTGAGCGTGCCGATCTGGTTGACCTTCACCAGGATCGAGTTGGCGACGCCTCGGTCGATGCCCTGGCGCAGCCGCTCGACGTTCGTCACGAACAGGTCGTCGCCGACGAGCTGCACCCGGTCGCCGATCGAGCGCGTGAGCGCGAGCCAGCCGTCCCAGTCGTCCTCGGCCATGCCGTCCTCGATGGAGACGACCGGGTAGTGGTCACACAGGCTCGTCAGCCAGTCGGCCCACTCGGCGGGCGTGAACGACGCACCCTCGCCGGCGAGCGCGTAGCGACCATCGTCGAAGAGCTCGCTGGCGGCAACGTCGAGCGCGAGCGCGATCTCGTCCCCGGGCCGGTAGCCCGCCGCCTCGATCGCGGTGAGGAGGAGCCGCACGGCCTCCTCGTTCGACGGCAGATCGGGGGCGAAGCCGCCCTCGTCGCCGAGTGCGGTGGCCAGGCCACGCTCGTGCAGCAGGGCCCGCAGCGCGTGGTACGTCTCCGTACCCCAGCGCAGGGCCTCCGAGAAGGCGGCCGCGCCTACCGGCGCGAGCATGAACTCCTGCACGTCGACGTTGCTGTCGGCGTGGGCTCCGCCGTTGAGCACGTTCATCAGCGGCACGGGCAGCACGTGGGCGTTGGCGCCGCCGACGTAGCGGTACAGGGGCAGCTCGCTCTCGACCGCGGCGGCCTTGGCGGCGGCGAGCGACACGCCGAGGATGGCGTTGGCGCCCAGGCGTGACTTGCCGTCGGTGCCGTCGAGCGTGATCAGCTCCTCGTCGACGGCCCGCTGGTCGAGCGCCTCCACCCCGATGATCGTCTCGGCGATCTCGGTGGTGACGTGCTCGATCGCTCGGCGGACGCCCTTGCCGGCGTATCGGTCGCCCCCGTCGCGCAGCTCGAGCGCCTCGTGCACACCGGTGCTGGCACCACTGGGTACTGCGGCGCGGCCGCGCGCGCCCGAGATCAGCTCGATCTCGACCTCGACGGTGGGGTTGCCGCGGGAGTCGAGGACCTCCCGGGCGGCGACCTCGGCGATGCTGCTCAACAGGCGCTCCAACGGCAGGGCCCCTCCGCCCCCGGGCCGCTGGTTGCCGGTGTTGTTGATGTGGTTGGGGTGACGAAACTATCCCATTGAGCCGGGGGGTGGAAGCACACCCCGTATGCTGCCGCGGTGCGGCGGGTCATCGACAGGCTGCTCGGGGGGTGGCGCTCCTCGCCATCCGCGGTCTCTTCCGCACGGTGGAGCTCGCCGATCTTGCCCATCGCCACCGCCGTCGTCGGGGTCGGCCGGTCCTCGTCGTCGCCCACCACTGCAACGGCTTCGTCGACCACGAGGGACCGCCGGTGACTCGAGGCCGTGGGGTCCGGAATCCGGACCCGTGGGCCTCGAGTCTGGGGCGGTCGTGAGCGCGCAGCCGCACCCGGCCGCCGGAGATTGCGAGCGGCTGGGAGATGGGTTCCTCGCGCAGCCCGTCAACGCGCTCTCGAGCCTGGCGTACGTGGCGGTCGGCGCCGAGCTCATGGTGCGGGGCTGGCAGCAGCGATCACGGGGATGGTCGAGCGTCGCGCTCGCCGCGTTCGGAGCGCTCGTCGCGGTCGAGGGAGTGGGCAGCGTGGGCTTCCACGGTCCCGGAGACGGCGTGTCCCACCGCCTCCACGACGCCGCCATCGGCGGGACCCTCGCGTTCGTCGCCGCGACCGAGGTGGTGGCGCTCGTGCGCCGGCCCCGACGGCGCCGGACGCGCCGCCGACTCGCGGTCGCGGGCGCGCTGCTCGCGGCCGCGACGGTCGTCAACCTGCTCTCTCGCACCGGCGATCCGTTGTGTCGACCCGACAGCCTCCTCCAAGGCCATGCCGCCTGGCACGTCCTCACTGCCGGGGCACTCCGCGAGTGGGCCCTCGCCGCGTTCACCGACGCATCGGGCGATCAGGAGGTCCAGAGCTCGTGAATCGTGACCGGGTCGAGGGTGGCGAAGTCGAGGCCGCGCTCGGCCGCGAGCTGCTCCAGCACGACGAAGCGGTCGCGAAACCGGGCCGCCCAGCCCCGCAGGACCGACTCGGCGTCGACTCCGGCCGCACGCGCCAGCACCACTGCCGCCGCCAGCACCTCGCCGAGCCCGGCCTCGAGCACGCCGGGTTCGTCGGCGCGTCGCAATGTCTCCACCGCACGCTCGAGTCGCATCACCGCGTCCGCGCGCGATCCGGGAGCGAGGCCGACGGATTCCGCCTTGCGGAGCAACTTGTGCGTGTAGAGCAGTGACGGGAGCCCGGGCGTGATGCCGGCGACGATCGACGTCGTGCCCCTCTCGTCTTTCTTGATCTGCTCCCAGTTGCGCATGACGTCGGCGCTGGTGTCGGCGTCGGCGTCACCGAAGACGTGGGGATGGCGGCGCACGAGCTTGTCGTGGATCCCCCGGGCAACATCGGCCATCGTGAACGCGCCCGCCTCTTCCGCCATCACCGCGTGGAACACCACCTGGTACAGGAGGTCGCCGAGCTCGTCCTCGAGCGCGGCATACGCAGCCTCGGACGGGAGGCCCTCGACCGCCTCGACGACCTCGTAGGCCTCTTCGAGGAGGTAGCGGGTCACCGAGTGGTGCGTCTGCTCCGCGTCCCACGGGCATCCCTCTGGGCGCCGTAGCCGCTCCGCGAGCGCGAGCAGCCGGGCGACCTCGCGCGCCGCGCCGCCGCCCGGGGCGTCCACGAACAAGCTCGTGAGATGGTCGGGCTCGACGACGCGGTCGAGTTCCACGAGCCGGACCGTGCGCACCGACTCGCCGGGGAGACCGAGGCGCTGGAGCACGGTCACCGGCGTCGTCGGGTCGAGCCGCTCGAGCAGGGCGAGCTTCACGTCGGACAGGACGAGCTCGGAGTCGCACTGCGCGATCAGGAGGGGACCGTCGCCATCGAGTGCGCGGCCATCGAGTGCGCGGCCATCGAGCGCGTGGCCGTCGACGACCCGGGCCCCCTGCATCGGGTCGACACCGAGGCGCGCCCACGCGAGCTCCGCGAACGACAGACCCGGCACGATCTCGAGCGCGATGGTGCCGGAGCGGGCGGCGTCGTGGAGCAGCTCCACGGTGCGTTCGGCCACGACGGGATTACCCGGGACCGCGTATGCGACCGGGCCGTGGTCAGCGGCGGCGTCAGCGGCCTCGACCACCCGCCGCACGATGGCGCGGTAGGCCTCGTCGATCTCGGTGGCGGCGTCGTACTCGGCGTCGAGGCCCGTGAGCTCGATGCCCTGACGCGCCAGCTCCTCGACCGCGGGATGCCGGGCGGTGCGGACGAACCGGGTCGCGGACCGCTCGAGCGCCGCCCGCGCCGCCGGGAGCAGCAGGTCGGCGCCGGCGGGCCCCAACCCGACGACCACAACCCGTGGAGCCATGCGCGCTACGGGGCGGGAGCCGGAACCGCGGGCGTGGTCGTCGGCGCGTTCTCCGGGGCTTCGGGCGGCTGCACGGCGCCGAGGCCGTCGGTGACCTTCCACGCGCCGTACCGGGGATTGACCCGCACGCTGGCATCGGCCACGAGCTCGTCGAGCTCGGGGTTCGTGCTCGTCGCCGGGGCGAGCGATTCACGGATCCGCTCCTCGACCGCCTCGAACGGCACCGTGTCGCTCATGAGGATGACGTGGAACCCGAACTCGGTTTGCACCGGCGCCGAGATCTGGCCGAGCGGGAGGGCGTCGGCGGCCGTCGCGAACTCGGGAACGTACTGCGCGGCGTCGTAGCAGAAGAGCTGCCCGCCGACTTCCGCCGATCCCGTGTCTTGCGACCGGGTACGAGCGAGCTCGGAGAAGTCGGCGCCGGCGCCCAGCTCGAGAGCGATCTGGTCGGCCTCCTCGCGGGTCGCGACGAGGATGTGCGCTGCGAACTTGCCCGACGGGCACTGCGCCTGCGCCTGCGCCAGTGTCTCGTCGTACGCCGCCATGACCTCCTCGTCGCTCGGGCCCGCCTCGCCTCCGCCGGTCTCGCGCAGCAGCGCGGCGCGGCGGCCGTAGCGCTCCTCGAGCCGGTCGCGGAGCCACTGCGGGAACGCGTCGAAGACCTCGGGGCCGATCTCGGTCTCGATGGTGGTCAGACCTGCCTCGCGATCGGCCTGGGTGACCTCGATGTCTCGGTCGCGCAGCTCGCGGTCGATGACCTCCTGCTGCACCCGGAGCGTCAACCAGAACGCGGTGATCTGGGGGTTGAGAGTCTGGTCCCCGGCGCCGGCGGTGTCGGGCTGCTGGCCGAGGACGTCGTTGTCGGCGATCGCTTCCAGCTCGCGGTCGATCGACGACTGCGACACGTCCTGGCCGCCAACCGTCAGGGCCGAACCACGGGTGCTGTCACACCCGCTCAAAGCGAGCGCAACGGCTGCGAGCGCGACGAGAGAGACGAGAGGCTTCTTCACGGTGCGGCGGAGCCTACCGGGGTTGCATCGTCGGCGGGCAGCAGCTCGCCGAGCAGGTCGACGAGGACCCCCGGAACCGACGCCCCGTTCGCGCCGACGGGCACGACCAGCTCGTCCGCTTGCTTGGCGACGGCGCCGGGCACGAGTCGCCGCAGCCGCAGCTTCTTCGACTCGGGGAGCCGGAGGCCGGTGATGCGAGCCGCGCCGCGCTGCACCGACACGCTGCGGATCCCGAGCCGGACGCACTCGACGCGGAGGCGGGCGACCTCCAGGAGCGCTTCGGCCGGGGCCGGCGGGGGCCCGTAGCGGTCGGCCCACTCTGCCCGGATGTCGTCGACGTCGGTCACCGCGCTCACCGCCGCCAGCCGCCGGTACGCCTCCATCCGCACGTCGTCACGGGCCACGTAGTCACGCGGGAGATGGGCGTGGACCGGGACGTCGATCGCGATCTCCACCGGCTCGGGCGGCGACTCGCCCGTGAGCTCACCGACGGCCTCGGTGACCATCTGGCAGTAGAGGTCGAAGCCGACGGCGGCGATATGGCCCGACTGCTCGCCGCCGAGGAGGTTGCCCGCACCGCGGATCTCGAGGTCGCGCATCGCGATCTTGAACCCGGAGCCGAGGTCAGTGAACTCCCCGATCGTCTTGAGCCGCTCGTAGGCCTCCTCGGTGAGCGCCCGGTCGACGGGATGGAGGAGGTACGCGTACGCCCGCTGGCCCCGGCGGCCGATCCGACCCCGCAGCTGGTAGAGCTGAGCGAGTCCGAGCAGGTCGGAGCGGTCGACGACCAGGGTGTTGACCGTCGGGATGTCGAGCCCGCTCTCCACGATCGTGGTGCAGACCAGGACGTCGGACTCGCGTTCCCAGAAGTCGAGCACGATCCGTTCGAGCCGGCCCTCGTCCATCTGCCCGTGCGCGACGGCGACGCGCGCTTCGGGCACGAGCTCGCGAACGTGCTCGGCCGCGAACTCGATGTCGCGCACCCGGTTGTGCACGAAGAACGCCTGGCCTTCGCGCAGCAGCTCGCGCCGGATGGCCTCGGCGACGGCGCGGTCGTCGTAGTCCCCCACGTACGTGAGGATCGGCTGACGGTCTTCGGGCGGCGTGTTCACGAGTGACAGGTCTCGGATCCCGGTGAGCGACAGCTCGAGCGTGCGCGGGATGGGCGTCGCGGTGAGTGTCAACACGTCGACGTCGGCGCGCAGTGCCTTGATGCGCTCCTTGTGTTGCACCCCGAAGCGCTGCTCCTCGTCGACGACGAGCAGCCCGAGATCACGGAACCGCACGTCGTCCGAGAGCAGCCGGTGCGTCCCGATCACGACGTCGACCGATCCGTCGCCGACACCCCCGACCACCGCGGCCTGCTCGCGCGGCGTGAGGAAGCGTGACAGCACCTCGACGTGCACCGGGTAGTTGGCGAAGCGCTCCCGGAACGTCTGGCCGTGCTGGTTGGCCAGCAGCGTGGTGGGGACGAGCACCGCCGCCTGCTTGCCGTCCTGCACCGCCTTGAACGCGGCCCGCACCGCGACCTCGGTCTTGCCGTAGCCGACGTCACCGCACACGAGCCGGTCCATCGGGACCGGCCGCTCCATGTCGGCCTTGACGTCCTCGATGGCGCGGGCCTGGTCGGGCGTCTCCTCGAACGGGAATGCGTCCTCGACTTCGCGTTGCCACGGAGTGTCGGGTGCGAACGAGTGGCCCGGCGTCGCCAGCCGTCGGCGGTACAGCACCACGAGCTCCTGGGCAATCTCCCGGACCGCCTTGCGCACCCGCGCCCGCGTCTTCTGCCAGTCGCTGCCGCCGAGGCGGTTGAGCGTCGGGCGCTCGCCACCGGTGTAGCGCCGTACGGTGCCGACCTGGTCGGTGGGGACGTAGAGCTTGTCGCCGCCCTTGTACTCGAGCAGGAGATAGTCGCGCTCGGCACCACCCATCGCCCGCTTCGTCATCTCGACATAGCGGCCGACACCGTGCTGGTGGTGCACGACGAAGTCGCCCGGTTCGAGGGCGTCGTAGAAGTCGACCCCGCGCGCGGCGCCGCGCCGGGCCGTGGGACGGCGGTGCACCCGGCGCCGGCCGGTCAGGTCGGCCTCCGCGACGAGAGCCAGCTTCGCCGCGGGGAGCACGACACCCCGTTCGAGTGGTGCGACCACGAGGGCGAGCGCGCCGGGCGCGGGCGTGTCGGTGAGGTCGACACCCTCCTCGGCAAGCACGGCGCGCAGGCGATCGGCCGAGCCCCGGCCCTCGGCCGCCAGCACCACCTGGTAGCGCTCGCGCCGGAGGGCGCCGAGTCGGCGGGCGAGGTTCTCGGCGTCGCCGACCACCGGGTCGAACGCAGTGGCCCCGAGACGGGGGGTGTCGGGCCCCTCCGGAGCGGACGGCACCGCAACCGCTCCCGCTTCCGTGTGCACGAGCAACCGGCCGAACGGCAGCGACAGGCGCGGAAAGCCGGGCTCGCCGGTCGCGCCCCAAGTTGTCGCGAGCGTGCTCGCCAACGCCTCCTCCTCGTCGAGCAGCTCTTGGGCCCGGTCGCGCATGCGCTTCGGCTCCACGAGCAGCACGACGGCGTCGCCGGGCAGGAGATCGGGGAGGAGGTGCTCGCCGTCGCACACCCACGGCAACCACGACTCCATCCCGTCGAAGGTCTCGCCGGTCGCCAGTCGCTCCCACTGTTCTCGACCCCAGGGCTGTGACGCGACGAGCCGCTCGGCGCGCGTCCGCACCTCGTCGGTGGGCAGGAGCTCGCGCGTCGGGAACACCCAGGCCTCGGCGAGCTCGTGGGTCGAGCGCTGGTCGGCCACCGAGAACGCCGAGAGCCGGTCGACCTCGTCGCCCCAGAGGTCGACGCGCACGGGATGATCGGCGGTGCTCGGGTACACGTCGACGATCGACCCGCGCACCGCGACCTCTCCCCGGCTCTCGACCTGGTACTCCCGCCGGTAGCCCCCGCCCACGAGACGGGCGAGGAGATCGTCGCGGTCGAGGCGCTCGCCCGGCCGGATCACCACCGGCTCGACGTCCTCGACATGCGGCCCGAGACGCTGCACGAGCGCCCGCACCGGGGCGACGACGACGGTCGGGAGCTCGTCTCCCCCGGCCCGCAGGCGCCACATGGTACGGAGGCGCCGGCCCATGGTCTCGAGCGACGGCGACACCCGCTCGAACGGCAGCGTCTCCCACGCCGGGAACAACTCGACCGCGTCGGGACCGAGGAAGCGGGCGAGGTCGTGAACGAGACGCTCGGCTTCCGCACCGGTGGGTACCGCTACGACGACCGGCCGGCGGGTCGTGGCCCGGGCGAGGGCAGCGACGAAGACGGCGCGGGCCGGGTCGGGCACCGCGACGACCGGCTCTCTCCCGATGACGGCGCGCACAGCCGGCTCCTCGGCGAGGAGCGGCGCCAGCTCAGCCAACGGGGGGATGGTCGTGGGATCGGTCGTCTGGATCATGGACGCGCGTCGACGCCCGAGACGCGGCCGCGTCCCGGGGGTGCGCGACTCAGGATAACGGCCCTACGGGCGGGTGTTGAAGCGGTTCATCGCCGCGTCGACGCCGTCGGTGACGATTGTCTCGACGGCGTCGGCGGCCTCCTCGATCGTCACCTCGATCTCGGCCCGCTCGCGTTTCGAGAACCGCCGGAGCACGTGATCGGCGCCCCGCTCCTTCGAGACCGGCTTCTCGACGCCGATCCGCACGCGCACGAACGCATCGGCGTGCAGGTGCGACACGATCGAGCGCAACCCGTTGTGGCCGGCGAGCCCGCCGCCCGCCTTCACCTGCAGTCGCGCCACCGGCAGGTCGAGCTCGTCGTGCACGACCACGAGCTGCTCCGCCTCCACGCCGTAGCGCCGCACCAGCGGACGCACCGCCTCACCGGAGTCGTTCATGTAGGTGAGCGGCACGGCCAGAGCGACCCGCCGGTCGCCGATGTGCACCTCGTCGACCCGCGCCCGCTCCTTGCCCTTGCGCAGGTTGCCACCGTGCCGGCGGGCGAGCAGCTCGACCGTCTCCGCGCCCACGTTGTGGCGCGAGCCGGCGTATTCGTCGCCGGGATTGCCGAGCCCCACCACGAGCAGGTCGGCCGGGGTACCCCTGCGCGGCGCCCGTTCCCGCCGGCGCCGCAGCACCTGGCGCTCCTACTCCCCGCCGCTCTCGCCCTCGGCCGCCTCGCCGCCCTCGGCCGCCGCCGCCTCGCCCTCGCCCTCGGCAGCCTCACCCTCGGCGGCCTCACCCTCGACCTCTTCGCCCTCCTCGGCCTCGGGCTCGGGCTCCTCGACCACGCGGGGCATGACCACCTGCACGACGAGCTCCTCGGGCTCGTTCTGCAGTGCGACGCCCGCGGGTATCGCGAGCTCCTCGATCCGCAGCTGGTCGCCGATCTCGAGGGCGGACACGTCGACCTCGATGGCGTTGGGGATGTCGGCGGGCTTCGCCTGGATGGCGAGCGAGAACACGAGCTGCTCGAGGACGCCGCCGTCGCGCACACCCGCGGGCTCGCCCTCGAGGTGCACGGGGATCTCGGCCTCGACGGCGACGTCGCGGCGGATGCGGACGAAATCGACGTGGATGAGCTCGCCGCGCGTCGGGTGCCGCTGGATCTGGCGGGCGAGCGTGAGGATGTCGTCGCCATCCCACTTCAAGGTGATCAGCGTGTTGGCGCCGGCCTCGCCGCTGAGGATGTGCTGGAGCTCGCGGGCGGGGACGGTGACGTTGAGCGTCTCGGTCTCGAGGCCGTAGATGACGGCCGGCACCTTCCCCTCGCGGCGCAGCCGGCCAGCGGGGCGGCTGCCCCTGACGGTGCGGGGTTGGGCGGGGAGCAGGATGTCGTCGGGCATGGCGAAGCGGGCTCTCCGGGCGGCTGGGGCCTTCCATTGTGCGTGACGCGAGGCAGCATCGCCAAACCAGCGAGCCGGAGGAGCTGCCATCCACCGGCGAGGGGGCCGGGTCTCCCGGCCCCCGGACCGCCAGGATTGCGCGGGAGCGGCGAGCGAAGCGAGCGCGACCAGAAAGGTCAGACGAGTTCGATGCGCGCCATGGGCGCGTGGTCGCCCGGGCGGGGACCGAGCTTGAGGATCCGCAGGTAGCCGCCGTTGCGCTCGGTGTAACGG
>JBOGFJ010000090.1:0-14672 GCA_050743385.1 Acidimicrobiia bacterium
ACCCCGCCCCCTCCGCCTCCGCCTCCCCCGCCGTCGACGCCGCCGCCTTCGGCGGGCGGGCCGCCCGGATGGCAGCAACCCCCACCGGCCAGGCAACAACCGGCGCCCGGCTATGCCACCGCCCCCCAGACGGAGGGCACCGCGGTCGCGGCGCTCGTGCTCGCGATCGCGTCGTTCGTCGTGTGCCCGCTCGTACCCGCGATCGTGGCCCTCGTGCTGGCGCACACTGCGCAACAGAAGATCGACGCCTCCGGGGGCCGGCTGACCGGCGACAGCCTCAACACCGCCGCCCGCATCATCGCCTGGATCCACATCGGGCTGGTCGTGGTGGGCGTCGTGGCCGTCATCGTGGTCGCCGCAACCGTCGGCTTCGACAGCAACGACGACGACGACTTCGATTTCGACTCGCTGCGCACCGTCGGCACCTACCTCGCGGCCCGGTTCGGCTGACCGGCGGACCACCGTGAGCCCGGAGCAGATGCGGGCCCTCGTTCGCCGGCACATCGAGGAGGGGTTCAATCGCGACGACTGGACCGTCTGCCGGGAAACCATGGCCGACGATTACACCGCGTTCTACGGCGCCGACGGCAAGGCGAACGTCGGGCGCGACGAGTACGTGCGCGTGTGCAGGTTCCTGCGGAAGTCGTTTCCCGACGTGAAGATCACGATCGAAGACCTGGTCGTCGAGGGCGACAAGATCGTGATGCGCTACACGGAACGGGGAACGCTCAGCGGCCGCGCCTTTCTCGGCGTCGAGCCCGCGGGCCAGCACTACGCCAAGCCGGGTACGACGGTCTACCGCGTGGTCGACGGTCGGCTCGCCCGGTCATGGGGTGTCGAGGACACGCTGAGTTGGTTCCGTCAACTCGGGGTGGCGCCGGAGGTCTGAGCGGCGCCCGCCCAGAGCAACGCGATCACCTCACCGAACAGCTCGTCGGGCACGGCCTCGGGGTCGACGAGCTGCTCCTGGCTCAGCCCCGACCCGAGCGCGTTCATGACCAGGGCGAGCTTGTCGGCCGGCATCGGTAGCGCCCACCCTCGTTCCGCGCTGGCCTCGGTGATCACATCGGCGATCGCGGCGAGAGACTCGCGGTGGCGCGCGGCCAAGCGGGCGCTGAACTCGGGGTTGCGGGCCGCGTAGGTGAAGAAGTCGAGCGAGAGCAGATCCAGCCATCGCTCTTCCTCCGAGATCGCCATGAAGAGCGCGCCTCCGAGGCGGGCCTGCTCCTCGAGCGGCGCGTCGATGTCGACCCGGCCGACGATGTCGTCCATGCGCTGGTCGAAGCTGGCCTCGAGCACCGCCAGGACGAGGTCCTCCTTGTTGGCGAAGTTGGAGTACACCGCGCCCTTGGTCAGGCCCGCTTCCTCGGCGACCTCGTCGAGGGAGGACGCGGCGAAGCCGCGGCGAGCGAAGACCGTTCGCGCCGCCTCCAGCAGCCGTTCGCGGGTGCGTGCCTTCTTCTCGTCCCGGGTGAGGCGGGTCGTCGCCATCGCCGAGCTCAGCTGGCCCGGCGCGCCGGGACCGGGGGTCGAGGCCGGCGCCGCCGGGACCGTTGCCCTCCGCCCGGGCACCGCAACTGCCCGAGACGGTCCTCCCACTGCAGCTGCTCCGTCATCCAGGCCAGCGCCTCGTGACGCTGCCGGCGCTCGTTCGTCCCACCGTGCCGGTCCATGGCCGTCTCCAATACCGAACAGTATGCGAGTACTAGGCAGTATCAAATACCGTCCGGTATCTGTTGTCAAGCCCGCGGGGGAGTCCCGGGCGCTCTCCTCTCAACCGGCGCACCGGGACCGGAGACGTTCCCGAGCGCCGTGGCGGTCCACCGTCACGCCTTCAGCAGTCGCTCGACGGCGTGCACCGCCTCGGCGACCTTGACGTCGCCCTCCGATCGGCTCGACTCCGCCGCCTCCCGCACGCAATGACGGAGGTGCTCGTCGAGCAGGCCGAGCCCGACGCCCTCCAGCGCCTTGGTGACGGAGGCGATCTGCGTGAGGACGTCGACGCAGTATTCGTCCTCCTCCACCATCCGCTGGAGGCCCCGCACCTGCCCCTCGATGCGCCGGAGGCGGTTGCGGTACTCGTCCTTGTGCATCTCGTAGCCGCGCATTGGCTCCCCGTGCTTGCTTCGCCCGATAGGGTAGTGGGGTATACTATCGCAGTCCACCGACCGGACGTCAACATCAGGGGTGAGCGCGTGGCGGCAGCGGAGACGGGGGAGCTCGAGCGCATCGACCTGCCCGTCCAGGGCATGACCTGCGCCTCCTGCGCGGCTCGCATCGAGAAGGGTCTCGGCGCGCTCCCGGGCGTCGACGAGGCGCACGTCAACTTCGCGACCCACCGCGCCACGGTCGCGTTCGACCCGGCGACGACCGCCCCCGGTGAGCTCGCCGAGAAGATCGAGAGCCTCGGTTACACGGTCGCGGGCGTCGAGACCGGCGGCGACGACGACCCCGAGGGGGAGGAGCTCCGGCGACTGCGCTCGCTGGTGGTGCTCGCGGCCGCGCTGTCGATCCCGCTCCTGCTCATCTCGATGGTGCCCGCGTTCGAATTCGAGAACTGGCAGTGGGTCGCGCTCGTGCTCGCTACCCCCGTGATCCTGTGGGCGGGATACCCATTCCACCGGGCGGCGCTCGTGAACCTCCGTCACGGCACGCTCACGATGGACACGCTCATCTCGTTGGGCACGGCTTCGGCGTACACGTGGTCGGTGGTCGCGCTGGCGTTCCTGGGCGCCGCCGACGAGGAGTCGATGGGGATCCGCTTCTTCGGCGGCTCGGGCGATGCCAGCGTGTACTTCGAGACCGCGGCGGTGATCACCACGCTGCTGCTCCTCGGGCGCTACTTCGAGGCCCGGGCGCGCCGCCGCTCGAGCCGGGCACTGCGAGCGCTGCTCGAGATGGGCGCCAAGACCGCCCGCCTCGAGAACGGCGACGAGCTCCCGGCCGCCAGCCTCCAGGTCGGCGACCGCTGCATCGTGCGCCCGGGCGAGAAGATCGCCACCGACGGTCGCGTCGTCGACGGGGTATCCGCCGTCGACATGTCCATGCTGACGGGCGAGCCGGTGCCGGTCGAGGTGGCGGCGGGCGCCGAGGTGTTCGGCGCCACCGTCAACACGTCGGGTCGGCTTGTCGTCGAGGCCACGCAGGTCGGCCGCGACACTGCACTCGCCCAGATCGCGCGCCTCGTCGAGCAGGCGCAGGGATCGAAGGCGCCCGTGCAGCGGCTCGCCGACCGGATCTCGGCGGTGTTCGTGCCGGTCGTGCTCGCGATCGCCGCGTTCACGCTCGTGACGTGGCTGCTGCTCGGCTATCCGGCCGGCGACGCCTTCACCGCGACCGTGTCGGTGCTCATCATCGCGTGCCCGTGCGCTCTCGGGCTGGCCACACCCACGGCGATCATGGTGGGTACGGGCCGCGGCGCGCAGCTCGGGATCGTCATCAAGGGTGGTGAGGTGCTGGAAGCGACGCGCACCGTCGATGCCGCCGTCCTCGACAAGACGGGCACCATCACCGAGGGGAAGATGCGGCTCGTCGACGTGCTGGTGACCGACGGAGTCGACGAGCACGAGGTCTTGCTGCGAGGGGGATCAGCCGAGGACGCGTCCGAGCACCCGATCGCCCGCGCGATCGTCGCCGGTGCGCGCGAGCGCGGCGTCGAGCTCGCGCCCGTGACCAGCTTCCTGAACGAGGCCGGAGTGGGCGTGCGCGCCCGAGTCGACGACACCGCGGTGGTGGTCGGCCGGCGCGATCTCGTCGGCAGGGTCTCGACCGATCTCGAGGAGCGCGTGACCGCGGCCGAGGCCAGGGGCAACACCGTGGTGCTCGCCGGCTGGGGCGGTGAGGCCCGCGGCGCCCTCGTAGTGGCCGACACGGTGAAGCCGACGTCGCGCGAGGCGATCGCCGCGTTGCACGAGCTGGGCCTCGAGACGGTGATGGTGACGGGTGACCACGAGGCGACAGCGCGACGGGTGGCCGCCGACGTGGGCATCGACGACACCGTCGCAGGAGTGCTGCCCGAGCAGAAGGTCGACGTGGTCCGCGACCTCCAGGCGCGCGGCCGCCGGGTGACGGTGGTGGGCGATGGCGTGAACGACGCGCCCGCCCTCGCGCAGGCCGACCTCGGCATCGCCATCGGCACGGGCACCGACGTCGCCATCGAGGCGAGCGACCTCACGCTCGTGTCGGGCGACCTACGCGCTGCCGCCGACGCGGTCGCGCTCTCACGGCGCACGCTGTCCACGATCAAGGGCAACCTGTTCTGGGCCTTCGCCTACAACGTCGCCGCCATCCCGCTGGCGGCGGTGGGGTTGCTCAGCCCTGTGATCGCGGCGGCGGCGATGGGATTCTCGAGCGTGTTCGTGGTCACCAACTCGTTGCGGCTCCGCCGCTTCCGCTCACTGCGCTGACCCGCCGAGCCAGCGCCCCAAGAGCTCCGCCTCCGCGGCGGCGTGCTCCTCGAGGCCGGAGACGATCGCCCGCTCCACGCGCCCGCCCACGAGCGGCATCCGCACCGTGAGTGTGCCGGTGACGAGCGTGCGGGTGTGACCGCCGCCGTCGGGCTCCAGGCGGGCGGCATAGGCGGCCTGGAGACGGTCGGCGTAGTGGTCGGGCAGGATCCGGTGCTCACTGCGGTGGGTCGTGAGGTTGTGGTCGGCCTCGTCGACCCAGGTGAGGCGGTCGCGATCGACCACTCGCGTGACCGCCGACGACAGCTCGCCGGTGAACCGGTACCGGATGCGCTGGCGGACGCGGTCGCCGTCGCGCTCCTGATCGAGCAGTGCCGCGCCACCGACCTTGGGCAAGCCGGCGGTGGCGGCGACGAATCGGGCGTCGACGAAAGCGTGCGCCACCGCTTCGACGGATCCCGCGATCCGCTGCTCGATACGGAAGTCCACGCCGCCCAGTATGGGCCGCGCCCCGATCCCGGGAGCGTAAGCAGTTCGCCCAGAGCGGGAACCGCATCTACGCTCTCGGTCCACTATGACCAAGATCGCGGAGATCCTCGACCAGGGACGGAGCTTCTCGTTCGAGTTCTTCCCGCCCAAGACCGAGAAGGCCGAGGAGAACCTGCGCAAGGCGCTGGTCGAGCTCGAGCCGCTGGGCCCGTCGTACGTGTCGGTCACCTATGGCGCCGGTGGCTCCACGCGCGAGCGCACTCACGACATCGTCGTCGACATCCTCCGCAACACGTCGATGACACCAATGGCGCACCTCACGTGCTGTGCTCACACGCGGGCCGAGCTCGTCGAGGTCGTCGAGCGCTACCGCGACGCCGGCATCGAGAACATCCTCGCGCTCGGGGGCGACCCGCCGGCCGACCTCGATCTCCCGCCGGGCGAGCTGCACTACTCCGTCGAGCTCGTCGACCTGATCCGCGAGATCGGTGACTTCTCGGTGGGGGTGGCCGCCCATCCCGAGCCGCACCCGAAGTCTCCGAGCGTCGAGAGCGACCGCTACTGGACCGCGCAGAAGCTCAGTCGCGCCGACTTTGCCATCACGCAGTTCTTCTTCGAGGCCCGCCACTACTTCGAGCTGGTCGAGAGTCTGCGCGCCCACGGTGTCGACAAGCCGGTGCTGCCGGGGATCATGCCGGCGACGAGCATCTCGTCGATCAAGCGCATGACCGAGCTCCAGGGCTCCGAGTTCCCGGCGTGGCTGGCCGAGAAGCTCCATGCGGTGGAAGACGATCCCGACGCGGTGTGGAGCGTCGGGGTCGACGAGGCGACCAAGCTGTGCCAGGCGCTGCTCGACGGCGGCGCGCCCGGCCTGCACTTCTACACGCTGAACCGCTCGCCCGCGACCCGCGAGATCTTCGTGGGACTGGGCCTCCGGCAGGGCGCCGCGTGAGTCGCGCTGCCGGACGGCTTCTCTGGTGGGCCGGCGCCGCCGAGTATTGACGGGCTGCCTCCGCGGAGGGTGTGGGATTTGAACCCACGGTGCCTCTCACGAGACACAACGGTTTTCGAGACCGCCCCGTTCGGCCGCTCCGGCAACCCTCCGAGGGGGATTCTACCGGCCGCCTGTTCGGGTCCTTCGAGCGTTCCCTGAGCAGCGTTGGTCAGTTCTCGCGCGATATGCGAGAGAGCTGACCCGACTCGGCTGACGCCGGGTCAGTAGGCGAGCAGACGGCCGAGGTCGCGGGTGATGTCGTCGACCTGGGGGAGGATCGCGCCCTCGAGGGTGGGCTCGTACGCGACGTGGGTGTCGGCAGCGGCGAGCCGCCACACCGGCGCGTCGAGATGCTCGAAGCACTCGTCGGCGATCCACGCGGCCACCTCGGCTCCGAACCCGCACGTGAGCGTGTCCTCGTGGAGCACGAGCACGCGACCGGTGCGTGCCACCGACTCGCCCACGATCTCGCGGTCCCACGGTGTGATCGTGCGCAGGTCGATGATCTCGACGCTGTCGCCGTCGGGATCGACGTTCTTGGCCGCGAGTTGTGCACGGTGCACGGTCGCGCCCCAGGTGACCACCGTGACGCGCTCGCCGCGCGTCACGTAGGCACCTCGGCCGAAGGGCAACAGCCAGTCGGACGGCGGCAGCGGGTCACGGTTGTAGCCCTGCCGGTAGAGGTGCTTGTGCTCGAGGAAGAGGACCGGGTCTTCACATCGAAAGGCCGTGCGCAGCAGACCGGCGGCGTCGCGTGCGCGTGACGGGAACGCGATCATCAGCCCCGGGATGTGGGCGAAGATCGACTCGCCGCACTGCGAGTGCCAGATCGCGCCGCCCGTGAGGTAGCCCCCGATCGGCACCCGGATCACCGCCGGGCACGTGAAGACGCCGTTGGAGCGCCACCGGATCGTGGCCGCCTCCGTCTTGATCTGGGTCATCGCGGGCCAGATGTAGTCGAAGAACTGGATCTCGGGGCTCGGCCGCAGTCCTCGTACCGCCTGCCCGACGGCGCGCCCGATGATGTTGGCCTCGGCGAGCGGCGTGTTGTAGCAGCGCGCCTCGCCGAACTCGCGCTGGAGCCCGAAGGTGATGCCAAAGACGCCGCCCTTGCCCGGCACCTCGTCGAGCACGCGCGGGTCGGCGTCGGCGACGTCCTCGCCGAACACCCGGATGCGCTCGTCGCGCGCCATCTCGTCGTGCAGCGTGCGTCGGATCGCTTCGCCGAACGTGACCTCCTCGCTGCCGGCGGGAGGATCGTCGGGGACCTCGGTGACGGCCGGCGCGCCCAGTACCTGTGCGATCACACTTCCGGGATCGGGACGTCGGGCCGCCAACGCTTCCTTCGCCGCCTCGGCCACCGTGGCCTTGGCCTCGGCCCGGATCTGCTCCGCCTCCTCCTGGGTGAGGGCGCCGTCGTGGACGAGGGCACGCTCGAGGGTGAGGATCGGGTCGTGCTCGGCCTCGTCGACGAGCTCGTTCTCGGGCCGGTACTTCTTCTGGTCGTCGGAGAGCGAGTGCGAGTAGGGACGGGTGACGAGGGCGTGGATGAGCGCGGGGCCCTGGCCGGCGCGCACGCGCTGGATCGCCTCCGCGCCCTTGCGACGCACCTCGAAGTAGTCGCGCCCGTCGATGCCGGTGACGTGCAGACCGCGGAGGCCCAACACCATCTCGGAGATCGGCCCCGGTGCCTGGTCGCCGGCGCGCACCGAGATGGCGTAGCCGTTGTCGGCGACGACGTAGAGGACGGGCAGCCCGAGACGACACGCGGTGTTGAGGCTCTCCCAGAACTCGCCCTCGGAGCAGGCACCCTCCCCCAGCGAGACGTACGTGATCTCGTCACCATGGGCCGTGCACCCGGGCAGATCGCGGCGGGCGATGTAGCGGGACGCTTCCGCGCAGCCGACCGCGGGCAGGCACTGGCTCCCGGTGGCGCTGCTCTGGGTGACGACGTGGCGGGCGCGGTCGCCCCAGTGACATGGCATCTGACGACCGGCGGAGGCGGGATCGTCGGCCGCGCCGACCGCCTGGAGGAGCATGTCGAGCGGTGTCACGCCCAGGCCGAGCATGAGCGCGCGATCGCGGTAGTAGGGGAAGAACCAGTCGTAGCCGGCGCGGAGCGAGCGGGCGAGTCCGAGCAGCAGCGCCTCGTGGCCCGCACCAGAGATCTGGAAGAAGACCTGGCTCTGTTGGCGGAGGGTGATCTCGCGGTCGTCGATGGCCCGGGAGATGCAGGCGAGGCGGAAGTCGGTGGCGGCCTCCTCCACCGAGACGCCGTCGTGCCCGACCCGCCGCTCCCGCCGTTCCCGGAGCTTCATGGGCCCTCCACCCTCGACGCCGGCGCGCCGCCGATCCAACGACCGGAGGATACCGTCGGGTCGTGCCCGCCGACGCGACCACTGTCTTGCCGTGGCGCGAACGCCCGCCCCGCCCGGCGCGTCCCGCCCGTGACGCGTTCCAGTCGCCGGTCGTGCGCCGCCTGCTCGCAGACCACGATCTCGATCCCGCCACCATCACCGGCACCGGCGCGGGAGGGCGTGTGACGCGCGCCGACGTGCTCGAAGCCGTCGGACGGCGGGGTGACGTCTCCCCGGACCCCGTACGCGCGCGACGCACGGGCGACGAGGCCATCCCGTTCAGCCCGTCGCGCCGTCGCACCGCCGAGCACATGGTCCGCTCGAAAGCGACATCACCCCACGCGACGATCGTCATGGAGGTCGACTTCGTGCGGGTCGATCGAGCGCGTCGCCGAAACTCGGGCCTGAGCTACCTCCCGTTCGTCGCGCGCGCGGTGGTCGACGCGCTGGCGGCGTTTCCGCACGTCAACGCGTCCGTTGCCGGCGAGCGCCTCGTCGTGCATCCCGAGGTACACCTCGGCATCGCCGTCGACCTCGACTTCGAGGGGCTCATCGTCCCCGTCGTGCGCTCCGCCTCCGACAAGCGGCTGCGCGTGATCGGGCGCGAGATCACCGACCTCGCCACGCGCGCGCGCGAGCGCCGGCTGTCGCCCGACGATGTCGCCGGCGGGACCTTCACGATCACCAACCCCGGTCCGTTCGGCACCGTGCTCTCGGTGCCCGTGATCAACCAGCCCCAGGTGGCTGTCCTCGCGACCGACCGGGTGGTAGCGCGGCCCGTCGTGATCGAATCGGAACGGGGCGACAGCATCGCGGTACACCCGATCGGACGGCTGGCGCTGACCTTCGACCACCGTGCGTTCGACGGCGCCTATGCCGCCGCCTTCCTCGAGCGCGTGCGCACGACCCTCGAGTCCCGTGCCTGGGACATCGAGCTGTAACCCTCGTGGGTGTCCCGCGCAGCATGTCGGCGCACGAGGTGGCCATGGGACTTCTGTTCTACCCGCGCGGGGGCTCGGCCCAGGTCGTGCGCTACCTCGCCGGCGCGCTGATCGACGCCGGCTGGCACGCGTCGGTGTGCTGCGGATCGCTCGGCCCGCCCGGTGCGGACACCAACGCCGCGACGTTCTTCCGCGGCCTCGACGTCCACGCGCTCGACTACGGTCCCGCGCTCGCGGCGGTGGCGCGGGGTGGCGACCCGCTCACCCACGACCCGCCGCTGCATCCTTCCTACGAAGACCGGGTCGGCGCGCCCGATCGTGTGTTCGCGGCCGTCGAGCCCCGGCTGCTCGAGCGTCAGGTCGCGGCCTGGACCCGCGTGCTCGACGCGGCCGGGGCGGGCGACGGCGCCGTGTTCCACCTCCACCACCTCACACCGCAGCACGAGGCCGTGCTGCGCCGTTGGCCCGACCGGCCCCTGCTCGGCCATCTGCACGGGACCGAGCTCAAGATGCTCGACGCCATCGAGCGTGGCGCGTCGTGGCCGTACCGGGAGTTCTGGCGCGACACGTTGCGGCGGTGGGCGCACGCGTGCGGCCGGCTGGTCGTGATCTCGCCCCACGACCGCGACGAGGCGGTGCGTCTCCTCGGGGTCGATGCCGGCCGGGTCGAGTGGATTCCCAACGGCGTCGACACCGACCACTTCGACGTCGAGGAGCTCGACTCCGAGCAGCGGCGGGCGCTCTGGGAGCGCTGGCTCGTCGACGACGCCCGCGGGTGGAGCGAAGGCGGTGATCCCGGCAGCCTCCGCTACGACGCCGCGCACGTGGAGGCGGCGTTCGTCGACCGCGCCACCGGCACGGCCCGCACCGTGCTGCTGTTCGTCGGGCGGTTCCTCGGATTCAAGCGTGTGCCGCTCCTGGTGCGTGCCTACGCCCGGGCCAAGCCGCATTTCGAGGCGCCCGCGCCGCTGGTGATCTGGGGTGGGAGCCCGCACGAGTGGGAGGGTGAGCACCCGCACACCGTCGCCGCCGGCCTGGGCGTCGCCGACGACGTCTTCTTCGTCGGCTGGCGGGGCCACGACGAGCTCCCGCTCGGGCTGGCGTGCGCGGACGCGATGGTGGCGCCGTCGGTGAACGAGCCCTTCGGGCAGGTCTTCCTCGAGGCGATGGCGTGCGGACTGCCGGTGGTCACGACCGCGACCGGCGGGCCGCTGTCGTTCGTCAACACCGAGCCGGAGAGGCCGAACGGTTGGCTCGTGCCGCCCGACGACGAGGCCACCCTCGCTGACGCGCTCGTCGAGGTCGTCAACGGCGCCGGCGAGCGCCGCGCCCGTGGCGCGCACGCCTACGAGCAGGTGCGCGCCAAGTACTCCTGGTTCGCCCTCGTCAGCCGGTTCATCGCCTGCTACGAGCACCTCCTCGAAAACTGAGGGTTCCGGCGCGCCCACCGCGCCGGATCGGGTGCGATGAGCGCGCAAGAACGGACGAACTTCAGCGGCCGGAGCGGTGGAGGCCGAGCGAGAGGCGCTCCATGAGGCGGCCATAGCCGGTGAGCTCGGCGGCTTCGCCTGGTCGGCCGCCCGGAGTGTTGCGGTAGGCGGGCACGCCGACCGACGTGACCAACATCGGGGCCGCGTCGGTGTCGAAGAACTGCGATACGGCGGCGTCGAAGAATGTGAGTCCGGTCGCGCCGAACCCCGACGCGAACGCGGCGAGGCTCAGACGGCCGGCGGCGATGCCGGCCTCGAGCTGGACAGCGCGATAGCCGCGCGCGCCGAGCACGCGCAGCACGGCTCCGAGGTCGGAGCTATGGAACGCGGTGAATGCCGAGTCACCGCCGAGCGGTTGGCGCAGGCACAACAGCTCGGCGGCGGCGCGCGTGTCACCGAGGTGGACGACCTCGAGCTCGCGCGTGTCGGCGTGCCAGCGGTATGCGCCCGGCTCCACGCCGTCGATGGCGTGCACGGACAGGAAGTGCCGGAGCAGCGTGCGGCCATCGCCGACGAAGTCGCCCGGCACCGGCCGGGACGCGCTCACCATCCCGAAGTCGAGCAACTCCCGGGGTGCGGTCTCGCGCCGCATGATTCGCGTCGAACCCCGCGCCAGGATCACGTCCTCCACCGGTGGATGCTCGCGAGGAGGCCGTGCTGTCTCACCCGCTGCCGGTTCGCCTCCCCATGCCGCCGCGGCGGCTCGCCATCCGGCGACATCGTCGACGACACCCGCCCTGTGCGTGGCGGTGACCACGGGGAACTCGATCGGGTGCGGAGAGATCGGGTCGACCGCGAGCGCGATCTCCTCGAGAGCAGGCCAGTCGGGCGGGGACGCGTCGTCGCCCAGCGTCACGATCGCGAGCGGGAACTCGCTCGCGCCGTCGACAGCGAGCAGCCGTGCCACGTCGTCGTCGTCGAAGCCGACCCACACCCGCGCGGCTACGCCGTCGGCCTCGGCCACTGCGAGCAGGTTGGCGAGCGTCGCGCCCGCGTCCCAGAACAGGTGCCGGTAGCCGCGCTCGCCGTACTTCCAAGCCGTGCGCCACGGGATGCCGGTCAGCACGATCGACGCCCCGGTCCCGACGCCGCCGTGTCTCAGCCGAGTCAACCCGTGGCCGAGCGGGTCGTAGTGGTCGACGCCGTCCGAGCTCACCACGTAGAGCTCTACCGGGTGGAGGTTCCCCGCCGACATCGCGGCGCGGAAGTAGGTGCGATCGGAGAGCATCCGTGACTCGCTCACGCGGGTCACGCCGGCGGCGAGGAAGAGGAGGCGGCCGAGCTCGCCGGGCGCGCCGATCTCACGGGGCAACGGGCGGGTCTCGAGCCCGACGTAGCGCTTGAACGGCGCGGGGCGATTGGTCGGGTCGAGCGGCTGGAAGTCGACCATCCTCGAACGGTCGACGGGGGACCCGTGCCGGGTCTGGAGGTGGAACGCCACCGCTGCCTCGGGCTCGTTCACACCACGAATCGTAGGGTCCTGCTGCTCCCTAGACTCGTGGACACGACGGACTCGAGGAGGGCCCATGCTCCAGTCGAGTGAACCTCCCCGCTGGCGCGGCATCAATCACCTGGCCATGGTCACACCCGACATGGACGCGACCGCCCGCTTCTATGCCGGCGTGCTCGGCATGCGGCTGGTCGCAACCGTGATGGCGGGTCCCATGCGCCACTACTTCTTCGAGCTCGGCCCGGGGAACACGATCGCGTTCTTCGAGATGAAGGGCATGGAGACGTTCGCGAAGCCGGCGGGTGCCCCGTCGTCGCGCCCGATCCAGTTCGACCACCTCTCGTTCAACCTTCCCGACGAGAAGGCGCTGCTCGACCTCCGCGAGCGGCTCGAAGCTGCCGGGAGCGAGATCACCGAGGTCGTCGACCACGGCTTCGTGCGTTCCGTGTACTTCACCGACCCGAACGGCATCGCGCTCGAGGCGTCGTGGTGGGCAATCGACGGTACCGGCCGCGCGGCCGACTACGGCGACAAGGAGCTGTTCTCCGACCCTGACCCGGTGCCGGCCGCCCGCGAGCTCGCCGACACCGGCCGCGTGCTCTCGGTGCCGACCACCAAACTGATCGACGACGAGATCGTCGACCCCGCGTAGCCTCCCCGCCGCGAACCGGCCACCCGATTGCGCACTCCAGCGCGGATTCGGGTCGCCAGTTGGATCATCCCCGCCGGGAAGCGAAGAAGTCGGCCAGCAACGCGGCCGCCTCGGTGGCGCGCACGCCGTCGACCACCTTGATCTCGTGGTTCAGGCGCGGGTCGGCCGGCAGGTTGTAGAGGCTGCCGCACGCGCCGGCCTTCGGGTCGGCGGCGCCGAAGGCGACCAGTCCCAGGCGGGCCGAAACCGCCGCACCCGCGCACATCGGGCACGGCTCGATGGTCACCACCAGCGCGCAACCGTCGAGGCGCCAGGTGCCGAGCGCGGCGGCGGCGTCGCGCAGGGCCAGCACCTCGGCGTGTGCAGTCGGATCGTGCGCGACCTCTCGCTCGTTGTGCCGCCGGGCTATGACGTCGCCCGAGTCGAGCCGGGCAACGACCGCGCCCACCGGCACGTCGTCATGGCCGAGCGCGGCGCGTGCCTCGTCGAGCGCGAGGTCCATGAGACGGGTGACGGCTTCGGCGTCCATGCTCAGTCGGCGAGGCCGCGGCGGGCCAGCACCGGCGTCGGAGCGACCCGCACCCGCAGCTCGCCCGGCACGAGCCTGCGGGCGCCGTACTCCTCCGCGCGGTCGGCGCCCATGTAGCGGCCGCCGGTGCGCGTCGCCTCGAGCACGAAGACGTGCCACTCCTCCCGCGACATCTCGTCCATGGCCGACTCCGGCGCTCGTTGGCGGAGGGAGTGGGATTCGAACCCACGGTGGGTTGCCCCACACACGCTTTCCAAGCGTGCCGATTCGGCCGCTCTCGCATCCCTCCGTGGAGTTGCCGGCTGATCGTACCGGCGCGCGGTTGTGTCACCTCTTGCCGCCGGTACCCTTCGCGCTCCATGCCGAGCGAGGGAGCCATGGAATGGCGGACGCCCGGGGTCGCCTCGTGACGCCCCTCCAGCCCGGCGATCCACGCCGGCTCGGGCGCTGGCGCCTCGAGGGCCGCCTCGGCGCCGGCGGCATGGGAGTGGTGTACCTCGCCCGGCGCCGACGCGCGCAGCGCGTCGCGATCAAGATCCCCCGCGTCGACCTCGCCCGCGATCCCGAGTTCCGGGAGCGTTTCCGGCGCGAGGCCGAGGCCGCGTCGGCGGTCGCCGCCCGCTGCACCGCCCGCGTGCTCGAAGTGCACTCCGAGGGCGCCCGGCCCTACATCGTCACCGAGTACGTCGACGGCCCGACGCTGCACGCGGCGGTGACCGCCGAGGGGCCGCTGACCGGGCCGGATCTGGTGGCGTTCGCGGTCGGAGTCGCCGAGGCGATGGTGGCGATGCACGCCGCCGGTGTCACCCACCGCGACCTGACGCCCGGCAACGTGATCCTCGGTCGGTGGGGGCCCAAGGTCATCGACTTCGGCATCGCCCGGGCCGACGACGCCGCGACCCTCACGCAGACCGGCATGCGCATCGGCACGCCCGCCTGGATGGCCCCCGAGCAGGCGCGGGGCGACCGCGTCGGGCCCGCGGCCGACACCTTCTCGTGGGGCACGCTCGTCGCCTACGCCGGCCTCGGCCGGCACCCGTTCGGGAACGGCCGCGTCGACGCGGTGCTGTACCGCATCGTGCACGAGTCGCCCGACCTCGTCGGCCTCGAGCCCGCGCTCGCCCCGCTCGTCGAGCGCGCCCTCGACAAGAACCCCGCCGGCCGTCCCGCGCCGGGAGACCTGCTCGACGCGCTCACGCCGATCGAGGCCCGTCACGACGCGGCCGTGGCCTCCGCCGCGACCGTGCCCGCGTCCGCGACGCGTGTGATGACGGCGCCGCCGGCGCCACCACGCTCGAGCCCGCGGCGGGTGCCGTCGACGCCTCCGGTCGCGATCGCGCCGCGCCCGCGCCCGCGCCCGCGCC
>JBOGFJ010000091.1:0-4248 GCA_050743385.1 Acidimicrobiia bacterium
GTCGTGAGGTCGCCGGTCACGAGGTCGTCGTACTCGCGGATCTGCACCCGGTCGTCCTTCTCCTGGTAGCGCTTGCACTGGTCGAGCTTGGCGTCGACCTCGGCACGCGTGCCGAACAGCAGGCCGAGGTGGTCGTAGCCGGGCGACTGCATGGGCTTGCCGCTCTCGGCCAGGAGGATGAACTGCTGAGCCTCCTCCGAGAGCAGGAGGTGGCAGACCTGGCCGACGAGCTCGGCGTCGATGCCCGTCCAGCCGAACACCGGACCGAAGAACGCATCGACCTCCTCGCGGAACTCCTGGGTCAGCGTCCCGGACGGGAACGTCAGCTCCATGTGGTTGAACCGCATCTCGGCCATGGGTTCCCCCTTCGAGGGCGGGCGGCAGGGTAGCCTCCGCAGATGCAGCGTATGCGTTCCTGGATCGTCCGCGGAGCGGTCGTGGCGATGCTCGCCGCCACCGCCGGCGTGCTCGCCGCCCCCGCATCGGCCGCCATCTTCAACGTGACCAACACGGACGACAGCGGCCCGGGGTCGTTGCGCCAAGCGCTCGCCGACGCGGCAACGAACCCCGGGAACGACGACGTCGTGGTCCAGGCCGGTCTGGGCACGATCGTCCTCGCGAGCGAGATCGAGTGGTCCGGCGACGGCGCGGTCACCATCCAGGGCAACGGCGTCACGATCGACTTCAACGGCGCCTCGCGCGGCCTCGTCGACGACGGCGGGGACGGCGTCTCCCTCGTGGACGCCACCGTCACCGGGGTGGGCGGCAGCACGAGCAGTGATGCCGCCGCCGTGGTCTCCCAGGGCGGCGCCATGTCCTTCAGCGGCTGCACGATCAGCGGGAACACCGTGCAGACCGACGACGGCGACGTCGCCGGCGGGATCCTCTCCGAGGGCGGAGCGGTGACCGTCGACAACTGCACGATCTCGGCCAACAGCGGCACGACCGATACCGGGGATGCCGGCGGCGGGATCCTCTCCGAGGGCGGGGCGGTGGCCGTGCGAGAGTCGACGATCACCTGCAACAGCGCGAGCACGAGCGCAGAGGGTGGAGACGCCGCCGGTGGGATCCTCTCGGAGGGCGGCGCACTGAGCGTCACCAACTCGACCGTTCAGGGCAACACGGCCCAGGCCACGGGAGAAGGTGGCGTCGCCGAGAACCAGCTCCGCGCCGACGGCGGGGCGCTCGTCACGACCGGCTCGACCATCAGCGACGACACCAGCATCTGCGACGCGCCCCCGCCTCCGCCGCCCCCGCCCCCGCCCCCGGAAGCGGCTCCGCCCGCGCCCGTCGCGGTGGTGACGCAGGCTCGATTCACCGGGTAGGGGGAGCGGTCGCAGTCAGTCCTTCTGGGCTCCCTCGCCCCTTCGGGGCCGCTCGTCCGCACTAATCCTTGAGCTCGACGATGATCTCGTGGAACGGCTCGGTGCCGATGTTCACTGCCGTCTCGACGCCGCCGCGGTCGACGGGGACCACCATGCCGGCGATCACGTCACCCTCGAGGTAGTCCTTGTAGGGACCTTCGCTGTCGGGCTCGGGCTCCACCGCGACGCGGTCGCCACCGATCTCGACCAGCAGGTGGTCGAGCTCGTGGCGGTGCACGTCGCTGCGCTCGCCCGGGTCGAGGCGCAGCTCCCACACCCGCACCCGGTCGTTCTCGAACAGCACCTTCGTGCCGACACCGCCCAGCTTGCGCTCCTCGGCCATGGCCGCTTCCTCCCCGCCGCTCAGGGTGCCATCTGGCTCATGAACTGGTTGAGGTCGAAGTAGTCGCGCCAGGCCGTAATCTTCCCGTCGTGCACCTCGAAGGTGCCCATCACCGGCAACTCGATGGTCTTGCCGGGAAGGTGGAAGGCGTCGACGCGCTCGGTGAGCACGACGTCGCCGTCGGCCGCGACGTTGTCGACCCGGAACTCGATCTTCTCGACGCCCTGCGTGAAGCCCTCGATCGCGGCGCGGATCGCCTCGACGCCCGTCACCGGCTCGATGGGGATGTTGTGGTACACGGCGTCGTCGGCGAAGAACGCCATGAGCGCGTCGACGTCACCGGCCGACCACGCGTCGCAGAACCGCCGGACGACGTCACTGGGATTGTCGGTCACGATCATCCTCCTTGCTGTCGCCGACGGTACTGCTCCTGCCACTCCTTCGGCGGGGGATCGGACCGCTTGGTGCCCGCGCCGAACAGGCGTGGCACCTCCGTGGCCAGCTCGTCGGCGGTCCAGCCCTCGTCGTGACGCTCGAACGTGCCGCCCACCTCCCACGCCCGCACGTGCTCCACGACCCCGCCCCGCACCTGGAAGCACTGGCTCGAGATCCATCCCGCCGCCGGTGACGCCAGGTAACAGACCATCTCGGCCACGTGCGCGGGATCGGTCGGGTCGAATGCCTCTTCCTCGGCCCGGGCACGGTCGATGCGCCACCCCACCGCCGCCAACCGGGTCTGGGCCGACGGCATGATCACGTTGGCGGTCACGCCGTAGGGCGCCATCTCCGTCGCGACCGCGTCGGTGAACGCGACCACTCCTGCCTTGGCGGCAACGTAATTCGACTGACCCGCGCCGCCGTAGAGCAGCAGCCCGGTCGAGGTGTTCACGATGCGGCCGTACCCACCCCGTCCCGCCTTGTGCTCCGATCGCCACCACCGGCAGGCCGCGCGAGTGACCGCGAACGTCCCCGTGAGATGGACGCGCAACACATCGTCCCATTCCCCGTCCTCGAGGTTGAACACCATGTGCGGGCGTCCGATCCCGGCGTTGTTGACGACGATGTCGAGACGGCCGTAGGTGTCGAGGGCGCGTTGTGCGACCGCCTCGCCGCCGGCGGGATCGGAGATGTCGTTGGCATCGGCCAGGGCCTCACCACCGGCGGCGGCGATCTCGCCGACCACCTCCTCGGCGGGCGTCTCGCCGAGCGTGGTGCCGTCAGTGGCGACGCCGAGGTCGTTCACGATCACCCGTGCGCCCGCCGCCGCCAGCCGGTGCGCCTCGGCCCGACCGATGCCCCGCCCGGCTCCCGTGACCACCGCGACCCGCCCGTCGAGGCTCGTCGTCACACCGCCTCCAGGGCGCCGGCGCGGCCGCGGGTCTCGAACTGGTCGCGCAGCGCGTCGACGTCGGCACGCTCGAGCTGCCGGTAGGGATCGCCCTTCGCCGGCTGCCACCACACCGGGTCGGCGCACTCCCACCGCTCCCGGCGCAAGGGGCGCTTGAGCACCTTGCTGGTCTCGGTCACGGGGAGCGGGTCGGCGACGCGCACGAACCGCGGCGCCCACTTCGTGCCGAGGTCGGGTTGCTCGGCGAGGAAGGCCGCGAAACCCTCAGGATCGAACTCGGCCCCCGGGCGCAGCTGGAGCGCGGCCATCACCCGGTCGCCGACGTCGGGATCGGGCACGGCGTACACCGCTGCGAGCACGACGTCGGGGTGGCGGGCGAGGATGCGCTCGACGGGGGCAGCGGCGAAGTTCTCGCCGTCGACACGCAGCCACTCGAAGTCGCGCCCGGCGAAGTAGATGAAGCCGCTCTCGTCGCGGTAGGCGAGGTCGCCGGTCCAGTAGACGCCGTCGTGCACGCGCGCCCGGTCGGCCTCGTCGTTGCGCCAGTACCCCTCGAACGAGGCCGCGCCCAGCCGGTTCACGAGCTCGCCGATCGCCTCGTCGGGATTGAGGAGTCGGCCGTGGTCGTCGAAGCGAGCCGCCGGCATCTCCTCGCCGGTCTCGGGGTCGAGCACCGCGATGCCCTCGGCGCCGCGGCCCAACGCCCCGTGGGGCATGTCGGGCGTCCGCTGGACGGTCGCCCCGCCCTCGGTCGACCCGTACGAGTCGACGACCGGGCAGCCGAAGCGCTTCGAGAAGCGCTCGATGTCGAGCTCGGCCGCCTCGTTGCCGAACACGAGCCGGAGAGTGTTGTCGGCGTCGTCGGGTTGCTCGGGCGTGGCGAGCACGTACGACAGTGGCTTGCCGACGTAGTTGAAGTAAGTGACGCCGAAACGGCGCACGTCGGGCAGGAAGCCCGAAGCCGAGAACTTGCGTCGCAGCGCGGTGGTGGCACCCCCGGCGAGCGCCGGCGACCACCCTGCCATGAGCGCGTTCGAGTGGAACATCGGCATCGCCAGGTAGCAGACGTCGTCGGGGCCGAGGTTCACCATCCCCGCCAGGGTCTGTCCGATGCGGGCGAGGCGACCCTGCGAGCAGATGCACGCCTTCGGCGCGCCCGACGTTCCCGATGTGAACAACAGGAGGAACAGGTC
>JBOGFJ010000092.1:0-7302 GCA_050743385.1 Acidimicrobiia bacterium
CCCACCTGGGCGCGAACCTCGCCCTGGGCGGTCGGGTCGAGGGCTGCAACCTCGTGTGCCCGTACCACTGGTGGGAGTGGGACGGCGACGGCCGCAACGCCCGCATCCCCTACAGCGCGCGCACGAACGCCAGAGCCCGGGTGCGCACGTACCCGACGATCGACCGCAACGGGTTCGTCCTGTTCTGGTACCACCCCGACCGGGAGCAGGCGCCGCTGTGGGAGGTCCCCGACCTGGGCGAGTACTTCACCGACGCGTGGACCGACTTCATCCGCGCCGACTGGAAGGTTCGGTGCCCGTGGCAGGAGCTCGCCGAGAACGGTCCCGACTACGTGCATCTCAAGACCGTGCACGGTGCCGCGACCGTCCCCGAGCTCGAGAGCCTCACGTTCGACGGGTATGGCAACCGTCTCCGCTCCAGGGTCGAGTTCGCGACACCCCGGGGGCCCCAGCCGGGCCGTATCGACACCGACAGCTGGGGGCCGGGGTTCTCGCTGGCGAAGTTCACGGGGATCGTCGACACCGTGTTCCTCGCCGGCACGACGCCGATCGACTGGGAATGGACGTGGTCGATCAAGGCGTACAAGGTGCGCAAGCTCGGCCACGACGAGGAGTCGCTGGCGCGCACGCTGCGGGTCGGCGACGCCCTCGTCGCCGACCTCCGCAAGCAGATGGCCGAGGACAACGTCATCTTCGACAACAAGATCCACGTGCCGAGCCCCGCGCTCGCCGACGCCGACGGTCCGATCCTCCAGTTCCGGAAGTGGGCGCAGCAGTTCTACGTCGACGGCGACCCCGTCGCCGCCGGTCGCGCGTCGCAATCGCCCGAAGTCAGTACTCGATGACGACCGAGCCGCTGCCGGCCTGGACGCCCGCCGTGGTCGAGGCATCCGTGGCCGACGGGTGCACGAGGCTGGCGCCGCCGCCCCCGCCGCCGCCCGAGCGGAGGCTGTTCAGGGCGTCCCCGGCACCGGCGCCGCCGCCGAAGCGACCTCCCCCGCCACCGCCGGCGTTCGCGCCGACCCCCGCGCCGCCTTCGGTGCCGGGAGGATCTCCCCCGGCAGCCGGGTTGCCCGGGTCGCACAGGAGCGGTGGGTTCCCGACCGCAGGCCCGCCGTCGCCGCCCGCGGCGTTGGTACCGCCCTTGCCACCGGGGCAGACGTTGCCGGCCCCGCCGTCCCCGCCCGCGATGCCGCCACCGGGGCCACCGGGGCCACCGGCCGCGTCTCCGTCGGCAGCTCCGCCGCCTCCACCGCCACCACCGGCGGCGACGAGTACGGTCTCGCCCCGGCGGACGTCGCTGGAGCCACCTCCGGAGCCACCCTGCGGGCCCGCACCGCCGCCGCGAGCCGTTCCGCCGAGGGTGTCGGGCGCGCCGCCCTTGCCACCGTTGGGAGAACCGGTCTCCCCGGCACACCCGACGTCGACGACCAGCTGCTCACCCGCCGCGACCGCGAACGTGCCCGTCGCCGCGCCGCCGCCACCACCCGCGCCACCCGGCGTGTCGGCGTCACCCTTGATGAAGTCGGCGCCTGCGCCGCCCTGACCGCCCGTCGCGCGAATGGTCACCCGGGACACACCCGCCGGCACCGTGAACGTCTGGCTCTCCTGGGTCGGGCCTGCGACGCAACCAAAGGCTTCCGAGCCTGACGGCGGTGGCGCCTTCTTCATCGGCGCACACGCCGCCAGCGCCAGCATCCCGACGCTCGCCACCACCATCAGCGCTCGCGTCCATCGGACCTGCTCGACTCGTCGCACCCACCAACCTCCTCGTCACGGTGTCTTCCACTCGCCACCACGGTGCGCACGTCGTTTCCGGCCACGGCCGGCTGGGTGGTTGCCCGCGGTGGTGCGATGCCCTGACGGTACGGACGGCCGCCGTCGTTCGCATCGCGCGATCTGCCCAAATACGTTCCGTGCCGCGTGGTGATTTCTCTGTAGACCAGTCCTCACCCGAGCCCGCTACGCCGATTCCGTACGCCCCGCGAGGCCATGCATCGCGTCGCCCAGATCGCGGCGGAACCTTCGCTGCATGACCTTGAACGGCAGGTGGAACCACCAGCTCGGCGCGAAGGCCTGGTCGTAGGTCACCAACGAACCGCCGCCCCGCCGGCCCTCGATCGTCACGCGTTCGTTGATCGATGCGAACATCCTTCGTGACGCCGATACCGCCCGGAACGCGTACCGGGACCCGACCTCCCAGGCCAGGAACTCCTCTTCGAGCACGAGTCCGGGAAGGCGGACGCGACGCCGAGCTCCCACGCCCGACGCCGCTCCGGTGACGGTCATCTCCTGCACGACCGGGAACCACTGGGGCCACGACTCGTGGTCGGCGAGCACCTCCCAGACGGCGCTGGGCGACGCCGCGATCTCACGGGACGCCGAGCACCGCTTGGGAGCCTGTTCGATCCAGGAATCCGGGTGGGTGTGCAGGGCGATCACGCCGTCGCCACCACGATGTGTGCCGGATGGTCGAAGGCCACGGTGCCGTCGGAGTCCACGAACGACGCCAGCTCGACCCGAGCCGCCGCGAGCAGCCGGTCGAGGTCGTCGTCGCTGATCATGTCGGCGAGCGTCCACCCCCGGACGTCGGTGTGGACCCAAGCGTCGATGGAGGGGAAGCGCGCGACTCCCGGCCGGGTGGTGACCGAGGCGTCGAGGCCCGCCGCGGTGGACAGCCTCGTGAGGTCATCTCGATGTCCGAGCGCGTACGGGACCCGGAGGGCGTCGGCGACGTCGGCTCCGAAGAGCTGGTCGAGCAACTCCACCATTGCGGCGTACCCGGGCACGAGGTCGAGGCCGGTCCAGACCGCGACCGCGATCTGCCCTCCCGGCCGGGCAACCCGCCGCATCTCGCGGATCGCAGCCATGGGGTCGTCGAAGAACATCAGGCCGAACTGGCTCACGACGACGTCGAAGGCATCGTCGTCGAACGGCAACGATTCGGCAGGAGCTTGCTCCCACGTCACCGACGGGTCGTGTCGTCGTGCGACCGTCAGCATCCCGTCGTTGATGTCGACGCCCGTGACCTGTCCTGACGGGCCGACGCGGGAGCGGGCAACCCGCGCCAAGATGCCGGTTCCACACGCCACGTCGAGCACCGACTGACCCTCGACCATCATCGCCGCGTCGCACAGTTGCGGTGCCCACTGCTCGAAGAGCGCGGGGAGGAAGAACTCGTCGTAGATCTCCGCCGCGGCGGCGGCGACCTGGCCGGTCCGGGCATCTACCATGTCGACCTCCGGAATGTCCCGTTGTCGCGGGGGCTGACAGTGGCAGGCTCGGAGTGCAGCCGAGGTGCAGCGATGGTGCGGACGCTCGAACCGGCGCGCATGGTCGAGGTCCTCGGTCCGGTGCGCGTCGCCGGCGCACAGCTCACGAGCCCGACCCAGTTGACGCTGCTCTCGGTGCTCGCCGCCGCGGTACCCGAGACGGTCCCGTTCCACCGCCTCATCGACGCGGTGTGGGACGACCCCCCGCGGTCAGCCGAGAACTCCCTGCACTCTCATCTCACCCGGCTGCGACGGATCCTCGGCGGGGGGTCGATCGTACGCGAGGGCACCGCGTACCGGCTGGCGTCTCCCACCGACGCGGCGCAGTTCGTCGCCCTCGTGGAGCGCGCGGCCTCATCGGATCCCGCGACTCGGCAACGCGACCTCACCGAGGCACTGGCAATGTGGCGGGGCACACCATTTGGCGACTGTTCCGGGCACCGGTTCCTGCGCGCGCCGGTCGATGCGCTGACCACCACGTACAGCCGGGCCGTGCGCGAACTCGCCGGACTCCATCTGGTCGACGGAGACCCGCTGGCCGCGGTCGCAGCGCTCCAGGGTCTGGTCGCGACGCAGCCCCTCGACGAGGAGAACTGGGCGCTGCTCGTGGAGGCGCTGGAGGCGAGCGGCCGCCGGGCCGAGGCACTCCGGGCCGTCCAGGACGCGATCCGCGCCCTCGCCGAGGTCGGGCTCGACCCCTCGGGCCGACTGCGGGATGTGGAGGCGGCAGCGCTGCGGTCGGGACCGGTGTCGCGAAGCGGAGCCGACGTTCCCCGACCGGCCGGCCGCCTCGTGGGGCGGGCGCCGCTCGTCGAGATCCTGACCGCGACCGTCGGGTCGCCGGGTTGGGCGACTCTGGTCGGTCCCGGTGGCGTGGGAAAGACGCGGTTGGCCATCGAGGCCCTCGGGCGAGCCGTCGGCCCCGTGGTGTTCTGCGATCTCACCGAGGCCGACACCGCCGACGTCGAGGTGACCCTGGCCCGAGCCGCGGGCGTGCCGCTCCAACCGCCCTACCTCGATCGCGTCGCGACCCGTCTCGCCGCGCCCGGCACGGTGCTCGTACTCGACGGTTGTGAGATCGTTGCCCCCACCGTCGTCGACCTCGGGACTCGCCTGACGCGGCGCTGCCCCGAGCTGCGGGTGCTCGCGACGAGTCGCATACCGGTCGGCGTGGCCGGCGAACGACTGATCGAGATCGAGCCACTGGGTGGCGACGAGGCCGCCGAGCTGCTGCGTGCTCGGGTGGTCGATGCCGGGATGGAGCCGCCGGGGCGGGAGGTGCTCGACACCCTCTGCCGCTCGGTCGACCGTCTTCCCCTCACCATCGAGATGGTTGCGGGCTCGTTGCGGAGCCTCTCGGCCGAGGCGCTCCTCGGCGTCATCGACGATCCGCTCACGGTGCTCGGCGGCCCCGAGGGTGATCTCGCGTCGAGCGTCGCTCGGTCTGTCGATCTGCTCGACGACGACGAACGCACGACGTTCGAACGTCTCTCGATGTTCCGGGGACCGTTCGTCCTCGAGACCGCGAGCAGCCTCCTCGAGAGTCGAGGCGCAGATCCGGCGTACGTCGGTCGCTTGCGGTCCCTGCGCGAGCGTTCCCTCGTGTGCGCCGTCGACACCGGCGCCGGCCGTCGCCTGAAGATGCTGGACACGATCCGCGCCGTCGGGCGGGCACGCCTCGGGCAGCGAGACGATGCGCGGGATGTCGAGGCGCAGTTCGTGGAGACGTTCCGCGCGCGGTCGCTGCAGGTCGATGCCGGGCTGCGTACCACCGACGAGGTGCGCTGGACGGCGGTCGCGGACGCAGAGATCGTCGACCTGCGAGCCGCCCACCGAGCCGCGATCGCGCGCGGCGACGCTGACGCCGCGATGACCATCGCGGCGTCGATGTTCCACCTCGTCTACGACCGCCTCCGTCTCGACATCGCGGAGTGGGCGGACGAGGCGCTCGACGAGTTCGGTGACGCCCATCCGCTCGCGGCCAGGGTGCTGGCGGTCGCCGCGCTGGGTGCCATGCACACCGACGATCACGACCGAGCGTGGGCGTACGCCGAGCGAGCGAGAACCATCGACGGCCCGCCGGTGGCCCATGTCGAGCTCGTCGTCGCCAATCTCGGTCTGCAGAGTGGCGACCTCGCCACGACCGCGTCGGCGGCGCGAAACATCGTCGCCTCGGCCGAGGCTGCCGCTGACCCGTACATCATTGCTGTCGGCCACATCCTCCACGCCCTCGCGATCGGGTACGGCGGCGATCGCGACACCGCGCTCGACATCGCGAAGGTGCAAAGGGCAATCAGCCGTCGGGTCGGCGCACCGACGCTGCTCGCGTACGCGGACTACCTCGAAGGCGAGCTGCTCAGCGAGTCCGACCCCGAGCTGGCGTTGGAGCTGCTCCGCCGAGCCCACGACCGGGCCGTCACCAGCACCAGCTCACTGGCCGAGGGGGTGGCGCTCGTGACGATCACGTCGATCCGGGCGCGATCCGCCGACCCGACCGGCGCGGACGAGGAGTTCGGCTCCGCCGTCCGGCACTGGCGCGCCCGGGGCGATTGGAACCACCAGTGGGCGACGCTGAGGAACTTCGCCGAGTACCTCACACGCTCCGGCCGTGAGGACGTCGCCGGTGTGATCATCGGCGCAGCCGACGCCCACGGGTCGCAGGCCTACGGGGCCGAAGCCGTCCGGCTGGAGACGGCACGGGACCTCATCGAGCGCCGCCTCGGCCCGAGGGCGCACGAACGCCTTCGGGCTACCGGTCGCTCGCTCACGAGGGACGAGCTGCTCGACCACGCCTTGACCGCGTCAGGGAGATGACAGACGGCTTCGCGACTTCCCGCCGGGCGAGCACCCGAACCTGCGCGCCCCGCGCGCCGCTTCGAGCGCGAACAGCGCGCAGGTTCGTGGGGGTCAGCCAGGGCGTGGGCGCCAGAAGGGAACGGCGACGCCTTCGTCGGCGGCCACGAAGTAGACCTCGACGGGCATCCCGATGTGCACGTCGTCGGGGTCACAGCCGGTGAGGTTGCCCATCATGCGCGGGCCTTCCTCGAGGTCGACGACGGCGACGACGTAGGGCAGCTCGTCCTTGAACGGCTTGGCGTGGTTCTGGCGGATGACGGTGAACGTGTGCAGCGTCCCCTTCCCCGAGCAGGTGAGCCACTCCGGGTCGGCGCCGCAGTCTGTGCACACCGTGCGGGGGTAGAACTGCCGGTGCCCGCATTGCGGGCATTCCTGCACGAGCAGCTCGCCGCGCGCCGCCGCCTCCCAGTACGGCGCCGACACGGCGTCGGGGCGCGGGATCGGACGGGTCCAGTCGCCCGCGTCCACGAGATCGGGGCTCACGGTGCGTCGCTCCCCATGATGACGGTGCCGATGGCGGACAGCCATCCGCCCGACCCGCACGCGAGGGCGAGCTTGCAGTCGGGCACCTGGGCGTCGCCGCCCTGACCTCGCAGCTGGCGCGCCGCCTCGATGATCAGGAAGATCCCCCGCATCCCGGGGTGGCAGGACGACAGCCCGCCGCCGTCGGTGTTGAGCGGCAGGTCGGCACCCTTCCGGAGATGCCCCTCCTCGACGAACTTGCCACCCTCGCCCTTGGGACAGAAGCCGAGGTCCTCGAGCAGCAGCAGCGCGGTGATCGTGAAGCTGTCGTAGAACTGGATCGCGTCGATGTCGGCGGGTGTCACGCCGGCCTGCTCGAACGCGATCGGTCCCGCCTTGGCCGCGCCCGTGACGGTGTAGTCGGGCATCTGGCTGATGTTCCAGTGCGTCTGCGCCCCCGCCGCGCCCAACACGTACACCGGCGGTTGCCGCAGGTCGCGCGCCCGCTCGGCCGTGGTCATGATGAACGCGCCACCGCCGTCCGAGATCACGCAGCAATCGAGCTTGTGCAGCGGGTCGGCGATCATCCGCGAGCTCACCACGTCGTCGGCGGTGATCGGATCGCGGTACATCGCATTCGGGTTGAGGCCGGCGAACTCCCGCACGCCCGCCGCGATCTCACCCAGCTGCTCCGATGTGGTGCCGAACTCGT